>DASWCJ010000081.1:0-7462 GCA_036390155.1 Anaeromyxobacter sp.
CGGAGCCGGATCCACCTCACGGTGGACCGCGGCTTCCACGCGAGGCTCGAGGAGGCGCGCGACGCCCTCTCGCACGCGCACCCGAACGCGAGCGACGGGGACATCCTGGAGCTCGCCCTCGAAGCGCTGCTCGAGCGCGCGTCGAAGCGGAAGGGGCTCGGCACGCGGCGGCCGAAGGTCCCGCGCCCCGCGAAGCGCGAGCACGTCCCCGCCCATGTCCTCGCCGCCGCGCTCGAGCGCGCCGGCCACTGCTGCGAGTGGAGGCTCGCCTCCGGCGGCTCGTGCGGCTCGCGGCGCCGGCTCCAGGCCGATCACATCCAGCCGCTCGCGCTCGGCGGGACCTCGGACCTCGCGAACATCCGGATCGCCTGCAAGTTCCACAACCTCCTCGCCGCGCGGGAGGTGTTCGGCGACGCGTGGATGGATCAGTTCTCGAGGAACCCCCGCGCCGCCGCCGACGGCCTCAACCTGCCCCGCTACGGTCCGGGGTCATGAGCTGCGATCGAGGCGCCGACCCGGCGGATCGCCGCGAGCAGCTCCCGGACCCCGAACGGCTTCGTGAGGAACGCGTCGGCGTGGATCCCGGCGCGCGCGCGGGGGCCGGTGTGCCCGGTCGTCAGCACGACCCTCACCGCGCGGAGCCGCGGGTCCTGCCGGATGCGGTGCACGAGCTCGCGGCCGTCCATGCCGGGCATCATGAGGTCGAGCAGCACGACGCCGTACGAGGGATCCTCGGCGAGCCGGTCGAGCGCCTTTGCGCCGTCCGACGCGACGGTCACGTCGTAGCCCTCGAGCTGCAGCGCCTCGGCGAGGTTCTCGCGCAGCGCCTCGTTGTCGTCCACGACGAGGATCCGCGCGGGGGTCGGGTGGGCGTCGGTCCGGTGGGTGTCCATGCCTGGGTTGGGCTTCTAATACCCGCCCCCACCGGGGGCAAGGCCAAGGAAGGATGCAGGTGGATTCGGCGCCCGCCCGTCCGCATGTTCGAGCGGGGATCGCGCAATGACCCCGACCGAGCGAGCGACCGCCGCGCTGCCGCCCCACCTGCGGCGATTCGCGGTGCAGCAGCACCACGAGTCTTACACGCCGCGAGACCACGCGGTCTGGCGCCATGTCCTGCGCCGGCTCGTGGCCGGGCTCGCGGGGCGGGCCCACCCGCGCTGGCTCGCCGGGCTCGCCGAGACCGGGATCGGAGTCGAGGCGATCCCGGATCTCGACGGCATGAACCTCGCGCTGGCGCGGGCCGGCTGGTCCGCCATCCCGGTCCGCGGCTTCATCCCGCCCGCGGTCTTCACCGAGTTGCAGAGCCGGCGCGTCCTCGCCATCGCGGCGGACGTGCGGACGCACGAGCATGTCGAGTACACGCCCGCGCCCGACATCGTCCACGAGAGCGCCGGGCACGCGCCGCTCGTGTCCGACCCGACCTACGCGGAGTACCTGCGCCGCTGCGGTGAGGCCGGCTTCCGCGCGATCGCCTCGGCGGAGGACCAGGCGGTGTTCGAGGCGGTCCGCAGCCTCTCGGTGGTGAAGGAGGACCCCGCCGCGACGCCGGACGAGGTCGCGCTCGCCGAGGCGCGGCTCGCGGCGGCGACCGCGAGTCCGCGCGAGACGTCCGAGGCCGCCCGCGCGAGCCGGCTCTACTGGTGGACCGCGGAGTACGGGCTCGTCGGGCCGCTCGAGCGCCCCTGGATCTACGGCGCCGGCCTCCTCTCGTCCTTCGGCGAGGCCGAGCGCTGCCACGGCCCCGAGGTGGACCGGGTGCCGCTCGACGCGTCCTGCGCGGACCAGTCGTTCGACATCACGCGGATGCAGCCGCGCCTGTTCGTCGCCCGGGACTTCGAACACCTCTTCGAGGTGCTCGACGAGGTCGCCCGGACGATGTCCTTCGTGTGCGGGGGCGAGCACGGCCTCGACGCCGCGATCCTGGCGCGGACGGTGAATCACGTCGTCCTCGACGGCGGGCGCGAGGTGACGGGGCGGGTCTCGGAGCGAATCCCGGCCCACGGCCCTGCGGCCCTCGCGCGGCTCGACGGCCCGGTGCTCCTCTCGCGCAGCGGCGTCGCCGAGGGGCGGCCGTTCCTGGGCGAGGCGATCCTGGCGCTCGGCGAGGGCGCGCTCCCCGAGCGCGGCCCCTTCGACGTCGCGCTCGCCTCGGGGCTGCGCCTGCGGGGTTTCGCGGTCGGGGGCGCCGAGGTGCTGCGGCTCGAGGCGACGCTCGCGGGGCGTCCCCTCGACGTCCCGCCCTGGGCGCTCCTCGTGCTCGCGCCGTCCATCCGGTCCGTCGCGGGCGGGCCGGCAGCTCCGGCCGCCTGGGACGGGTGGTTCGGCGCGCTCTCGTCATTCGCGGCAGGGGAGGGCGAGGCCCGGGCCCGCGCGCACAAGGCGGCGGCGCTGCCGCCGGCGCTCGCGGCGCTCTACGCGGAGGTGCGCGCGATGCGCGAGCGAGGCGCGGCGGCGCGCGATCGCCTCCTCGCGATCCGCGAGGCGGCCGCGGCGTTCAGGGACGACTGGCTCCTCGCGCGCGAGGTGGACGAGCTGCTCGCGGCGGCTCCCGCCGGGGCCGGCGCGGATCGGGCGGCGCCGCCGGCGTGAGACGGCACTACGAGGGCCGGCGCCCGCCGTCCGTCGCGGGGCGGTTCGCGATCCCCTTCGCGATGCGGCGCGCGAGGTACACGCCGAGCGGGAAGTCGTTCACGGTGATGTGGAACCGGAGCCACTCCGGGATCCGGTGGAGCACCCACTCGCGGGCCTCGGGGGTCGGACCGTCCTCGCGGAGCGTCGCCCGCAGCTGGAGGAAGTCGGCCATGAAGAGCTCGTGTGCCGAGCGGTGGCGGGCGCGCTCCGGGTAGAGCGCGTCGTCCATGATCCGCTCCTCGGTCGCGAGGTGCGTCACGAGCGCATCTGCGAGCGCCGCGATGGCGGGCTCGACCTCCGCGGCGGCGCCGTCGAACGCCTTCGCGAGCGCGTCGAGGCAACGGAAGATCTCCGCGTGCTGGCCGTCCAGGAGCTCGTTGTTCAAGAGCAGCTCGGGCTCGCGGTCTTCCATGGCGCACCTCCCGCGATCACCATCACGCACCTCGGGACGCCGGGCAAGCACCGCGTTCAGGGGGGAAATACCGCGACCCTATAGATCGTCTCGCCCCGTCGATTCGGCTAGGATGGGCGTGATGGCCGAGTTCATCGTGAACCCGCGCCGCGCCCCCCGGGCTCCCGCGCGCTGCCGCGCCTCCGTGGTGAGCCTCCAGGGCTGGTTCGAGGCCGAGACCGAGGACATCGGCACGATGGGGTGCCAGATCGTCTCGCCGAAGCTCGTGCACAAGGGCGACACGATGCAGCTCGCCGTCACGAACGAGAAGGTGTCCGAGCCGCTCAAGGTGACCGGCCGCGTCGCGTGGGTGAGCCCGCAGGCCCCCTGGCGCGTCGGCATCGCGTTCGAGGAGGCCACCCTGAAGGAATGCACGCGCTGGTTCGACCTGCTCGTCGGCGCCCACCCGGGGCTCGGCGGGTACCGCCGCGTGCCGGACCGGATCCGCGCCGACTCGACGGTGTACCTGGGTGCCCCGCCCAAGTTCCTCCTCGACTTCAGCGCCGACGAGGCGATGCTGCTCCGCGCCATCGCGAGCGGCGCGCGCGTCGACGAGCTCATGGCGCGGCTGCGGGATCGCTGGCCGGTGGCGCAGCGCGCGCTCTTCTCGCTCATCGCGCGCCAGGCGGTCACCTTCCAGCGCGGGCAAGCGGTGCACCCCGAGTCCTGGAAGAAGATCCTGACCGACATCGAGGCGTCGCTCGCGGTCGAGGAGATGGGGCGGAGCGGGGGTGGGCCGATCCTCACGCCGCTGCCGATCACGCCCATCCGTCCGAGCGCGCCCGCGTCGGTCCCGACGGCGCCGTCGCGCCCGGTGCCCGTTGGGTCGCCGGGGTTCGTGCCGGCCGTGTCCCCGTACGCGTCCTCCTGGCCGGCCGCCCCGGCGCACGCGCCGACGCAGCCGCTCGAGCTCGAGCCCGACGACGGGAGCGCGCCGCTCGAGATCGAGCCGACCGCTCCGCAGGGCCCTCTCGAGCCGTACGCGAGGACGCCGCTGCCGGGCCACGACTTCCAGGGCGCGGGCGTCGGCTGGCGCAAGGCGAGGGTGCGGAGCCCGGAGGCGCAGGCCGCCTTCGAGGAGGCGCTGCGGGAGCTCCAGGCCGGCGCGACGAACCGCGCCCTGGCGCTCCTGCGGCGCGCGCTCGCGCTCGCGCCGGGCGATCCCGAGATCGCCTCTCAGCTCGGCCGCCTCGCCTTCTAGAGGACCGGCGGCCGCTCGGCGCGCCGAGCGTAATCTGGACTGGATCCATCGAAAATCCCGCGGAAATCCGCGGGATCCGCCCTTGACGGGCCGCCTCGCGGACTGATACCAAGCGGCCCTCCCAAGCTCCCCCGTCACGAAGGGATCGGCCCCCGATGCCGTACGAGATCGTTCGCCACGAAGCCTTCTCCGACACGACCTTCCTCTGGGAGGTCAAGGCTCCCGACGTCGCCGCCGCGGCCCAGCCCGGTCACTTCGTCATGCTCCGCCTCCGCGAGGGCGGCGAGCGCATCCCGCTCACCGTCGCGGACTTCGACCGCAAGGCCGGCACCATCACGATGGTGGTGCAGACCCTCGGGAAGACCACGAAGGAGATGCAGGAGAACTACCGGGCGGGCGACTCGTTCCAGGACTTCGTCGGCCCGATGGGCGTGCCCCAGCACGTCGGCAAGTTCGGCCACGTGGTGCTCGTCGGCGGCGGCCTCGGCGTCGCGCCGGTCTTTCCCCAGCTCCGCGCGTTCAAGGACGCGGGGAACAAGACCACCGGCATCATCGGCTTCCGGAACAAGGACCTCGTGTTCTGGGAGGACAGGTTCAAGAAGTACTGTGACGACCTCGTCGTCTGCACCGACGACGGCTCCTACGGCAAGCCCGGCTTCGTCACCGCGGCGCTGAAGGAGATCCTCGAGAAGCAGAAGCCGGACCTCGTCGTCGCGATCGGGCCGCTCCCGATGATGAACGCGTGCGTCGAGACCACCCGCCCGTTCGGCGTGAAGACGATGGTGTCGCTGAACGCCATCATGGTGGACGGCACCGGGATGTGCGGCTCCTGCCGCGTGACGGTGGACGGCAAGGTCGCGTTCGCCTGCGTCGACGGCCCGGACTTCGACGGCCACAAGGTCGACTTCAAGGAGCTCCTCACCCGCCAGAAGCGGTTCAAGGCGCTCGAGACGAAGGCGGTCGAGGACTACGCGCACATCTGCAACCTCGAGAAGCAGCTCTTCGACGAGGGCAAGAAGAACTACCGCAAGATCAAGGATCTCACGCCGAACCAGGCGCACATGCCGGAGCGCGACGCGCTCGATCGGTCGCGGAACTTCAAGGAGGTCAACCTCGGGTACACCCTCGAGCAGGCCCTCGGGGAGGCGGAGCGCTGCATCCAGTGCGCGAAGCCGACCTGCATGACGGGCTGCCCGGTGTCGGTGGACATCCCGCGGTTCATCCGCCACCTCGTCGTTCGAGACATCGACGGCGCCCTCGAGGTCCTCAAGGAGTCGAACGCCTTCCCGTCGGTCTGCGGCCGCGTCTGCCCGCAGGAGACGCAGTGCGAGGCGCAGTGCGTGATCAAGGCGAAGGTCGAGCCGGTCGGCATCGGCCGCCTCGAGCGCTTCGTCGGCGACAACGGCAAGCCGAGGCCCGTCTCGGTGCCGAAGTTCGCGAAGAAGCTCGGCAAGGTCGCGATCTGCGGCTCCGGCCCCGCCGGCCTCGCCGCCGCCGCGGACCTCGTCAAGTACGGCTGCGACGTCACGATCTACGAGGCGCTCCACGTGGTCGGCGGCGTCCTCCAGTACGGCATCCCGCCCTTCCGCCTCCCGCGCGACATCATCGACCGCGAGGTGAAGGTGCTCACCGACCAGGGCGTGAAGATCGAGACGAACAAGATCATCGGGAAGACGTTCCTCGTCTCGCAGCTCATCGAGGAGAAGGGCTTCGACGCCGTGTTCCTCGGCGTCGGCGCGGGCGCGCCGGCGTTCATGAGCATCCCGGGCGAGTCGGCGAGCCAGGTCTACTCGGCGAACGAGTTCCTGACCCGCGTGAACCTGATGGGCGGGAACATCTTCCCGCTCAAGGACACGCCGATCACCCTCGGCAAGAGCGTCGCGGTCGTCGGCGCCGGCAACACCGCGATGGACTGCCTGCGCGTCGCGAAGCGCCTCGGCGCCCCGACGGTCCGCTGCGTCTACCGCCGCACCGAGGCGGAGGCGCCCGCCCGCGTCGAGGAGATCCGCCACGCGAAGGAGGAGGGGATCGAGTTCTTCTTCCTCCACGCGCCGAAGGAGATCTACGCGGACGCCGAGGGCAACGTGAAGGGCATGAAGGTCGAGGAGATGGTCCTCGGCGAGCCCGACGCGAAGGGGCGCCGCGCGCCCATGCCGACCGGCAAGTTCAAGGACATCGAGTGCGACACGGTCATCGTCGCCCTCGGCACCAAGGCGAACCCGGTCGTCACCCAGTCCACCCCCGGCATCGAGCTCACCAAGTGGGGGAACATCGCCGCGGACGACGGGAAGGCCGAGTCCACCCAGGCCACGAACCTCCCTGGCGTCTTCGCGGGCGGCGACATCGTGACCGGCGGCGCGACCGTGATCCTCGCGATGGGCGCCGGCCGCCGCGCCGCGAAGTCCATCGCCACCTACCTCACCGCCGGGAAGAAGTGGCCGATCTCGGCGGCCGACGTCGCGACGTTCCTGCCCCAGACCCAGCTCATCACGCCGGCGTCGTTCGCCGGCGCGACGGCGGTCGGCGCGGAGACGATCCTCCACGCCTGCCCGAAGTGCCACCAGCCTGTGGAGGGCGACGAGGACTACATCTGCTGCGGGACCACCTCCCTCCAGTGGCGGTGCACCGCCTGCCAGAAGGTGAGCGACGGCTTCGCCTTCCCGTACGGGATGTGCCCGGCCTGCGGCGGCAAGCTCGAGACGATCTCGGGCCTGAAGGCCGAGGACGCGGCGTCGCTCGAGGCGGTCCGGGTCGCGTTCGAGATCGAGCTCGGCGGCATGGCCTTCTACGAGAAGGCGCAGGCCGAGGCGAAGGACTCGGACATGAAGCGGCTCTTCGCGAAGTTCGCCGGCATGGAGAAGGAGCACATGGCGACGCTGGTGCGCCGCTACCACGCCCAGGTCCCCGCGCCCTCGCCGACGTTCAAGACCGAGCGCGCGGCGATCTACGCGGGCATCGACCACAAGCCCGAGGATCCGGCGAACCTGTTCCGGATCGCGATCGCGTTCGAGCAGCGCGCGGTGAAGCTCTTCGAGGAGCGCGCCGCGAAGGCGAACGGCGCCGAGAAGCAGCTCTTCATGGAGCTCGCGGCGGAGGAGCGGGAGCACGTCGCCCTGCTCACCACCGAGCTCGAGCAGTGGAAGAAGGGCAAGCCCGGCATCCTCTAGTCGCCCGTCCGA
>DASWCJ010000082.1:0-6885 GCA_036390155.1 Anaeromyxobacter sp.
AGCGACTCCGAGCGCGTCGCCCTCCGGTCGTTCTTGCACGACGTCACCCGAATGAAGCTCGTGTTGCCGGGCGATCCCGACCGCCGGAGGCTGCGCTGGGTGCTCAAATGACCGATCGGCTACTTGCGAACTCTGGTACCCGGACGCCGCGCTCGCGCCCGACCTGGACGGCGGCTTCGTCGTCAGTGAAGGCGGTCGCGCTGTGAGCCTCGGCCCAGGCCAGCACGGTGGCCTCGCCGATGTCGTGTGTACCCGACCCGAGGCGACGGGCGTACTCGGCGAAGAGTCGCAGATCGTCGAGGGTGTCCAGCGCCTCGACTCGGAGCCATGCGAGGTCGTGGGCATCTTGAAGCTCCGGATGCTCGGGAATGCCGTCCCCGAATCTCCTCGAGCACGGCCCGCGTCGTGACGCGCTCGTCGCCGGCGGTCAGCTGGTCGAGCAACGTCAGCCGCCTCGCCCTCGCGAACGCGCTGAGGGGCGCGCTGTCGAAGACCAGAATCGCCATCCTCAGTCCAAGTCGAACTGAGCGCGCATGGATTCGAGCGGCACTCGGTCCTCTGCCGGCAGATCCTCGGCGGTCGCAGCGCCATGCAGCAGCTCGAGCGCCCGTCCGCGGCTGATCTTGTGACGCTTGAAGGCGCGGACGGCCGCTTGGGCGAACCTGGGAGGAACCGCAGGCGGCGCAAGCTCCTCGTGCAGCGTCACGCCGCCCTCCAGATAGTCGGCCTTCGTTGGGCGCTCCCGCGCCAGGCGCTCATGGACGCGGGCGTCGATGAGCTCGAGGTTGCGCAGGTGCCCGAGAACGGCAGTCCAACTGACACCGTACTCCGCGCCGAGCGCGATCGCAGCCTGCCGAGGGTCGGCGCGGCCGTCCATCTCCTGCCACCTGGATAGCAGCGACTCCCGAGGCATCAGGAAGTGAATGACAAAGGCGTTGATGAGCCGCTCCCGGTCCTCGCCATCGGAGCCGACGATCCACTCGGCCGAGAAGTCGTCAGCGAACACATGGTGGCCGAGCTCGTGGACGAGCGTGAAGCGGCGGCGCCCCGACTGTGCCATTCCATTCACGACCGCGACACCGCCGGCATCGAGGCGCGCCCGTCGCTTGAGCACCTACACCGTGTCGTCGTCCACGTGACGCATGCGCGGTTCGTGGAGTCTGGCGACTGTTCCGCGCATCCTCGACGCGAGAGGACGTCGGCGGTGATGTGTCTCGTTCAGTGAAGCTCGCGGAGTCGCTCGCCCCGAGCTGCCTCCTCGCCCTCCCGCATCTCCTCCCACGTCCGCACCAGACGCACGTCCTCCCAGCAGAACCGGACGCCCTGGTTGTCGTTCGGGTTCAGCGAGAGGATGCGCTCGAATACGCGCTGCGCTTCCGGGAGTCGGTCGAGACGCCATAGGCAAAGGGCGTAACCGTGGAGGCACCGGAGGAACGGGCGGTTGTAGAGGCGGCTCCACGGGAGCACGCCGTTGAAGTCGGGCGGAAGCGACAGTTCGCCGATCCGGATCCCGACCTCGTAGTGAACGATCGCGCGCTTCGGCGACCGCTCGAACTCGAGGTTCCCGAGGTGGCCGTGCGCGTCAATGCAGCGCAGGTCTCGCAGCAGCGTGTCCATCAGCAGCTCGCGAGCACCGCCGACGTCGCCCGCCTCGGAGAGCTCGGCCGCGTCGCTCGTCGGGTCCTCCTCGGGATCCGAGCCGGGAAAGGCGCCCCACGCGATCGGATCCATCTCGAAGGCCGCGCGCGGCTTCGCCGTCAGCTTCCGCCAGAGCGGCGCGTACGGATCGGGGCGGCGGTATGGCTCGTAGGCCGACCGCAGATCGACGCGCTCGCCGCCGTCGAGCGGCAGCGGGACGAGGCCGAGCTTGGCCACGTCGATCCGCGGGTCCTCGATCCGGCCGCTGGCGTACGCGTCGTCCCGCCAGGTCCAGCGTTTCTCCAGGAGGAGCGTGACGACATGGCCCGGCACGACGTTCCACGCGTCGCTGGAGCGAAACGTGAGCTGTCCATCTTCACCGAGGATCCGCACCCGTGCTGACTGGCGGTTGACCTTGAGGATCACGGCTTCGAAGCGCTGCCCGACGTCGAGCCGTGCGGGCGCCTCGGTCGACAGTCCCAGCCTCTCGGAGCGCGCATGCATCACGTGAGCGCGCGCGGTGGTGTACGACTCCCCGGTCTTCTCCTGGCGGGCGCGAATGATCTGCTTCAGGCCTCGGTGGGCGGTCATCGGCGTGTTCTCCTCGGTCCGCGCCGCCTCGGCCCCCGCCCTCGGCTGCGCAGCACGAAGAAGACGCGCGACGAGCCAGCCGGAGGAGTGGACTCCCCTTTGCCCCACCGTGGGATCCTGCGGGGGAGGATCCGTCGGGGTTCGGCGTCGGTGCCGCCGTGCAGACCAAGCTGACGCACGGGTCATGGCCGGGTCAACCGTTTTCTTCGCGCCGCGTGCTGTCAGCCCCCTCGCCTATCCTTCGCGTCCCGTGGCCACTTACCGCCCCGACGCACCGCTCATCGTCCAGTCGGACGGGACGATCCTCGCCGAGACGGCGGCGCCCGGCTACACCGACGCGCGGGCACGGCTGGCGCGGTTCGCGGAGCTCGAGAAATCGCCTGAGCACGTCCACACCTACCGCGTCACGCCGCTCTCGCTCTGGAACGCCGCCGCGGCGGGGATGACCGCGGAGGAGATCGAGCGCGCCCTCGCCGATCACTCGAAGTACGACCTCCCCCAGAACGTCCTCGCCGGCATCCGCGAGCAGGTCTCGCGCTACGGGCGGCTCCGGCTCGAGCGCTCGGGCGACGGCGGGCTCCTCCTCGTCGCAGCCGACGCGTTCATCGCGGAGCTGGTGGCGAAGTCGAAGGCGGCCCGCTACCTCGGGCGGCGCGCCGGGCCGGACCGCTTCGAGGTCGCGCTTCTCCACCGCGGCGAGGTGAAGCAGGCGCTGGTGAAGCTCGGGTGGCCGGTCGATGACCGTGCCGGCTTCGAGAGCGGCGAGCCGCTCCACGTCGAGCTGCGCGAGCGGACGCGCGGCGGCGCGCCGTTCACGGTGCGGCCCTACCAGGCCGAGGCGTCCGACGCGTTCCACGCCTCGGGCGCCCACGGCGTCATCGCCCTCCCCTGCGGCGCCGGCAAGACCATCGTCGGCATGGCGGCGCTCGCCCGCATCCGCGAGACGGCGCTCGTCCTCTGCGCCAGCACCACCGCCGCGCGCCAGTGGAAGGCGGAGCTGCTCGACAAGACCACGCTCCGCGACGACGACGTGGGCGAGTACACCGGCGAGGCGAAGGCGATCCGGCCGGTCACGGTCGCGACCTACCAGATCCTCACCCACCGGCCCGGCCGCCGCGGCGGGACGGCCGACACGGACCCCGCGTCGTTCCCGCACTTCGCACTCCTCACCGCCCGGCCGTGGGGGCTCGTCCTGTACGACGAGGTCCACCTCCTCCCCGCGCCCGTCTTCCGCATGACCGCCGCCCTCCAGGCGCGGCGGCGGCTCGGCCTCACCGCCACGCTCGTGCGCGAGGACGGGCGCGAGGGCGACGTCTTCAGCCTCATCGGACCGAAGCGCTACGACGTGCCCTGGAAGGAGATGGAGCGAACCGGCTTCATCGCCGAGGCGAGCTGTCGCGAGATCCGCGTGCCGCTCGGCCCCGACGATCGCGCCGCCTACCTCGGCGCCGAGCCGCGCCTGCGCCACCGCGCCGCCGCCGAGAACCGGCGCAAGCTCGAGGTCGTCCGGCACCTCCTCGCGCGCCACCGCGGCGAGCCCGTCCTCGTCATCGGCACCTACCTCGGTCAGCTCGAGCGGATCGCCGCCGAGGTGGGCGCGCCCCTCATCACCGGCGCGACGCCGCAGCACCAGCGCGAGTCGCTCTACCGCGAGTTCCGCGAGGGCCGTCACCCCGTGCTCGTCCTCTCCAAGGTCGGCAACTTCTCCATCGACCTCCCCGACGCCTCGGTCTGCATCCAGGTCTCGGGCGCGTTCGGCTCGCGCCAGGAGGAGGCGCAGCGACTCGGTCGCATCCTGCGTCCCAAGGCGCGCGAGGCGAGCTTCTACAGCCTCGTCTCCCGCGACACCGACGAGCAGGAGCTGGCGCGGAACCGCCAGCTCTTTCTCTGCGAGCAGGGCTACCGCTACTACATCGAGGACTGGGCGGGGGGCGCGCCCGCCGAGGGGAGCCCGGGCGGTGCGGGCACCGACAACGTGATCTCGCTCGACGCCGCGAGGGCCCGCCATGCGGAAGGCACAACCTGACGACCGCCGGTTCTTCGAGGAGATGGAGGAGGTCGAGGAGCTCGCCCGGTCCCTCCTGCCCGGCGATCCGCCCCGCGGCCGGCTCCGCGCGGCGCGCGCCCTCACCGAGCTAGCCGCCGATCGCGGCAAGCTGACCGAGCTCCTCCGCACGCTGCCCGGCGGCGCGCTCGCGGCGCTCGCCCTGGTGGCAGAGGAAAGGCACCCGCTCCCGGAGAGCGTCCTCGTCGAGATGATCGACGCGGCGCTCGGCAAGGGGCGAGGCGCCGCCGCCTTCCGGGCGGCCATCGGCAGCGGACTCCTCGCCCGACTCGACGAGCCGGGCCGCGCGCCGCGCTTCGGGGTCTGGCCGCCCTTCGAGGAGCCGCTCCGCGCGCTCCTCGCCGGCGTCCAGCTGGTCGAGCGGCCCGATCCCGAGGGACCCATTCCGCCGGACCGCGGCGCCTTCGCCTTCGCGGTGCTCCTCGGCCAGCTCGCCCTGCGCGCGCCGCGGATGACCGCCGACGGTCCCCTCTTCAAGCGCGACGAGGAGGAGCTCGAGGCCCTGTTCGCGCCGGCGCTCGGGGCGGGCAACGTCGCGACCTTCGTGGCCGCCGCCGAGGAGCTCGGGCTCGCCTTCGTCGAGGAGGCTGGGGCGCAGGGGCGCGGGAGCCGCCGGATCCGGCTCGATCCCGAAGCTGCCGAGGCGTTCCTCGCACTGCCCCGCGGCGCCCGGGTGAGACGGCTCGCGGCGGCGTTCCCGATCCCGCGGTGGTGTTCGGCCGCGTTCTCGGCCGGCGGCAGATTCGTCCCGATCGGCGCGCTCACCGCCGCCCGGCGGCTCGACGTCGCCTGGGGGCCGCTCCAGGGCGAGGGCGAAAGCGACTGGCTCGCCTTCCTCGTCGCGGCCGGGGTCCTGGAGGAGCGGGATGGAGCGTACCGGGCCGCGCCCGAGCTCCGCGCCGACGGCGAGCCGAGGCCCTGCGCCGGGCGCTGGCACGTCCAGCCGAATCTGGAGGTGCTCGTCCCGCCGGACGTCCCGCTGCCGGATGCGCTCCGCCTCTCCAGGGTGGCGGAGCTCGTCTCCGTCGACCGCGCCGCGGTCTTCCGGCTCACGCCCGCGTCGCTGAGCTGCGCTGCGGATCAGGGGCTCTCCGCCGCCGAGGTGGAGGCGGTGCTGTCCGCCCGCGCCGCCGCGCCGCCCGGCGACGTCGCGCTCCGGTCGGTGCGGGACGGCGTCAAGACGCCGCCCATCGCGCGCGCCTTCGAGGGCACCTTCGCCTTGCTTCCGCCCGCGGCGCTCTCCGCGCTCCGCGCGCACCCCGACTTTGCCGAGCTCGTCCGCGGCGAGCCCGCGCCCGGCGTCGTCTGGGTCGCCGAAGGGGCGAGGGCGAAGCTCGCGAAGGCCCTCGACGCACAGGGCGTCGAGCTGCGCTTCCCGCCGCGGCGGGAGCCCTCCGAGCGCTGGCGCGCCGACGAGGCGGAGCAGACGCTCCGGCGTCTCCTCGACGCGGAGGTGGCACGCCCCGACGCCGCGCTCACAGCCGCGGTGGAGCGAGCGCGGCGAGGCGAGGCGGCGGAGCTCGCGCCTCGCACGCAGCCCGGAGCGGCGGCGAAGCCGTCCACGGTGCGGCCGGGCCCGCCGGCGCGGGAGTCGAAGCCCGAGGTGCAGCGCGCGCGGACGGCGGAGGTCGTCGCGCTCCTGGTCGAGCTCGAGCGCCGCGCCCAGAGCGAGGAACCCCCGTCCTTCCGCGGCCTGCCCCTCCGGGATGTGGAGCTCGCCATCGGCGAGATCGAGCGCATCAGGGCTGGTCGCCTCGCGGCCGCGGACGCAAGCGCGTCCACCCTGGACGTCATGCGCCACCTGGTCCGCCTCCCTGGGAGAGCTCGTCGCGGCCAGGCAGCTCCGCCGACCGGCGTGGGTCTGGACGGCCATTCACCTCCGGAGCTGCTCCCCGGCGACTGGAAGGCCGAGGCGGAGAGGGCGCTCCTGGAGGAGCGTGACCTGTGGATCCAGCTCGCGCAGGAGCGGCGGCCCCGCCTGGTCACCCCGCACCGCGTCGCGCAGCGCGGCGGCGAGGCGCAGCTCGAGGCGCTCGCACACGACAGCGGCGATCTGCGCGTCTACCCTGCCGCCGCGATCACGGGCGCTGCCCTTGCCGGAAAGAGCGCAGGCACGAACCTGCCGCGGGCGAGCGCGCCGGCCGTCGCGCTCCGCGCCGCGCGGAACGACAGGTGCCCGTGCGGTAGCAACAAGAAGTACAAGCAGTGCTGCCTCCCGGGCGATCTCGCTGGGGGCGCCGGGTCGTCGATCACCGCGGGCGGCGAAGCGTCGACGACGGTTCCGTGCGAGATGGTCGCGTCGAGCGCGGTCAGACGCGCCGAGTCCGGACGAGCGGAGGACGCGTGAGGCGCTTCCGTGCCGAGCTTCTTCGCTAGTTCGATGTCCTTCGCCTGGGTCGCCTTACCAGCTCCTCGAGCGCCTTCGGCTCGCCCTCGGAGATCAGGCCGAACTACCGGCCCGAGCGCGCCGCGCCCTTCCACATCCGTGGGTCGAACGAGAACGGCTCCCCGGTGCCGATCTTGAGTTCCCGGAACCGCCTGTGGCCGGGATTCAGGAGCACGTTGTTCTCTTCGGGGACGATGACCGATGG
>DASWCJ010000083.1:0-10686 GCA_036390155.1 Anaeromyxobacter sp.
TTCTGCGCGACGAGCGCGCCGTCCTTCACGAGGAAGTCCCCGGTGAGATCGCGGAACGAGGTCTTCCCGCCCTCGACGCCGCCGACCTTCTTCGCCGCGCCGCCCTGACCGATCGCGGAGAGCCCCTTCGCGACGCCCCCGAGGACCTGGTCCCCGAGGTCGGTGGTGGCGAGCTCGCCGTTCTGGACCGCGAGCGCGGCGAGGCCCACGAGGCCCTCGCGCATCTTCCCCCAGTCCGTGCCCTCGCCCGCGACGTCGATGTCCCCGTTCAGCTTTCCGAGCAGCGGCGAGCGGCCCGAGAACGCGGTCACGGTCTTCTCGAGGTCGAGCCCGTCGAGCTTGGCGGCGAGCTTCCAGGTCGGGACCTTCTCGGCGAGCGACACCTTCGTTCCCGAGCCCGCGATCGTTCCCCCGAACGCGCCGGCGGTGAGGTCGTCGAGGACGAGCGTCCCGTTCGAGAGCGTCGCCTTGGCCTTGAGGTTCGAGAGCTCCACCCGCCCGGCCTTCACCTTCTCGATCGCGACGGTCCCGTGCGCGGCGACGCCCTGGATCTGCTTGCGCGTCGCCTCCGGCACGACGCCCCCGCCGGCCGGCGCGCCCGCCGGCGTCGCGCCCGCCGGCTTCGCGCCCGCGTCCCCCTCGGGGAGGACCCCCATCACCGCGTCCACGTCGAGGAGCGGCCCGGTGACGACGAACCACGCGCGGAGCGGCGGCGTCTCGACGGAGAGGTTCCCGCCGAGGTCGATCCCGGGCCCCTTCAGCGCGAGGTCCGTCACGTCGAGCTTCGCCGCCGACGGCTTCGCGGGCGACCAGCCGGCGCGGGCCCGGAAGTGGCCGGAGGCGGCCTGGCCGCGGAGCCGCACGTCCTTCAGCGCGCCCGCGCCCTCGACGCGATAGCCGCGCTCGGTGGTGGTGAGCTTCGCGTCGAGCGACGCCGTCCCGCCCCGCACGATCGCGCCGAGGTCGCCGGGGAGGAGGGCGTGGATGCGGTCGAGCGCGAGCGCCGCGAGCGTCACCTGGCCCTGCACCTCGGGCCAGTCCTCCGGCCGCTGCGGCACGCCGGACGGGAGCTTCGCGACCGCGAGCTGCATGTGGAGGTTCTGCCTCTCGTCGGCGAGCGCGGCGGAGAGCCTCGCGTCGAGCGGCAGGCCGGGCCCGACTCCCTTCGCCTCGAGATCGAGCTGGGTGAGCGCGAGCCCGGCGTCGTGGGTCCCTTGGCTGCGATCGACGACCCGGATCGCGGCGCCGGTGATCTTCACGAGCGAGACCGCGACCCGCGCGCCCTCGCCCGCGGGCGGCGCGGGGGCGGGCGGCGGCTTCGCGGGCGCGCCGGGCTCCGGCTTCGGCCCGAGCCCCTCGAAGTTCCAGCTCCCGTCCTTCGCCTTCACGAGGTTCACCGACGGCTTCACGAGCGTGAACGCCCGCACCTCGACGTCGTTCCCGAGCGAGCGAAGGAGCGGCCAGAGCCCCACCTCCACGGCGAGCATCTCCGCCTCGACCAGCGCGGGCTCGCCCGGTCGGCCCGCGACCGTGAGCCCGGCGAGCTCCACCTGGGGGTTCGGGAAGATCCGGAGGCTCGCGCCCTTCAGCGTGACCTCGCGCCCGAGCGCCTTCGACACGCTCGGGAGGACGAGGTCGGCGGCGCGCTTCGTCGCGACGCCGGAGTTCACGACCGCGACGAGGACCGCGACGAGGAGGACGACGAGACCGACGAGGACGCCGAGGGCGAGGACGAGCTTTCGCCCGAGGGATCGGGTGGCCATGCGGCCCATATACTCCGGGGGATCGCGGACGTCCTGCGGCACGGTGGGGCGATCGCCCGTCAGTGCGCGGCCGGCTTCTTCTTCGTCGCCTTTCCCTTGGCGGCGGCCGCCTTCGCGGGCGCAGCCGCCGGCTTCGCGGGCTCCGCCTTCGCCACCTTCGCCACCGCGCCGTCGATCGGCGCGGGCGCAAGCTGGGGCGTGAGGACGATCTCGATGCGCCGGTTCCGGGCGCGGCCCTTGGGGGAGCGGTTCGAGGAGATCGGCTCCCACGGCCCGTACGCGGCCGCGACGAGACGGCGCCCGGGGACGTTCGCCTTCTCCTCGAGGTACCGCACGACGTTGTTCGCCCGCGCCGCCGCGAGCTCCCAGTTCGTCGGGAAGCGGTCCTTGAGCCGGTCGGAGATGGGCTGGTCGTCGGTGTGGCCGGAGACCTGGATCTTCTTGTCCTCGACGTTCACGAGGACCGCGCCGACGCGCGAGAGCACGCCCGCGCCGCGCTCGGTGACCGTCGCCTCGCCGACGTCGAAGAGGATCTTGTCCACGAGGTCGACCTTGATCCGGCCGCCCGACTGCGAGAGGCGCACGTCGCCCTTCGCGATCTCCTCCTTCATCTTGGACTCGAGCTCCCGGTAGGTACCCTGGAGCTTCTGCAACTCCTCGTCCTTCGCCGCGACCCGCGTGGAGAGCTCGTTCTTCACGGTGAGGAGGTCGGCCCGCTCCGCCTCGACCTTCTCGACCCGCTGGGCGAGCTGGGCCTTCTCCGCCGTCACGAGATCGAGGGCGGCCCGCGTCCGCGCCGCGTCGGCGTCCGCCGACTGCAGCCGGGTCCAGAGCATCACCGCGCCGACGCCGCCCGCGATGACGGCGAGGCCGGCCACGATCCAGGGCACGACGCTCGGGCGCGGCGGGGGCTCGTCGTAGCCGTAGGTTTCCTGGTCGTCGCGCGCCATCGGTGCCTTCCTTTCGGAGAGAAAGCCCCGATCCTTTCACCCGAAGCGCGGAGGAGGCAAGCGCCGCGTGTGCGACGCCGCCGTCACGCGCCGGCGGTGGTCCGCTCCGCGGCCCGTGCGACGCCCGGCCGGGCGCGGGCGCGCTGCTCGGCGAGCACCTTCCCGAGGTACTGCCCGGTGTAGCTCGCCTTCACCCGGGCGACCTCCTCCGGCGTCCCCTCCGCGATCACCCGGCCGCCCTCCTCCCCGCCCTCGGGGCCGAGGTCGACGACCCAGTCCGCGCACTTGATGACGTCGAGGTTGTGCTCGATCACGACGACGGTGTTGCCGGCGTCCACGAGCCGGTCGAGCACGCCGAGGAGCTTCTTCACGTCCTCGAAGTGCAGGCCGGTGGTGGGCTCGTCCAGGATGTAGAGGGTCTTCCCGGTCCCGACCCGGGCGAGCTCGCGGGAGAGCTTGATCCGCTGCGCCTCGCCGCCGGAAAGGGTAGGGGAGGGCTGGCCGAGCTTGATGTAGCCGAGCCCGACGTCCTCGAGGGTCCGGAGGATGCGGGCGATCTCGCGGTGGTTCTGGAAGAGCTCCTTCGCCTCGAGCACCGAGAGGTCGAGCACCTCCGCGATGTTCTTCCCCTTGAACTGCACCCGGAGCGTCGCCTCGTTGAAGCGCTTCGCGCCGCAGACCTCGCACGGCACGAGCACGTCGGCGAGGAAGTGCATCTCGACGAGCTTCATCCCGTCGCCCTGGCACGCCTCGCACCGCCCGCCCTTCACGTTGAAGCTGAAGCGGCCCGGCAGGTAGCCGAACGCGCGCGCCTCCGGCGTCTGCGAGAAGACGTCACGGATCGCGTCGAAGAGCTTGGTGTAGGTCGCGGGGTTCGAGCGCGGGGTCCGCCCGATGGGCTGCTGGTTGATGTCGATGACCTTGTCCACGAGCTCGTGGCCGGAGAGGGCCTGGTGCTTCCCGGGCATCTGGCGCGTCCCGTAGAGGAGCCGCATCAGCGCGGGGCGCAGGATCGCGTTCACGAGCGTCGACTTCCCGGCGCCGGACACGCCCGTCACCGCGACCATCCGGCCGAGCGGCAGCGAGACGGTCACGTCCTTCAGGTTGTTCTCCCGCGCGCCGGCGATCGTGATCGCGCCGTGGTCGGCCGCGCGCCGCCGCGCCGGCAGCTCGATCTCGCGCCGGCCGGAGAGGTACGCGCCGGTGAGCGAGGTCGGGTCGCGCTTCACCTGTTCCGGCGTCCCCTGCGAGACGATCTCGCCGCCGTGGGCCCCCGCGCCCGGGCCGAAGTCGACGAGCCAGTCGGCCTCCGCCATCGTCTCCTCGTCGTGCTCGACGACGATCACCGAGTTCCCGACGTCGCGGAGCCGCTTCAGCGTGGCGAGGAGCTTCCCGTTGTCGCGCTGGTGGAGCCCGATCGACGGCTCGTCGAGGATGTAGATGACGCCGGTGAGCTCCGAGCCCATCTGCGAGGCGAGCCGGATGCGCTGGCTCTCGCCGCCCGAGAGCGACGGGCCCGGGCGGTCGAGCGTCAGGTAGCCGAGGCCGACGTCGAGGAGGAACTTGAGCCGGTTGCGGATCTCCTTCAGGAGCTCGTCCGCGATCTTCGCCTCGTTCCCACGCAGCGCGAGCGACGAGAGCCAGCCGTGCGCGTCCTGGATGGTGAGGTGCGAGAGCTCGACGATGCCGCGCCCGTGGAGCTTCACCGCCCGGCTCTCCGGCTTGAGCCGCTCCCCGCCGCAGGTCTGGCAGGGCTTGTCCGAGAAGTAGCGCATGTAGTAGCGGCGCATCGCCTCGGAGCCGGTGGTCTTGAACCGCCGGTACAGCTGGTTCACCACGCCCTCGAACTCGATCCGGTAGCCGCGCCCGTTCCCCGATGCCTCCGTGCCGAGCAGTACGACGTCGCGGTCCTTCTTCGGGAGCTTCGCCCAGGCGACGTCGAGGTCGATCCGGAGCCCGCGGGAGAGGTGCTCGACGAACTCGAAGGTCCAGCCCTCGCCGCGCTCCATCCCGCTCGCCCAGGGCTCCACCGCGCCGTCGCGGATCGTGAGGGAGGGATCCGGCACGATGAGGTCCGGGTCCATCTCCGCGCGCGTCCCGAGCCCCTGGCAGTCCGGGCACGAGCCGAGCGGCGAGTTGAACGAGAAGCCCTGGGGCGCGAGCTCGCCGAAGGAGAGCCCGCAGCTGTGGCAGGCGTTCAGCTCCGAGTAGAAGCGGTCGTGCTTCTTGTACTCCTCGGGATCGATCCCGGGACCGACCTTCTGCTCCCGGTCCACGTCGGCGACGACGAGGGTGCCCTTCCCCTCGCGCAGCGCCGTCTCGATCGAGTCGGTGAGCCGGGAACGGATCCCGTCCTTCACCACGAGCCGGTCCACCACGAGCTCGATGTCGTGCTTCAGCTTCTTGTCGAGCACGAGCCGATCGGTGAGCTGGTGGATCATGCCGTCCACGCGGACGCGGGCGAAGCCGCGCTTCTGCACGTCGGCGAGGAGATCCCGGTACTCGCCCTTCCGGTTCTGGACGAGCGGGGCGAGGACCAGGATCCGCGAGCCCTCCGGCAGCTCCAGGATCGACTCGACGATCTGCTGGGCGGTCTGCTTCCCCACGGGCCGGCCGCAGGACGGGCAGTGCTGCACCCCGATCGACGCGTACAGGACGCGGAGGTAGTCGTGGACCTCGGTGATGGTCCCGACGGTCGAGCGCGGGTTGTTCGACGCCGCCTTCTGCTCGATCGAGATCGTCGGGGAGAGGCCGCGGATCGTGTCGTACTTCGGCTTCTCCATCTGCCCGAGGAACTGCCGGGCATAGGACGAGAGCGACTCGACATAGCGGCGCTGCCCCTCCGCGTAGAGGGTGTCGAAGGCGAGCGAGGACTTCCCCGAGCCCGAGACCCCCGTGAAGACCACCAGCTTCTTCTTGGGGATCTCGAGGTGGACGGACTTGAGGTTGTGCTCGCGGGCCCCTTTGACGGTGATCGTGTCGGGCTCGCTCATGCAGGCCCGTGTACTTAACGGAACTGCGCCCGGGACACCACCCTCGTGGCGGGCGGCGAGCGTCCCTTCCGCGGGGGAGGTAACGGTGGTAGACCCGCAGGACCCATGGCGTTTTCCGAGACGGAGCGCGCGCCGGCCGCCCGGCCCGCGCACGGCCGCGAGGGCGCGCGGCCGTGAGCCCGGTTCGGCTCGTCCGGCGCATGGGAGCCCGCGCGCTCCTCTTCACCGCCGCCTTCTTCTTCGGCCTGTCCGCGATCCTGGTCCGGGTCGCCGCCCAGGGCGGGATGGGCGCCGGGCAGGTGATCCTGCTCCGGTTCGCGATCGGCCTCGCCGCGGTCCTCGCCCTGTTCCGGCTGAAGCCCGGCACCTTCCGCCCGGCGCGCTGGGACCTCCTCGCCTCCCGCGGCCTCTTCGGCGGGATCTCGGCGCTCCTGTACTTCATGGCGATCCAGCGGATCCCGGCCGGCGAGGCGACGCTCCTCAACAGCACCTTCCCGATCTGGGCGGTCCTCCTCTCGATCTTCCTCCTCGGCGAGCGCCCGACGGTCCACCTCGCGATCGCCCTCGCCGTCGCGACCGCCGGCGTGTTCCTCGTGGTGGGCGGCGGCGAGACGGCCTTCCGGCTCGGGACCGGCGAGATGATCGGGCTCGTCTCGGCGGTGTTCGGCGGCGCGGCGGTCACCTCGATCCGCGCGCTCCGCGCGACGGCGAACGTGCCCGCGCCGACCGTCTTCTTCGCGTTCTCGGTGGGCGGCATCCTCGTCGGGCTCCCGTCCGTCGCCGACGCGTGGAACGCCTCGCCCACCGCCTGGCTCGCCGCGCTCGGGGTCGGCGGCTTCGCGTTCATCGCCCAGCTCGCGATGACCGAGGCCTACGGGCAGCTCGCCGTCGCGGAGGCGGCGATCTGGCAGCAGCTCACGCCCATCGCGAGCTACCTGTGGGGGTTCGCGCTCGGCGAGCGGATCACCGGGATGACCGGGCTCGGGATCCTCCTCGGCGTCGCGGGCGTCGTGTACGGCAGCGTGCTCGGCCACCGGGTCGGGGAGGAGACCTCGCCCGTGGCGCGCGCGGTGCCGGAGATCCCGCCGGAGGAGCCGTGACCGCCCGGGCGAAGGGGCGCGCCCGGCTCCTGCTCGTCGGGTCGGCCGCCTCCTTCGGCCTCATGGCCGTGCTCGCGCGGCTCCTCTCGCATCGGGGCTTCTCCGCCGGCCAGCTCACCGTGGTCCGCTTCGTGGTGGGGGCGCTCGTGTCGCTCGCCGCGTTCCGGCTGCGGCCCGGCCTCTACGCGCCGCACAACCGGCGGCTCCTCTGGAGCCGCGGCGTCTCCGGGGGGATCGTCGTCCTCCTCTACTTCCTCGCGCTGCAGCGGATCCCGGCGGGCGAGGCGGGGATGCTCTACAACCTCTTCCCCGTGGTCGCGACCGGGCTCTCCGCCCTCGCCTTCCGCGAGCGGCCGACGGTCCACCTCCTCTTCGCGCTCGCTGCCGCCACGGCCGGCGTCGTGCTCGTGCTCGGCGGCGGGACGCTCGATCTCGGGATCGGCGCGGGCGAGGCGCTCGCGGCGGGGGCGGCGTTGTTCGCGGCGGTCTCGGCGGTGACCATCCGCGCGATGCGGGCGACGGACAACGCCGCGACGATCTTCTTCTACTTCTGCCTGGGCGGGCTCCCGGTCGCGCTGCCGTTCGCCCTCGCGGCGTGGCCCACCGCGGGCCTCCCCTGGGTGCTCGCGGTGGGGATGGCGCTCGCGGCGTTCACCGCGCAGCTGCTCATGGCCGAGGCCTACGGCGCGCTCTCGATCTCCGAGGCCGCGATCTGGCTGCAGCTCACCCCCATCGCGCAGTACGGGCTCGCCGCGCTCCTCCTCGCCGAGCCGGTCTCCGCGGCCGGGGCGCTGGGCGTGCTCGTGGGTGTCGCGGGCGTCGCCTACGGGACGATCTTCGGCGCGAGACGGCCCGCGACGGCGGTGGCGACGCCGCCCCCGGCGTGAGCGCGAGCGGCGCCGCGGACCCGGGGTAGACTGAGGCCCTCCCTCGCTCGTACCTCCCGGACTGGTGAACATGCAGAGCCACCTCGCCGCGGTCGTCGCCCTCGCCCTCTCCGTCTCTGCGCAATCGCCCGCGCTCGTCCTCGCGGGCCGGGAGGTGCCCGCGGCCGTCCAGGTGGGCGCCACGCGGCTCGTCCTGAACGGCGCGGGCATCCGGAAGCGGTTCTTCTTCAAGGTGTACGTGGGGGCGCTCTACCTGCCGGCCCGCACGCGCGACGCCGCCGCGATCGTCACCGGGGACGAGCCGAAGTCGGTGCGCGTCTTCTTCCTGCGGGAGGTGACGCGCGACGCGCTCCAGAAGGCCTACCATCACGGCATCGAGCGGAACTCGCCCGGCCCGCGGATCGCGGAGCTCGAGGCGAAGCTCGACAAGCTGTCCGAGCTCCTCCCGGAGCGGATCAAGGAGGGGAGCGAGCTCGCGGTGACCTACCTGCCGGGGGAGGGGACGACCATCAGCACCGGCGACGGCATCCGCGGGACGGTCGAGGGCAAGGAGTTCGCGGAGGCGATGTTCCGCACCTGGCTCGGCGACCACCCCTCGGACGAGGACCTCAAGGACGCGATGCTCGGCCGCTGACGCCGGGCGTGCGGGAGGCGAGCGAGATGGACGGCCAGAGCGCGATCGTCGTCCTCGTGACGGCCCCGACCGCCGACCGCGCGGCGGAGCTGGCGCGGACGCTGGTGGAGGAGCGGCTCGCGGCGTGCGGCAACGTCGTGCCGGGGCTCCGCTCGATCTACCGCTGGGAGGGAAAGGTCCAGGAGGACGCGGAGGCGCTGCTCCTCCTCAAGACGACGCGCGCGCGCTTCGAGGCGCTGCGCGACCGCGTGCTCGCGCTGCACCCGTACCAGGTGCCGGAGGTGATCGCGCTGCCGGTCGAGGCCGGGAGCGCGGCGTACCTCGACTGGATCGCGGCGGAGACGAGCCCGCCCGCTACCTCTTCTTGAACAGCGCCTCGAGCGCGTCGCGCGGGCTCTCCTCGCGCGAGGGCCCCTCGCCGAAGAGCGCGCGGAGCCGGTCCTTCGCCTCCTTCGAGCTGCCCTTCCGACGCGCGGCGCCGTCGCCGAGCATGAAGAGGTCGCAGGCGTTCGACTGGTCCTTGTCGACGATCTGCTCCGCGCAGGGCTCGCGGCACTGGTGCGCCGCGGACTCGTCGTAGTGCCGGCAGTTGAGGCAGGTGTGGAGGTCGGCGTCGCACGTCGGGCACGTCGTGCGTCTGCCGATGGGTCCGTCGATCCGCAGCGTCGCACCGCACCCGTGACAGGTCGTGGCCATGCGGGGTTATCATAGCGGCCCTGGGGGGAGGGGCACACCGTGACGCCCGTCCCGTTCGGCCGGTTCCTGTTGCTCGAGCGCGTCGCCATCGGCGGCATGGCCGAGGTGTACGCCGCGGTCGAGCAGGGCGACCGGGCCGGAACGCTCCGGGCGGTCAAGCGGATCCTCCCCACCCTCGCGGAGGAGCGGGACCTCGTCCGGCTCTTCCTCGACGAGGCGCGCATCGCCGTCCAGCTCGACCACCCCGGGCTCGTCCCGGTGCACGAGCTCGGGAAGCTCTCCGGCACCTACTACATCGCGATGGACTACGTGGCGGGGCGGGACCTCCGCGCGATCGCGGCGCTGTTCCGGGGGCGGCGCGAGCCCGTGCCGCTCGAGTTCGTGGCGCGCGTCGTCGCCGACGCGGCGGACGCGCTCGACCACGCGCACCGCGGGCGTGGCGCGGACGGCGCGGTGCTCGAGGTCGTCCACCGGGACGTGTCGCCCGCGAACGTCCTCGTCGGGTTCGACGGCCGGGTGCGGGTCATCGACTTCGGGATCGCGCAGGCGACCCGCGGCCGAGGCACCGCCCGCTCCAGCGTCCTGCGCGGGAAGTTCGGCTACATGAGCCCGGAGCTCGTCCGCGGGCTGCCGGTGGACCGACGCTCGGACGTGTTCGCGCTCGGGATCGTCCTGCACGAGCTGCTCGCGGGCGAGCGGCTCTTCACCGGCCCGACCGAGCTCGCCGTGATGGAGCGCGTCCGCGCCGCCGACGTGCGCCCCCCGTCGGCGACGAACCCGCGGGTGCCGCCCGAGCTCGACCGGCTCGTGCTGCGCGCACTCGCGCGCGAGCCGGAGGACCGGTTCGCATGGGCGAACGAGCTCTCCCGGGCGCTCCGGCCCTGGGCGAGGAAGCTCGGCGCGGGGCGGCCCGGGGTGCTCGCCGGGCTCATGGCGCGCTGGTTCCCGGAGGAGCTGCGCAGGGAGCAGGAGCGGCGCGCGCGGGCGGCAGCCCACGCGCAGGGTGTGGCGTAGTCACCTCGCGATGGTGCTATGCCCAATGCCGGTCACTTAGCGGCCGGCCGCTAACGGCGAACGCTCCCGTCGGGCCTCGGGCATGGCCCCCGTCCTCCTGCGCCGCCGCCGGAGTCGCAACCGGCACCGGACGGTCGAGCGGGTCCAGAAACGTAGACGCCGGCGCACGCCCGGGCGCGCCAGCTCCGCGCGAGAGCGTTTCCGTACGGTGGCGGGCACGGCGAGCGCCATGGGCGCGGCACCGACCGGTCACCGGAGCTGACGCGCGAAGCTGTCACGCCGCGTGCACGCCGGCTCGCGTACGGACACCGCATCCGAACGCAGCGACGGCGGCGTGCTCGTCGGAGGGGGCCAGCCCGGGCCCGCGCGCGCCGCCGATGGGGCTACGGCCCACCGCGGCGTCCTGAAACGTGCGCCCACTATTCCGACGTTCGTCGCAGCCACTTCGGCAGCCGCCACCCAAGGGCGGGGGAGGCGTCTCCGACGAGCACGCCGCTGTCGCTGCGGCCGGACCGCTCCGATCGACGGAGCCGGCGTGCACGCGGCGTGACAGCGGCACACGCCGGACCCGCTCGTCCTCGGTGGCGCCCGCACTGGTTTCGCCGTGCCGGTCGCAGTCCGGTTCCGGTGCCGTGTGCCGCTGGCGCGC
>DASWCJ010000084.1:0-15995 GCA_036390155.1 Anaeromyxobacter sp.
GCCGAGCACGTGGTAGCTGCAGTTCTCGTCGAGGTACCAGTAGTCGAAGTAGGTCTGTCCGAGCTCCCAGAGGTGCGAGACGAAGAGCCGGACCTCGTCCGGCGTCATCGCGAGGTCGTACTCCCAGAGGTCGCGAGACTCGGCGTCCGCGTAGGTCCGGACCTTGTAGTAATACGCCATGCGGCTGAACCGCCCGGGGAACGCGCCGAGGAGCCCCTTCACCGCGTAAGCGATCGGGTTCTTGGTGTCTGGGACGGCTGCGTAGTCGACCCCCATGTCGAGGAGCTCGTGGCCCTTTCCCGCGCGCGCCTCCTCCGCCTTGTTGAGCCGCAGGAAGGTGTGGCCGAACGAGGAGACAGGGTTGTTGAGGTAGTAGGAGGAGAAGACGAGCGTCACCGATCGCGCCGCCGTCTGCTCCCGGAACCTCTCGAGCTTCGGGCAGGCCGGGCTCGGGAGGCGCGCCCGGTCGATCCCGAGCCGCTCGGCGAGGAACTGGAGGCGGGCCGGGAACCGGCACTGCACGTGCGCGTCCGGGTCGTCGCCGGCCGGCTCGAAGAAGCCGCGCAGCGTCGAGGCGAGCTCGGCGAGCGGGTCGGTCTTGCCGCGGAGCGAGCGGAAGAACCTCGTCCCGTCCGCCTCGGAGATCCATCCGGTTGGCTTCTTCCGCCAGTGGCCGAGCCGGATCCAGCCGGGGTCCTCCGCGAGCCCCTGCACGCGGGCGCGCACGAGCAGCTCGTCGAGATAGCGCGCCTCGGCGGCGCGCGGCTCGGCGGCGGCAGCTGCGCGCGCGCCCGTGGCGAGGATCGCGAGCGCGAGGGCGGTGAGGGTCCGTCTCATCGAGCGCGACAGGGTAAACGAAAACGGGGAACCCCGGATGGGGTTCCCCGCGGACCACCCGGTTGCTGGTCCCGACCCGGCTAGCCCTGGCCGCAGCCGAGCGACGGGTCCGAGTGGAGCGTCTTCAGGAGCGCGTCCGTCACGGCCTCGTTCGTCGTGTTCTCGGACGGGAAGATCGTCGCGTAGTCGCGCTGCAGCGCCGCGCCGACCGCCTTCATGTCCTTGCACTGGTTGAGGACCGCGAGCGCGCCGATCGCCTCGCCCTCGCCGCGGGCGGCGTCCTTCGCGAGGACCTCGCGGTTCGCGTCGACGAAGTTCTTCGTGCCCTGCGCGAGCAGGCCCGGCTCGCAGTTCGACGTGCCGCTGGTGATGCCGAACGTCTGGTTGCCGGAGGTGCCGTTCAGCGTGGCGGCGATGATCTGGATCCCGCCGGGCTGGTTCTGGAAGGCGAGGGAGCCGAGGCCGCAGCCCGCGCTGCCGTACTTGGCGCCGCCGGACTTCGGGGCGGCGAGGGAGCCGGTCGCGGCGAGGACCGCGACGGCGACGAGGAGGGTCTTGAGCGTTCTCATGTCGTTCTCCTCGCTAGCCCTGGCCGCAGCCGAGCGACTTGTCGTCGTGGAGCGTCTTCAGGATCTCGGCGGTCACGGCCTCGGTCGAAGAGTCGGCGGCCGGGAAGATCTGCTGGAAGCGCTTCTGCAGCGCGGAGCCCACCGCGCTCGAGTCGGCGCACAGGTTGATCTGCGTGAGGGCGCCGATCGCCTCGCCCTGCCCGCGCGAGATGTCCTTCGCGACGGCCTCGCGGTTCGCGTCGACGAAGTTCTTCGTCCCGGACGCGAAGGCCGCGGCGCCGCAGTTCGACGTGCCGGACGTGATCGCCCAAGTCTGGTTCCAAGACGTGCTGCCGTTGGTCGTCGCGGCGAGGATCTGCACGCCGCCCGGCTGGTTCTCGAAGATGAGCGAGCCGAGGCCGCATCCCGCGAGCCCGTACGTGCCCGTTCCCTTCACCGACTGCTTCGCATGTTGGGACTGTGCCGCAGCCGTGGTCGCTACCAGCGCGAGCCCGAGCGCGACGAGAAACTTGCGCATGTGAACCCTCCTGTTTCGGTTCGCCGCGGGTACCCCCCGGGCGTGGCGTTCAGGAATACACCGGCGGTCATGCGTCACCCTGAGGATTGGCGACTCCCGGATGGGGCAGGTCGGGGCGGCCCCGTGCGCCGAAGCGCCGGAGGTTCCGGATGAATTGGACATTGCCTCACGTTTTCGCGCTGCGTTAGTGTTCTCCGTCCCGGAATCCACTGGGAAAAACCAGACGGCGGGTCGCGCGCATGCCCCTCAAGATCCTCGTGACGGCGAAGCGGGTCGAGGACCCTGAGTCGAAGATCAGGGTGAAGCCGGACGGCGGCGGGATCGTGACGGACGGGGTGAACTACAAGATCAACCCGTTCGACGAGATCGCGGTCGAGGAGGCGCTCCGCCTCAGGGAGCGGCACGGCGGCGAGGTGGTCGTCGCGTCGATCGGCGGAGACAGGTCGGTCACCGAGATCCGGGCGGCCCTGGCCATGGGCGCCGACCGCGGCATCCTCGTGAAGCACGAGGGGCCCCTCGACCCGGTGGTCGTCTCCGCGCTCCTCGCGAAGCTCTGCGAGGCGGAGAAGCCCGACCTCGTCATCCTCGGCAAGCAGTCGATCGACGACGACCAGAACCAGGTCGGGCAGTACCTCGCCGCTCGGCTCGGGCGCCCGCAGGCGACCTTCGCCTCGAAGAAGGAGAGCCTCGAGAGCGAGGCCGAGCAGAAGAAGGAGCCGGGCCTGAAGCTCTCCGCGGACGGCAAGGGGCTTCAGGTCACCCGCGAGGTGGACGGCGGCGTCGAGACCATCGAGGTGAAGCTCCCCGCGGTCGTCACGACCGACCTCCGGCTCAACAAGCCGCGCTTCGCCTCGCTCCCCGGGATCATGAAGGCGAAGAAGAAGCCGGTGCAGGAGCTCGCCGCCGCCTCGCTCGGGGTGGACCTCGCGCCGAAGGTGGTCGTGAAGAAGCTCGCCGAGCCGCCCGCGCGCAAGGGCGGCGTGAAGGTCGCCGACGTCGAGGAGCTCTGGAAGAAGCTCCACGACGAGGCGAAGGTCCTCTAGGGCCCGAACCGAACGGAGACGAGCCCATGTCCAACGTCCTCATCGTCGCGGAAGCCCACGCCGGCGCGCTGCGCAAGGCGACCCTCCACGCCGTCGCCGCGGGCCGCGCCCTCGCGCAGCGCACCGGGGGCAAGCTGCACGTCGCGCTCCTCGGCGCGGGCGTCGCCCCCCTCGGGCCCGAGCTCGCGAAGCACGGCGCGGAGGTGCACGTCGCCGACGCGCCCGTCCTCGAGAAGCCGCTCGCCGAGGCGCACGCGCCGGTGATCGCCGCGCTCGCGAAGGCGGTGCAGGCCACCTACCTCGGCGCGGCGGCGACCGCCTACGGGAAGGACGTCCTCCCGCGGGCGGCGGCGCTCCTCGACGCCGCGACCGCGACCGAGGTCCTCGGCTTCGGCGGCGAGGGCGCGGCCGTCACCTTCCGGCGGCCGATGTGGGCGGGCAACGTCCTCGCCGAGGTCGAGCTCGCGACCGCGGTGAAGGCGTTCACCGTGCGTCCGACCGAGTTCCCGGCCTCCGCGCCCGACGGCGCGGGCGCCGTCCACGCGGTCGCGGTGGCGATCGACGCGGGCGCGCTCCAGACCCGCCACGTCGCCTTCGAGGAGGTGAAGAGCGCGCGCCCCGAGCTGACCGAGGCGCGGGTGGTGGTCTCGGGCGGCCGCGGCACGAAGGGCGACTTCAAGCCGGTGGAGGAGCTCGCGGACGCGCTCGGCGCGGCGGTGGGCGCGACCCGGGCCGCGGTGGACGCGGGTTGGGTCCCGAACGACTGGCAGGTCGGGCAGACCGGCAAGATCGTCGCGCCGGAGCTCTACATCGCCGCCGGGATCTCGGGCGCCATCCAGCACCTCGCGGGGATGAAGGGGTCGAAGGTCATCGTGGCCGTGAACAAGGACCCGGAGGCGCCGGTGTTCCAGGTCTCCGACTACGGGATCGTGGGGGACCTCTTCAAGGTGCTCCCGGAGCTCACGGCCAAGGTGAAGGCGAGCCGCTAGAACCCCGGTATGACCGAGGCCGATCTCGCGGACCTCGGGGTCCACCGGATCCCGATCCCGATCCCGTTCCCACAGGCGGGCGGGCCGGTGAACGTCTACGCGATCGAGGAGCGGGGCGGCGGCGTGCTCCTCTGGGACGCCGGGCTCGGCGCGCCCGACGCGGAGGCGGCGCTCGAGGCGGGGCTCCGGGGGCACGGGCGGACGCTCTCCGACGTCACCCGGATCCTCGTCTCCCACGGGCACGTCGACCACTTCGGCGGCGCGCGCTTCGTGCAGGAGCGGCACGGCCGCTCCCCTCCGGTCTTCGTCCACCCCGCCGACGCCGCGAAGGTGTCGGAGGCCGCCCCGAGCTGGGCCGAGCGCGCGCCGCTCTACTCCGCCCACCTGGCGCGGCTCGGGGTCTCGCCGGACGGGATCCGGCGCGCCGAGCGCGAGGGCGAACGTTCCTTCGCGCTCGCCCGCCGGCTCCCGAGGGTCGAGCCGCTCGGGGAGGGCGCGGTGGTGGAGACGCGCCACCTCGCGCTCGCCCCGCTCCACATGCCCGGCCACACGCCGGGGCTCGTCGTCCTCCACGACGCCGCGCACCGGCTCCTCTTCGCCGCCGACCACCTCCTCGAGAAGGTCTCGCCGAACCCGCTCATCGAGCTCGGCCCGCGCGGCGAGCCCGGAACCTTCCGTCCGCTCGTCTCGTACCTCGAGTCGCTCGCGCGGACGCGCGCGCTCGAGGTGGACCTCGTCCTGCCGGGGCACGGGCCGCCGTTCTCCGGTCACCGCGCGGTGATCGACCGGCTCGTCGCGTTCTACGGCAAGCGCCAGGAGCGGATCCGGACGCTCCTCGGACGGCCCGCGGACCGCGTGGGAGGTGGCGCGCGAGCTCTTCCCGAAGGCGCGCGAGGCCGAGACCTTCCTCGTCGTCTCCGAGACGATCGCGAACCTCGAGGTGCTCGAGGCGCGCGGCGAGGCGCGCCGCACCGACGTGGACGGGGTCTGGCGCTTCGGCTCACGTCCTTCCACCGCGTGAAGGTCGCGCTCGAGGTCGCGTCGGCCGGCGTCGCGTCCTACGACGGGCGGAGGATCCTCGCCCAGGCGGCGGCCGCGCCGGGCGTGGGCGGCCCGACCGAGACGTAGCGCCGGCCGAGGAGCGAGAAGAGCGCGTTCTGCGCACTTCCGAACTTCGCCCCGAGCCGCGCCCGCAGCGCGGCGGCGGTCAGCCCCGCGCCGATCGTCACGAGCACGAGCTCCTCGTCGTCGGTGAGGAGCGGGTCGAACTCGGGGGGCGACGCCGGCGCGAGCGGAGCCTCCTCCGGGATCCGGTCGGGCGCCTGGCCGTAGGTGTCGATCCCCGGGTACGCCGCCGCGAGCCGCTCGAAGAAGCGATCCGCGAACGGGACGCTCCCCGGATCGAAGGCGACGCCCATCCGCCAGGGCGGCTCCTTCGCGACCCACGCGACGCGGCCCGAGAGCTCGACGGGGCCGTCGATGCGCTCGTTCCGCAGCTCGACGAAGACCCGCTGGCCCGCCGGCACCGCCTGCGGCAACACGACCTGGCAGCCGCGCGGCCCGTAGTCGCTCGTCTGAGACGGGAAGTAGCCGCCCTCGCGCAGCGCGATCCGTCCCTCGCAGCGGACGGGGGCGCGCGGCGCGCGACGCGGGTTCTCGATGAACGTCATTTGAGCTTTCCCCTCCTCGCCGGAGAATCTCCCGACGGCGTAGGTCGATCAAGGGGACACAGGAGGAGACCGGCCACCCACACCGCCGCCGGGCTTCGTCTCGGGGCTGTCGGCGTGCGGGTGTAGAACGGACGGCCGATGCACCGGTCGCCCGTCGAGCTCGCCAGGGGAGAGATCAAGGTGGCGGGTTTTCCCCTCCACCTCGACGCGCGCCGCCGCGTCGCGTGCGCGTTCGTCTCGCACGCGCACGGCGACCACATCGGCCGCCACGACCGGACCATCGCGACGGCGGCGACCATCTCCCTCATGCGCCACCGCCTCGGCGAGCCGAAGCGGCGGCCCACCGAGGCGCTCCCGGCGGCATACCGCGCGCCATTCGGGCTCGGCGAGCTCACCCTCGAGCTCTACGCGGCGGGCCACGTGCTCGGCTCGGCGCAGCTGCGCGTGCAGCGGGGCCCGCTCGCGCTCGGCTACAGCGGCGACCTCTGCACCGAGCCCACCCACGCGGCCGAGCGCGCCGAGGTGATGCCGTGCGACGTGCTCGTCCTCGAGTCGACCTTTGGCCATCCGCGCTACGTCTTCCCGCCGAAGGACGAGACGCTCGCGGCGGTGCGCCGGTTCGTGGACGACGCCTTCGCCGACGGCGTGACGCCGGTCCTCCTCGGCTACGCGCTCGGGAAGGCGCAGGAGATCCTGAAGTTCCTCTCCGGCGCGGGCTACCGCTGTGCGGTGCACCCGGTGGTGCACGCGGTGAACCGGGTCTACGAGGCGCACGGCGTCGCGCTCCCGAACGTGCGGGCGATCGGGCCGGAGGGGGCGGAACGGGACGAGGTCGTGGTCGCGCCGCCGCACCTCGCCCGGAGCCCCGCGCTCTCGGGCGTCCGTCGGCGCCGGACCGCGGTGCTCACCGGCTGGGCGGTGGACGGCGGGGGCCACTTCCGCGCGGACGCGGCGTTCCCGCTCTCCGATCACGCGGACTTCCCCTCGCTCGTCCGGTACGCGAAGGCGACCGGCGCCGGGCGCGTCTTCACCGTGCACGGCTTCGCGGACGTGCTCGCGGCGGCGCTCCGCAAGGCGGGGCTGCGCGCCGAGCCGCTCGCCGAGGTGCGGCAGCTGGAATTGCTGTGATCCACGGGTCCAAGTCCAAGTCTTCGCGGTTACACTGCCGCTCGTGATCGAGTTCACCGTGACGCCCGACGCGGCCGGCCAGCGTCTCGACAAGCTCGTGCGCAAGGCGCTGCGCGACGTGCCCCTCTCCCACGTCTACAAGATGTTCCGCACCCGCAAGGTGCGGGTGAACGGGAGCCGCGGGCGGCCCGAGCAGCTCGTGCAGCCGGGGGACGCGGTCGCCATCCGCGGGGACGAGGAGCGGCTCCTCGCGGAGCGGCCGGCGCGGCCCGGCGGCCCGCGCGCCAAGGTGACGTTCGGGGTCCTCTACGAGGACGCCGAGGTGCTCGCGGTGGACAAGCCCGCCGGCCTCGCCGCGCACCCGGGCACCGGGATCGTCGGGGCGACCCTCGTCGAGATGGCGCGCGAACACCTGAAGGTCCCGCACGACCTCCCGCCGACCGAGTTCCGCGCGTCCCCGGCGCACCGGCTCGACCGCGACACCTCCGGGATCGTGATCGTGGCGAAGACGCGGCGCGCGATGGTCGGGCTCGGCGCCGCGTTCGAGTCGGGCGAGGGCATGCGGAAGACCTACCTCGCGCTCGCGAAGGGGAAGATGCCCCGCGAGAGCGGGACGATCGACCTCGCGCTCTCCGAGCACGAGCAGACCTCGCGCTCGAAGGCGGTGCGCGGCGTGAACTTCCAGGAGGCGGTGACCCGCTGGAAGGTCGTCTCCTCGATGAAGGAGGCGTCGCTCCTCTCCGTCGCGATCGAGACCGGGCGCACGCACCAGATCCGCCGGCACCTCGAGGCCGCCGGCCACCCGGTCGCGGGCGACCGGCGTTACGGCGACTTCGCCTTCAACCGCGCCGCGAAGCAGCGCTGGGGGCTCGCCCGCATGTTCCTCCACGCCTGGAAGCTCGAGCTCCCGCACCCGGTGACCGGGGTGCCGCTCTCGCTCGAGGCGCCGCTCCCGCCCGCGCTCGCCGAGGTCCTCTCCCGGATGAACCTCGCGGGGCCCGCCGGGCGGTCGGGCCCGCGGAGGGACGCTCACCCGTCGGGTGAGCGTTGAACTCGGGAGGAAACCGGGCATAGATTCGCCCCCCGATGAGCGAGAACGGAGAGCGGGAGCCCGGCGCGACGGGCGGCACCGAGCCGGGCGCGGAGCCGCCGGGCCCGGAGGCGCGGCTGCCCGCGGTCCGCGTGGTCGTGGACGGCCTCCCTCCGAAGCGCTCGCTCCTCGCGCGCGCGGGGCGCTGGCTCGGGTTCCTCGCGATCGCCGCGGTGAACCTGCTCCTCGCCGCCGCCGTCGCCGCCTACATCCACTTCTCGCGCGGGCTCCCCGAGATCCCCACGGTCGACCAGTACCGGCCGCCCATCATCACGGAGGTCGTGTCGTCCGACGGGCAGATCGCGGGCGAGTTCTTCGACGAGCGGCGCAAGGTCGTCCCGTACGAGCGCATCCCGAAGCGGGTGGTCCAGGCGTTCATCTCGTCCGAGGACAAGAACTTCTTCACGCACGGGGGCATCGACGTCCTCGGCACGCTCCGCGCCGCGGTGAACACCTACCTCCTGCGGCGCAAGGTGCAGGGCGGCTCGACCATCACCCAGCAGACCGCGAAGGCGATCCTCATCTCCACCGAGGGGTTCGCGCAGGGGTCCCGCCGGAACCTCACCCGCAAGCTCCGCGAGCTCATCCTCGCGAAGCGGCTCGAGCGCCAGTTCACGAAGGAGCAGATCCTCTGGATGTACCTGAACGGCGTCTACCTCGGGCACCACAGCTACGGGGTCCAGTCCGCCGCGGAGAACTACTACCGGAAGAACGTCGAGGACCTGACGCTCGAGGAGGCGGCGCTCATCGCCGGGCTCCCCCAGGCCCCCTCGCGCTTCTCGCCCTTCTCGCGCCCCGAAGCCGCGAAGGAGCGGCGGCGCTACGTGCTCCGCCGGATGAGCGAGGAGGGCTTCATCTCCGCGGACGAGCGGACGCACGCGGCGGACGCGGAGGTGAAGGTCTTCGGCGTCGACGACGTCTTCCGCGAGACCGCGCCGTTCTACGTCGAGCACGTCCGCCGCGCCGTCGTGGACCGGTACGGCAACGACCAGCTCCTCCACGCGGGCCTGCGCGTCGAGACCGCGATGGACCTCGAGAAGCAGCGCGCCGCGCAGGGGGCGATGCTCCGCGGCCTCATGGAGGTGGACCACCGCCAGGGGTTCAACGGGCCGCTCGCGAAGGTCGCGGGCGACGAGCGGAAGGGACTTCAAGAGCGGCTCGCCCGCGCGTGGCCGAAGGGCTCGATCCCGGTCGGGAGCTACGTCGTCGGCATCGTCGCGAAGGTGGAGGAGAAGGTGGCCCTGGTGGACGTGGGCGAGAACCACGGCCTCCTCCCCATCTCCGGGATGCGCTGGGCCCGCAAGCCGAACCCCGAGGTCTTCTACCCGGACGCCCTCATCGCGCGCGTCTCGACCGCGCTCAAGGCGGGCGACGTGGTCCTCCTGCGGCGCGTGACGCGGCCGGACCTGGTGAAGCGCGAGGGCGAGCTCGCGGTCGGAAAGGGGAAGGACGTCCCGGACGCGGACCTCCTCTTCACGCTCGAGCAGGACCCCACGCTCCAGGGCGCGCTCGTGTCGGTCGATCCCTGGACCGGCTACGTCCTCGCGATGGTGGGCGGCTACGACTTCGAGGCCTCCGAGTTCAACCGCGCCTTCCAGGCCTGCCGGCAGCCCGGCTCGGCGTTCAAGCCCGTCGTCTACTCCGCCGCGATCGAGAAGCTCGACTACACGCCGGCGACGATCCTCACCGACGCGCCGCTCGTCTTCCGCGACGACGAGAACAGCTGGAAGCCGCAGAACTACGGCGAGACGTTCAAGGGCGACGTGACGCTCCGGACCGCCCTCGTGAACTCGATGAACATCCCGGCGGTGAAGACCCTCGAGGCGCTCGCGAACAGGTACGGCATCCAGGTGATCGCCGACTGGGCGAAGGGGGTCGGGCTCACGACCCCGGTGAAGCTCGAGCTCGGCAGCGCGCTCGGGAGCTCGTGCGTGAACCTGTGGGAGCTCACGAACGTCTACGCGCTCTTCGCCCGCTACGGCGAGAAGCGCCCGTCGTGGTTCGTGAAGCGGGTGCTCGACCGCGACGGGGCGGTGCTCGAGGACCACACCGACTTCCGCGATCCCTGGGTGCCGCTCGAGTCGCGGCTCGCGGGGGGCTACGTCGAGGTCGTCCGCCCGCGCGAGCGCGCGATGGACGAGAAGACCGCCTACATCCTCGTGAAGCTGCTGCGCGAGGTGGCGACGGTCGGCACCGGCGCCCGCGCGGCGGCGCTCGGCAAGCCCGCTGCCGGGAAGACCGGGACCACGAACGACTCCTTCGACACCTGGTTCATGGGGTTCACCCACGACCTCGCGACCGGCGTCTGGCTCGGCTACGACATCAACGTGACGCCCCTCGGCCGGTACGAGACCGGCGGGCACGCCGCGCTGCCGCTCTGGCTCGACTACATGAAGGTCGCGCTCGACGGGCGCGAGCAGCCCGAGTTCCAACCGCCGGAGGGGATCGTCGAGATGAAGATCGACCCCGAGACCGGCAAGGCGGTGGCGGACAACGCCCGCGGCGTCGTCGAGCCCTTCAAGCTCGGCACCGAGCCGAACCTGCCCCGCGCGGATTCCGACCGGAAGGTCGAGGTGAAGGACCTCTTCATGCAGTGAAGAGGTCCGCCCCGGCCCGGCTTGCTTCCCCCTGCCCCCGCCGGTAGCATCGAACCGCCCGGAATTCCGCGCCTTCCGCGCGCCTTCCTCGCCCTTCCATGCTCCAGAAGATCGCCGCACTCGGCGTCAAGCGAACGCTGCTGCTGTCCATCGCGCTCTCGCTCGCGCTCGCCGGAGGGCTCACCGCCTACTTCGTGACGCGCGAGGTGAAGCGGACGGTCCACGAGTCGATGCGCAAGCGCGGCGAGACGTACACGCGCGTGGTCGCTGCCGAGGTCGCGGACCCGCTCACCGCGCGCCGGGACGACAAGATCGCCGAGGCGGTCGAGGACGGCTGGGACGAGACCTCGTTCGCCTACGTGATCGTGCTGCGGGCGGACCGGACCGTGGCCGCGAAGCGGCTCGCCCGGGCGTTCCAGGGGACCGCCGAGGAGGCGATCGCGACCCACACCGCCTCGGGCATGGCCCCGACGGTCCACGCGGGCGAGGCGATCGCCTTCACCCGCCCGGTCGCCGCGGTGGGCGAGAGCACCCCGGGCGGCCGCGACGGGCGACCCGTCGGCTACGTCCTCCTCGGCCTCTCCGGCGCGGACGTGCAGCAGCAGGTGGAGGATGTCCGGAACGTCATCCTCGCGCTCCTCGCCCTGGGGGGCGCGGTCCTCGGGGTGCTCGTCTACCTCTTCGTCTCCCAGCTCCTGCTCAGGCCGCTCGACGCGATGAGCGCGGTCGCGCGCCGCGTCTCCGACTGCGACCTCACCGCGCGCGCGCAGCGGCTCGGCGACGACGAGCTCGGCACGCTCGCCGAGTCGCTGAACCGCATCGGCGAGAACCTCACCGTCACCCTCTCCCGCGTGCAGAACGTGACGGGCGGCGTCGCCGCCGTCATCGAGCGGATCGGGAAGACCGGGTCCGCGGTCTCCGCCGGCGCCGGGACCGTCACCGCCCGCGTCGTCGACACCTCGTCGTCGATGGGCCAGATGATCGCGTCGCTGAAGGGGATCGCCGACAACGTCGAGGTCCTCGCCCAGAGCGCGGAAGAGTCGTCCTCGTCGATCCTCGAGATGGCGGCGACGAACGACGAGGTCGCCGAGAACATCCAGGCGCTCGCCGCGAGCGTGGAGGAGACGACCGCCGCGATCGAGCAGATGACCTTCTCGATCAAGGAGGTCGCGAAGAACATCGAGGACCTCTCGACCACCACCGAGGAGACGAGCTCCTCGATGAACGAGATGGACATCTCGATCAGCCAGGTCGAGTCGAACGCGAACGAGACCGCGAAGCTCTCCGAGCAGGCGCAGCGGGACGCGGAGATGGGCGCCGAGGCGCTCTCCCGCACCCTCGCCGGCATCGACAAGATCAAGGAGTCGTCCCGCGAGGCCGCGGACGTGATCGAGGCGCTCGGCTCCAAGATCGGCGCCATCGGCAACATCCTGAACGTCATCGACGACGTCGCCGAGCAGACGAACCTCCTCGCCCTCAACGCCGCGATCCTCGCCGCCCAGTCGGGCGAGCACGGCAAGGGGTTCGCGGTCGTCGCCGACGAGATCAAGGACCTCGCCGAGCGGACCGGGGCGTCGACGAAGGAGATCTCCGAGCTCGTCCGCGGCGTGCAGGATCAGTCGAAGAACGCGATCTCCGCGATGGACCGCGGCGTCCGGAACGTCGAGGAGGGCGTCCGGCTCGGGCAGGAGGCCGAGACGGCGCTGAAGAAGATCCAGGAGTCGTCGCAGAAGTCGACGCAGATGGTGAAGGCGATCGCGCGCGCCACCATCGAGCAGGCGCGCGGGTCGAAGCAGGTCACCATGGCGATCAACCGGATCGCCGAGACGGTGCAGCAGATCGCGCTCGCCACCGCCGAGCAGGCCCGCGGCTCCGAGCAGATCATGAAGAGCGCGGAGAAGATGAAGTCGATCACGAAGCACGTCGAGCGCTCGGCGCAGGAGCAGGCCCGCGGCTCGAAGCAGATCACCCGCGCGATCGAGTCGATCTCAGAGATGGTCCACCACCTGAACCGCGCCCAGAAGGAGCAGACCAAGGGGTCGGAGCAGGTGATGAGCGCGGTCGTGCAGATCAAGGCGGTCGCCGAGGAGCAGGCCCACTCGGTGCGCGACCTGGAGGACGCGATCGTCGACCTCGCCTCTCAGGCCGAGGTCTTGCGCGGCGAGGTCCGCCGCTTCCGGGTGTGAGGTCGCCCCTCTCCCCCAGACCTGATCCCCGCTCACGGAGGCTGAGCTTCGCCGGCGTCCGGGAGCGCGCTCGAGGGCGGCGGGACGCAGGTCGTCCGGCGGCGTCGGCCGCGGGACGGTTCATGCTGTCTGCGCGCAATGAAGAAGGGGCGGCCTGCGGGCCGGTGGTTCAGGTGACGGCTTGGGCGGACTCGCGGTGATCGGTGACCTGGGCGGCGAGGAGCGCGTCGCGGAGGGTCTCCATGGCGCGGGACCAGGCCATGGGCTTGCGGTCCTTGCGAGGCGCCAGTTGCCGCCAGGCGCTGATGGCGTTGTAGCCGATGAGCCTGAGCCAGCTGACGGTCTCGATGGAGGCTCGGCTCGCCTGGCAGGGATGTCCCTCGTCCTCGCCGAGCATCACGTCCATGGTCCAGTGGCAGCCGTTCTCGATGGCCCAGTGCATCCGGACCAGCGTCAGCTCCTGGTCACGGGTCAGGGTCCCGGTGGGGATCGAGGTGACGAAGTAGCGCTGCTCCACGGCGACGACCTCGCCGTGCCGGTCGGTGGTGGTCTGGCAGACGTACCAGAGCTGCTGGGCGGCCTCGATGTCGGCCTCGGGGTCGCCGGCAACCTCGCGAGCGTACAGCTCCCGCACGATGGTCTGGCCGCGGTACCTCTCGGCGGTGCGCGCCAGGGGCGCCTTTCCGAGGGCGTAGTACCCGTGCTCGCGGGCGAGGCCGTGCAGGTGGGGCTGGTTGCCCTTCAGGCCAAACAGGTACCAGCGGCCGAGCGTGGTCACGAGCTCGGCGTTCTCCCTGGCGCAGAGCCCAGCGTCGCCAGTGACGATGCGGAAATGCCCGCCCAGCTCGTCACAGACCTTGGGGAGCAGCTCCCGAAACGCGGTGGACTCGCCCTCCTTGGACCCGATGTGCCTCTGCCCGACGCAGGGGCAGACCGAAGAGGAGGTGAGGGCGGCGCGGAGCGCTCCGAAGGTCTGCAGGGACGAGCCCTCGGCGTTGTAGGCCGACTGCTGGGCGCCCTTCACCTTCTCCCCGTCGGTGCGCGACCAGGTACCCTTGCCGTCGAAGCTCATGACGCCGAGATCGAGACGGTCGTTCCTCACCACCTTGCGGGCGATGAGGTCCTTCACGTGGGCGAAGGCCGTCCCCTCGAGGCCGGCCGGGGACTGCTCGGCGAGGAGGCGGTACAGCGTGGTGTCGCAGGGGCTCCTGCGGCCGAGCCCGAGTGCGCGGCGCGCCCCCAGGCCGAGGTCGGCGATGAAGTCCTCCGCGCGGCGCAGGCTCCTGCAGCCGGTGGAGAAGGCGGCGGCCAGGCCGCCCAGCAGGCCGAGGTGGTCGTGGACCACCCAGGCGTCCTCTCGGGGGTCATCGACCTCCCGGTCCCAGGGAATGTCGGCGTGCCGCAGGGCACGCCGGGCTTGTGCTTCGGTGATCGACATGATCTCCTGCTCCTCGGCCTGCCTCTTCATTGCGCGAGTAAGGCCGTCTTAGGGGTGGGGCCCGCAAGCTCCACCCCTTCTTCATGCGCGGAGCCATGATCGCCGAGGAGGATCGAGGCGTCGATCTTGCCGATCAGGAAACAGCGTCGGCGAAGCCCTCCGGGCCGATCCCACCACGAAACCGGGCCACCATCGCGTCGGCGGCGGGATCGCCAAGCGCCACAGGCTCGGGAGGCACCTCCGAGCCGTCAGCGGGAATCAGGTCTGCCCCTCTCCCCGACCCTCTCCCCCGGCTCGTGCCGGGGTCGAGGGAGCGACTTCATCCGGTCAGAAGCGCTCGACCGAGTGCAGCCCGCCCGTTCGGGCGATCACGTCGGCGATCTCCTCGAGGTCCCGCCACTCGGCGGGCGAGAGCGGCACGACCGACAGCCGCCCCTGCCGGAGCAGCGCCGAGCCCTCGAAGGTCGGCTCGGCCTTGAGCGCCTCGAGCGGCACCGGCGCGGCGAGCGGGCCGACCGCGCGCACGTCCACGCAGACCTCGCCGCCCTGGTTCGGCCGCGCGACGTAGGCGGGGCGCACCACCTCCGCGATCCCCACCGCGCGACGCTCCCCCGAGTGGTAGACGACGATCCGATCGCCCGCCTTCATCGCGCGAAGGTTGCCGACCGCCTGCGGGTTCGTGACGCCGGTCCAGGCGGTCGTGCCCTCCCGCGCGAGATCCTCCCATCCGTACTCGGACGGCTCGGTCTTGAGCAGCCAGTAGCCCACGGCGAGGAGGTTAAGGGCGCGAGGCGGGGCGGGCAACCGCACGGGCGGCCCGGCGGGCCGAGCCGTGCTATATCGTCGGCCATGTTCGGCCTGTCGTTCAGCGAGATCGTGATCATCGCGATCCTCGCGCTCCTCCTCCTCGGGCCCGATCGCCTGCCCGACGCGATGAAGACGCTCGGGAAGGGGATGCGCGACCTGCGCAAGGCCACCGAGGACCTGAAGGACCAGGTCGAGCGCGAGATCTACGTCGACGACGCGAAGAAGGGGTCGCGGCCCGCGCTCGTGCCGCCCGTGCCGGCGGGTCCCGTGCCGGGCCCGTCCGGGCCGCCCCCCACCGCGACCGCCGAGAACGTCCCCGGGCTCGAGGCCGCGCTCGCGCAGCCGCCCGCCGCGGAGCCGTCCGCCGCCGCGCCGCCGCCTGCGGCCGCCGAACCCGTCGCAGGGGAGACGAAGGCGTGAGCGAGCCCGTGCACGAGCTGCCCCCGGCGCCGAAGGAGCCGGAGCACGAGGTGAAGCTGTCGTTCCTCGATCACCTCCGCGAGCTGCGCAAGCGGCTCGGTCGCGCCCTCGTCGGCGTCGTCCTCGGGATGGTCGCGGTGGGCTGGTACGTGGAGCGGATCTTCCACTGGCTCATGGACCCGGTCCTCGCATCGCTGCCGGAGAAGCAGCGCGCGCTCTACTACACGAGCTACGTCGAGCCGCTGATGGTGTACCTGAAGGTCGCGCTCTACGGTGGGATCTTCGTGGCGGTGCCATGGGTGCTCTACCAGCTCTGGCAGTTCATCGCGCCCGGCCTCTACAAGCGCGAGAAGAAGGTGGTCGTGCCGTTCCTCGTGTCCGGCACCACCCTCTTCTACGGGGGCGCGGCGTTCTGCTACTTCATCATCATGCCGGCCGCGTTCCCGGCGATGGCGGCATTCGCGACCGACTCGTCCCTCGCCCCCGTGCTCACCATGAGCGAGCAGCTCTCGCTCGTGCTCGGGATGCTCCTCGGCTTCGGGATCGTGTTCGAGCTCCCGGTCATCATCGCGTTCCTCTCGATGGTCGGCCTCGTGAACTGGCGCACGCTCGCGAAGTACCGCCGCATCGCCATCGTCGTGAACGTGACGATCGCCGCGATCATCACGCCGACCGGAGATCCCCTGAACCTCGCGTTCATGGCG
>DASWCJ010000085.1:0-2043 GCA_036390155.1 Anaeromyxobacter sp.
GAGCCGGGCGCGGACGGTCTCCTCCTCGAGCGCGGTCGTCACCACCCGGACCCCGCAGTTGATGTCGTAGCCGACGCCGCCCGGGGAGACGGCGCCGCGCTCCGCGTCCACCGCCGCGACGCCGCCGATCGGGAAGCCGTACCCCCAGTGGATGTCAGGCATCGCGAGCGAGAAGCGGAGGATGCCCGGGAGGTGCGCGACGTTCGCGACCTGCTGTAGCGAAGGATCGTCCGGTGCGGGCGGGCCTACGCCGTAGACGCGCCCGGGCACCTTCATCCGCCCCTCGCGCGGGATCTCCCAGAGGTCGCCACCGAGGTGACGGAGGTTCATGAAATCACCGAGGGTGCGGGCGACGTGGACGTGGACGTGGACTTGGACTTGGACGTGGACGTGGACTTCGACCTCGACTTCGACTTCGACTTCGACCTCGACCTCGACCTCGACCGAGAGCGGTCCAGGTCCAGGTCCAGGTCCAAGTCCAGGTCCAGGTCCAGGTCCAGGTCCAAGTCCAGGTCCAAGTCCAAGACCAAGTCCAAGACCACGTTCTCGTTCACGTTCACGTCCACGTTCACGTATCCAGGACGATCTGGGCGACCCAGACGTCCCCCTCCCGCTCGAGCCGCGCCGCGTGCCAAGTCACCGCCTTCACGTCGGTCCCCTCCGCGTGCCGCTCCGGATCGTGGCGGCCGAGGAGCACGGCCGCCACTGCCCCGTGCTCGTCCGCCGAGCGCACCTCGATCTCCACCGGGACGAGCCGCTCGGTCGCGAGCCGGTAGAGGAGCTCGCGCAGGAGCGCCACCGCCGTCCCCGCGAGCCCAGGGCCGCCCGTCACGGAGAGCACCTCCTCGCCGACCGGCTCGGCCGGCTCGCCGCCGGTGACGAGCGTAGCGAAGGCGAGGACCAGGCGGCCGAGCGCCTCCTCCACGGAGGCTCCACGGACCCGCAGGCCGACATCGGCCGTGTGCCCGAGATCCTCCCAGGACTGCGGACCTTTCAGGCGCACGAGCCGGAATGTAGCGCGCCCTCTCGGGGAAAGCGCCGGCGCGTGGGCGAAAGCGCCGGCGCATCGGGGGGATGCAGAAGTTCCCGGGCGAGCCTCGACGGCCGGCCCGCGACGTGCTTATTTCCGGGCGCCTCGAAGGGGGCCTATGTCGGACACCGCATCCCCATCCCCGAAAGCCTCCGAGCCCGGCGATCTGCCGAGGCCCTCGACGACCCGGATCACGCCAGGTGATCCACCGGGGCCCGCACGGCTGGGGGCTCGCGACGCTCGCGCTCGGGGCCCTCGGCGTCGTGTACGGCGACATCGGGACGAGCCCGCTGTACGCGCTCAAGGAGTGCTTCAACGGTCCGCACGGCGTCCCGGCCACCCACGACAACGTGCTCGGGATCGTCTCCCTCGTCTTCTGGTCGATGACGTTCGTCGTCACCTTCAAGTACCTGACGTTCGTGATGCGGGCGGACAACCGCGGCGAGGGAGGCATCCTCGCGCTGCTCGCCCTGGTGAGCCGCAAGGGCGACGCGAAGCGGGGACGCCGCGTGCTCCTCGTGCTCGGGCTCTTCGGCGCGGCGCTCCTCTACGGGGACGGCGTCATCACGCCCGCCATCTCGGTCCTCGGCGCGGTCGAGGGCGTGAGCGTCGCCGCGCCGGCGCTCGGGCACGTGGTGGTGCCGATCACGGTGGTGAGCGGCTTCCACCAGGTGGTCGCGCGGTACGGCTTCATGGAGTCGCCGGACGTGCCGGCGCTGCTCGCGTCGCTCGCGACGCGCGAGGGAGCGGGCTCGAAGCTCACGTTCCAGCCGATGGAGACGACCTACTACCTCGGGCGCGAGACGCTCCTGCCCGACGGGCCGTCGCCGATGGCGACCTGGCGCAAGCGGCTCTTCATCGTGATGGCCCGCAACGCGCAGACCGCGTCCTCGTTCTTCCGGCTCCCGCCGAACCGGGTGGTCGAGATGGGCGCGCAGATCCAGCTCTGAGCGCCGATGGCGATCCGCTGGCCGCACCCGCTGCGCTCGCTGGCCCGCCGCGATCTGCGCCTC
>DASWCJ010000086.1:0-10648 GCA_036390155.1 Anaeromyxobacter sp.
ACGGAGGAAGCACATGAAGATCCGGCCGCTGCAGGACCGCATCATCGTGAAGCGCGTGCAGGAAGAGGAGAAGACCAAGGGCGGGATCATCATCCCCGACACCGCCAAGGAGAAGCCGATCGAGGGCAAGGTGCTCGCCGCCGGCAACGGCAAGGTCCTCGAGGACGGCAAGGTCCGTCCCCTCGACGTGAAGGCCGGCGACCGCATCCTCTTCTCCAAGTACGCGGGCACCGAGGTCAAGATCGACGGCGAGGAGCACCTCATCATGCGCGAGGAAGACATCCTCGGCGTGATCGAGAGCTAAGGCCCGCGCCCCCACCCGGAACCAAGGAGTCCACTGAAATGGCTGCCAAGGAAATCATCTTCGATCAGCGCGCTCGCGAGGCCATCCTCAAGGGCGTGAACACCCTCGCCGACGCGGTGAAGGTCACCCTCGGGCCGAAGGGCCGCAACGTCGTCATCGAGAAGTCGTTCGGCTCCCCGACCATCACCAAGGACGGCGTGACGGTCGCGAAGGAGATCGAGCTCGAGAACAAGTTCGAGAACATGGGCGCGCAGATGGTGAAGGAGGTCGCGTCGAAGACCTCCGACGTCGCCGGCGACGGCACCACCACCGCGACCGTGCTCGCCCAGGCCCTCTACCGCGAGGGCTCGAAGCTCGTCGCGGCCGGCCACAACCCGATGGACATCAAGCGCGGCATCGACAAGGCCGTCGAGGCCGTGGTCGCCGAGCTGAAGAAGCTCTCGAAGCCGACCCAGGGCAAGAAGGACATCGCCCAGGTCGGCATCATCTCCGCGAACGGCGACGAGACGATCGGCAACATCATCGCCGAGGCGATGGAGAAGGTCGGCAAGGAGGGCGTCATCACCGTCGAGGAGGCGAAGGGCCTCGAGACGACGCTCGAGGTGGTCGAGGGCATGCAGTTCGACCGCGGCTACCTCTCGCCGTACTTCGTGACCGACGCCGAGCGGATGGTGGCGAACCTCGAGGACGCCTACATCCTCATCAACGAGAAGAAGATCTCGAACATGAAGGACCTGCTCCCGCTGCTCGAGCAGGTGGCGCGTGCGAGCAAGCCGCTCCTCATCGTCTCCGAGGAGGTCGAGGGCGAGGCGCTCGCGACGCTCGTGGTCAACAAGCTCCGCGGCACGCTGCACGTCTGCGCGGTGAAGGCGCCGGGCTTCGGCGACCGCCGCAAGGCGATGCTCGAGGACATCGCGATCCTCACCGGCGGCAAGCTGATCGCCGAGGAGCTCGGCCTCAAGCTCGAGCAGGTCTCGCTGAAGGACCTCGGCCGCGCGAAGCGGCTCACCATCGACAAGGAGAACACCACCATCGTCGACGGCGCCGGCAAGAAGGCCGACATCGAGGCGCGCGTGAAGACGATCCGCGCCCAGATCGAGGAGACCACCTCCGACTACGACAAGGAGAAGCTCCAGGAGCGGCTCGCGAAGCTCGTCGGTGGCGTCGCCGTCATCAACGTCGGCGCGGCCACCGAGACGGAGATGAAGGAGAAGAAGGCCCGCGTCGAGGACGCGCTCCACGCGACCCGCGCGGCCGTCGAGGAGGGCATCGTCCCGGGCGGCGGGGTCGCCTACCTCCGCAGCCTCAAGACCCTCGAGAAGCTGGCGGTCGAGGACGGCGAGAAGTTCGGCATCGACATCGTCCGTCGCGCCCTCGAGGAGCCGCTCCGCCAGATCGCCGGCAACGGCGGCTACGAGGCGTCGATCGTGGTGAACAAGGTGAAGGAGTCGAAGGAGCCCGCCTTCGGCTTCAACGCCCAGACCGGCGACTACGAGGACCTCGTGAAGGCCGGCGTCATCGACCCGACCAAGGTCTCGCGCTCTGCGCTCCAGAACGCGGCCTCGGTCGCCTCCCTCATGCTGACGACCATGGCGATGGTCGCCGAGAAGCCGAAGGATGAGTCTGCGGCCCCCGCCGGCGGCGGGATGGGCGGGATGGGCGGCATGGGCGGCATGATGTAGCGCACCGTCGAGTTGCGCCTTCGGGCGCAGCTCGGCGAGCCTGTCTTTGGCTCGAGCGGGGAACGTCCGCCATCCGGCGACGCGTTCCCCGCTCGCGCTTTTGGGGAGGAGAATGTCTCGCGCCCGCCGCCGGCTGCTCGTCGCCCTCGGTGCGCTCGGTGCGCTCGCGGCGGCCTACGCGCTCGCGCTCGCGGCCGCCCGCAGCGCCCCCGCCGAGCGCTGGCTCCACGAGCGGATCCATGCCGCGCTCCGCGCCCGCGTCCCGGGCGTGCGAATCGGCGACGCGGTGTCGGTCGATCCGCTCTTCCGCGTTTGGCTCGGCGCGATCGAGGTCCCGGCGCCCGACGGCGGGCCGCCGCGGGTGCGCGTGCGCGAGGCGATGGTGCGCCCCTCCGTCCCCGCGCTCCTCGTCGGGCGCCTCGTCCCGGTGGCGTCGCTCCGCGGCGTCGAGGTCGCCCTGCCACTCCACGGCGCGCGGCTCGAGGCCGGCCCGCTCGACGTGCGCCTCCGGATCGATCCCTCCCCGACGCGGCCGCGCCTCGACGCGGCCGCGGCCCTCCCGGGCGGCGGCGACGTGACGCTCGTCGTGCTCCGCGGCGCGGAGGGCTGGCGCGCGACGCTGCGCGGGGACCGCGTCGCGGCCGCCGCGCTGCCGCCCTGGCTCCGGACCCCGACGGCGGCGATCACCTCGGGCGCCTTCTCCGCCCGGCTCGAGGCGGAGGCGCCTCCCGATCTCGCGCGCGCGACCGCCCGCCTGCGCGTGGAGGTGGACGACGCGGTGGTCGCGGGCGCCGTCGTCGGGCCCGAGCCGGTCGGGCCGCTCGACGGGTCCGCGTCCTGCCGCCTCGTGTGGGATCGTGCCGCGGCGCGGCTCGCAATCGAGGAGGGCGACGCGACGCTGCTCGGCGCGGTCCCGCTCGCGTTCGCAGGCGAGCTCCGCGGGGCGGCGGAAGTCCGGGGACAAGCCCCCTCCCAGATCACGCCCGCGACGTTCTCGCTCTCGGTCCGGGCGGAGCGCGTCGAGTGGAGCGACGTGCTCGCCGCCCTCCCCGCCGCCCTCGCGCTCCCGCCGCAGGCGCCTCGCCCCGCCGGTACGCTGTCCGGCCGGCTCGAGGTGTCGGGCCCGGTCGCCGACCCGCACGCCTGGAGCCTCTCCGCGGCGCTCGACCTGGGCGGGCTCCGCGACGGCGCCCGCCGCGGCGGGCGCGGCTGGCTCGCGGAGCCGTTCCCGGTCCGACCCCTCGTCGAGGGCGACGGCCGCGGCCCCGAGCGCGTGGTCGGCCCGGCGAACCCGGACTTCGTGCCCGTGGCCGAGCTCCCCGAACACGTGCTCCGCGCGGTGACCGCCGCGGAGGACGCCGGGTTCTTCGCCCACGCCGGGTTCGACTTCGACGAGCTCCGCAACGCCGCGGTGAAGGGCGCCGAGAAGGGCCGGCTCATGCGGGGCGGCTCGACCATCACTCAGCAGCTCGCGAAGAACCTCTTCCTCGACGGCGAGCGCACCTTCGCGCGGAAGGTCCGGGAAGCGGCGATCGCGATCGGCCTCGAGGCGACCCTCCCGAAGCGCCGGCTCCTCGAGATCTACCTGAACGTCGCGGAGTGGGGGCCGGGGGTCTGGGGCATCGGCCCCGCCGCGCGCCACTGGTTCGGCAAGGACGCGCGCACGCTCGGGCCGAAGGAGGCGGCGTTCCTCGCGTCGGTGATCCCGAGCCCGGTCCGCAGCGACGCGATGCGCGAGCGCGGCGCGCCGAGCGACGCGGCCGAGGCGCGCGTCCGCGAGATCCTCTTCCGCATGGCGGAGCAGGGCGCGCTCCCCGAGGCCGAGCTGTTCGAGGTGCTCGCGCTGCCGGTTCGGTTCGCTCCCGGCCCCATTCACTGACCGTCCGGTCGCACGGACGTCAGCCGAAGAGCCACGCGGCGAGCCGCCCGAACGCCCGGACCACCGCTTCGCGCGCGAGGAGCGCGGGGAGCGCGAGGGCGAGGCCGGTGGCGAACGACCAGGCGCGCGCGTGCTGCGTCGGCGTCTGTGTCGCGACGAACACCGACGCGCCGAACATGAGGAGCGTGAGCGTGCCGCCCGTGAACAGGGCGGCCGGCCAGGGGAGCCCGAGCAGCCGCAGCGCCCCCGAGATCGCGACGAGCCCGCCCAGGTTGATGAGATCCCGACCGCTCCCCGCCCACCAGGCGCGAACCTCCTCGCGCCGGAGGCGCAGGCCGGCCTGCTGCGCGAAGAGAAAGACGACGACGGCGGCCAGGTAGGCGCCCGTCGCGAGCCACGCCGGAACGCCCGGCGGCGGATCGATCGTCCACACGCCCGGTGATGGTACCCGCTCCTGCCTGCCCCGCCCACGGCCCGCCGGGGCGGGACTGAACCGCACCTGTGGGGGGTTCGGCGTACATGTCGACTCCTCCTCGCGATGGCGGGCTGTCGCCCGGCGTCCGGCACGGGGCGCGGTGGCTCGGCCGCGTGGACGTCTGGATCCCGCTCCTCTACGTGGCCCTCTCGGTGGTCTGGATCGTCGCGTCGGACGTCGTCCTCGCCCACCTGTTCGCCCGCACCGGCGGCGGATCGGGGTGGTCGATCGCGAAGGGGCTCGGGTTCGTCGCGGTCACCGCCGCCGCGCTCCACGTCGGGCTGCGCCGCGCGCTCGCCGAGGAGCGCGCCGCGTTCCTCGCGCTGCACGCGTCGGACGAGCGCAAGGGGCAGTTCATCGCGATGCTCTCGCACGAGCTGCGCAACCCGCTCGCGCCGCTGCGCCACGCGCTCTGGCTCCTCGACCGCGCCCCCCCGCACTCGGAGAAGGCGGGCCACGCGCGCCAGATCCTCGGCCGGCAGGTGCTGCACCTCACCCGCCTCACCGACGACCTGCTCGACGCGACGCGCGTCTCGCGCGGGAAGATCCATCTCCAGCGCTCGCGCATGGAGCTCGCCGACGCCGTGCGGGAGGCGATCCAGGACCACCGCTCGCTGTTCGAGTCCCGCCAGGTCGCGCTCGAGGCCGTGCTGCCGGACGTGCCGCTCTGGATGGACGGGGACCGGACGCGGATCGGCCAGGTCCTCGGGAACGTCCTCTGGAACGCCGCGAAGTTCTCCGACCCGGGGGGGCGGGCGCGCGTGGAGCTCGTGGCAGAGCCCGGCGGCACCGCGGCGATCCGCGTGCGGGACGAGGGCATCGGCATCGCCGCGGAGGTCCTTCCCCACGTCTTCGAGCCGTTCGTGCAGGCGGACCGGAGCCTCGACCGCTCTCGCGGCGGACTCGGGCTCGGGCTCTCGCTCGTGAAGGCCCTCGTCGAGCTGCACGACGGCACCGTGGAGGTCCGCAGCGACGGACCGGGCCGCGGCGCCGAGCTGACGATCCGGCTGCCGCTCATGCCGGAGCAGCCCGCGCTCGCCGCCCCGATCGCGGCGGCGCGCGAGGCGATGCCCCGCCACCGCGTCCTCGTCGTCGAGGACAACCACGACGCGGCCGAGACGCTCCGCGAGATGCTCCAGCTCTGGGATCACGAGGTGGAGGTCGCGCACGACGGGCGCGGGGGCGTCGAGCGCGCGCGCGCGTTCCTCCCCGACGTCGTGCTCTGCGACATCGGCCTCCCCGGGATGGACGGCTACGCCGTGGCACGCGCCATCCGCGCGGATCCGGCGCTCGCCTCGACCTACCTCGTCGCAGTCACCGGCTACGCGTCCCCCGAGGACGCGCGGCGGGCGGCCGGCGCCGGGTTCGACCTCCACCTCGGGAAGCCGGTGCCGATCGAGGTGCTCGAGGAGGTCCTCGCCACCGCGCCTCGCGCCGCGACACGCGTTGCTGCGCTGCACTAGACCCTAGGCGATCGAGACGATGCTCTTCGGCACCTTCCTCACCGAGCGCGTGCCGGTGAGGATCATGTCCTGGGCGAGCTCGCCCCGGAGCTTCTCGAGGACGAGCTGGACGCCCTCGGCCCCGCCGCCGAACGCGCCCCGGATGCACGGGCGCCCGACGAGCACCGCGTCCGCGCCGAGCGCGAGCATCTTCAGCACGTCGCCGCCGCGCCGGATCCCGCCGTCGGCCAGGATCGTCACCTTCCCCTTCACCTCGGCGGCGATGGCGGGGAGCACCTCCGCCGTGCCCGGCGTGTGGTCGAGGCAGCGGCCGCCGTGGTTCGAGACCACGATCGCCTTCGCCCCGCACTCGACCGCGATCACCGCCTCGTCCGGCGTGAGGACGCCCTTCACGATGAAGGGCAGCTTCGTCGCGCGGGCGATCTCGGTGAGCTGCTTCGCCGTCTTCGGCTCGATCACCTCGCCGAGCTTCGCGGCGCGCGCGGCGCGCCCGGCCGAGTCCACGTCGCAGGCGACGGCGGTGGCCCCGCACTCCTCGACGAGACGGACCCGGCGGAGGAGCTCCGCCTGGTCGCGCGGCTTCACCACGGCGATCCCGCGGCCGTGGCGCGCGATGGCCTCGAGCCGCGTCTGGTAGACGGGGAGCGGATCCTCGGTCCCGTCCGCGACGAAGGACATCGTGCCGACCTTCGCAGCGCCGCCGAAGAGGGCCTCGATGAACTCCGCCTCGCTGAGCTGGCCGCCCATGTTGTAGGTGGTGCCGGCGAGCGACGTGATCATGAACGGCACGTCGAGCTTCTGGCCGAACACGGTGGTGGAGAGGTCGGGCTTCGCGCCGTCGTGGAGCGTGCGCAGGTTGAGCCGCACGCTCGAGAGGGCGGAGATGTTGTTCCGGAACGAGCTGCCGCTCCCGATGCCGCCGAGGCCGGGCACCTCGCCCGAGCAGGCCATGCCGTCGCACTCGGAGCACACGCGGCACTTGCCGGAGAGCCGCTCGCGCGCGCGGGTCATCACCTCGGTGCGCCGAGCTCCGTGCTGCGCAAGGGTATCCGGAAGAGATCCGCCTTTCGCGGTAAGTGGATGCTGCGCGACGAATCGCCGCGGGCGCGGGTGCGCCCACGCCTGAGTGGCTCCACCGGACCCACCGTCGATCGCTACGGACATCGCGCCGGCTGCGGCGCGACCCTTCGCCAGAGCGACGAGGACAGGGCGGGGTCGACGAGCGGGCGGAACGCGGCGAGCCGCGGGTAACCCCTCGCGAAGGTCGCGGGCGTCATGTGCGCGTCCTTGGCAGGGTAGATCGCGCCTGCGTGATCGACGACGACGGCGTGCAGCTCGGCGAGGAGCCGGTCCGTGAGCGCACCGCGGTACGGGAAGTCGAGGGCGAGCGCCAGCCCGGGGCGCGGAAAGGAGAGAACGCCTGGCGACGGCACGTCGCCGAACGACTTCAGCACTGCGAGGAACGAGCCGGCCCCCGCGCGCGCCGTGCGCGCGAGGAGCTCGCGCACCCCGGCGAGCGCGGCGGCGGGCGGCAGCGCGCACTGGAGCTGCACGAGCCCCCCGGGGCCGTAGAGCCGGTTCCAGTGGAGGAGGCCGTCGAGCGGGAAGAAGAACGAGTCGAGCGGGACGAGGCGGCGGCCGGGTCGGCGCCGGTGTCCGGCGGCGTAGAGCGCGTTGAAGGCACCCACCGTGAACCGGTTTAGGACGAACCCCGGGACGGTGAACGGCACCGCGAACGGGCGCGGTGCCCGCGCGCGTGGCCCGCCGGGTGCGTGGTTCCCGCGGAAGAGGAGGCCGCGCCCGAGCCGGTCGCCCCGCCCGGTGCAGTCGAGCCAGGCGACGGTGTGCTCGAAGGCGGCGTCCGACTCGCGCGCGAGACCGGGAAAGTCCTCGAGCCGTTCGAGCGGCACCGTCTCGGCCTCGATCGCCTCGCCCGGGATCGGAGCAAGCTGCAGCTCGGCCCAGGTGACGAGGCCGGTGAGCCCGAGCCCGGCGACGGTGGCCGAGAAGAGCTCCGGGTGCTCCTCGGGGGAGCACGCGAGCCGCTCCCCCCCGGAGCGCAGGAGCTCGAGCCGCCGCACGTGACTCCCGAAGCTGCCGCGGCGGTGGTGGTTCTTCCCGTGGACGTCGTTCGCGATCGCGCCGCCCACCGTCACGTGCTTCGTCCCCGGGACGACGGGCGGAAACCAGCCGCGCGACGCGAAGCGCCGGACGAGATCGCCGACGGTCACTCCCGCCTCGCAGCGGACGACCCCCGTCGCCTCGTCGAAGGAGAGGATGCGGTCGAGCGCGCGCGTCGTCAGCAGCGTTCCGCCGTCGTCGAGGCAGCAGTCGCCGTAGCTCCGGCCCAGGCCACGCGGCAGCATCGTCCCGTCGAGTCGCGGGAGCGGATCCTCGGCGCGCGCGACCGGCCATTCGCGCTGCCGCGCGCGCGGGTGACGCCCCCACGACGAGAGGTCCGGCGCGGCCATCGCTCCGCTACAGGCTCAGCCAGGTGATGGCGGCGGCCGCGACGCCGAAGACGAGGGACACGCGATCGCCGAGCACGAACCGCACCGGATCCTCGTCCACCCTCCCACGGTCCGCGAGCCACCACATCCGGGCGAGCCAGAACGCGGCGAGCGGGAGGAGCGCATGGAGCCGCGCCGGCGACGCGTAGAGCTCCGCCGCGTACCGGCTCGAGATGAACCCCGCGCTCGCGACCACGGCGAGGGCGCCGGAGGCCTTGCCCGCGAGCGCGAGCACGCGAAGGTGCGGGTCCCGGTGCGGGCGGAGCGCCCCCGCGCCGCGCCCGGCCTGCGCGCGCAGCTCCGCCGTGCGCTTCAGCCAGCCGAGGGAGAGGAAGGCGAAGGTGGACACGGCGAAGAGCCACGGGTTCGTCGGCTCGCCCTCCGCGAGCGCACCGGCGAGGAGCCGCAGCGTGAAGAACCCCGCGAGGAAGAAGACGTCGAGGAGGACGACCTGTCGGAAGAGGAGCGAGTACGCGAGCGTCCCGACCCAGTAGACGCCGAGGACGACCAGGACGGCGGTCGACGCGAACGACGCCGCGCCGAGCCCGAGCGCGGCCAGCACCGCGGCGAGCCGGAGGCCCTCGTCGGGCCCGAGCTCGCCCGCGGCGAACGGGCGCCGCCGCTTCCGCGGATGGCCGCGGTCCTCGCGCACGTCCAGGAGGTCGTTCACCACGTACGCGCTCGAGGCGCACAGGCAGAACGCCGCGAAGGTGACGAGGGCCCTCGGGATCGTCGCGGCGACGTCGCCGTGGTGGCCCTCGAACAACGGGACGAACACGAGGAGGTTCTTCGCCCAGTGCAGCGGGCGGATCGCGCGCACCACCGCGCCGGCTCGGCCCCAGCGGCGCGAGGCGCGGTCCGGCCTCCGGAACGCGGCGCCGGGCCCGCCGGCCGGCGCGGCAGGACTGGCCGCCGGATCCTGCTCCGGGGAGGCGATCACACCCGGCTGCGCCGCGGGCTCCACGCCGGCGATAGTAGCCCGAAGCGCGCCGGGAGTCGTTCTCACTTGACCTGCGCGAGCGCGGAAGGCGACAAGATCGCGGAGGTGTCCGTGGAGCTCACCCTCTTCCTCATCGCCCTCGTCGCCGGCGCGGGCCTGCCAGTGCAGACCGCCCTGAACGCCGCGCTCGCGCGCCAGGCCGGCCGCGCCGAGTGGGCGGCCCTCGTGAACTTCGGCGTCGGGACGCTCGCCCTCGCCGCCTGGCTCGTCGCGAGCCGGGCCGCGGTGCCCGCCGCGTCCGCGCTCGCGCGCACGCCGTGGTGGGCGTGGACGGGCGGCCTCCTCGGCGCGTTCTACGTGTCCGCCGTCACCTGGGCCGCCCCTCGGCTCGGGGTGGCGGTCACCCTCGGCCTCACCGTCACCGGGATGATGCTGGCGTCCGTCGCGCTCGACGCGGTCGGCGGGCTCGGCCTCGCCGTCCGGCCGGTCACCGGCGCGCGGGTGCTCGGCGCGGCGCTGCTCGTCGCCGGCGTGTACCTCGTCCGGCGGTGACCCACCCTCGGCGAGGCGCTTCGTTGCAGCCCGCTAGCGGAGCGGGTCCGGCGTCGCCGCCTCGGACCGCAACAGCTCGTCGATCCGCTGCACGAGCTGCCCGCGCGAGAGGACCTCGTCCACGCCCGCCTCCGCCGCGGCCCGGGCGAGGTCCGTCTGGAGGTGCCCGAGAAAACCGACGATCCGGACCGGCGCGGCCGTCTTGGCGGAGCGGAGCGCCTCGAGCATCCCGGGCTCCCCGAGGTCCGCGAGGACGAGGAGTCCCCCGCCGAGCTCCCGCACGGCGTCCGCGAGCGGGACGCCACGCGGCGCGAGCCGGAGCGGGATCCCGAGCCGCTCGGCGGCCGCCTGGATCTTCGAGCGGAACATGAGGTCGCGGACGGCGAGCAGGACGGCCATGGCGTCGATCTAGGCGGGCCCGCCCGGCCGCGCCACCCGCGCGCACCCAAAGGGTGGCCGAGGGCGCTACGCCCCGCCCGCGATGGCCTCGACCACGCGCGCGAGGAGCACGGACGGCGTGAACGGCTTGTGAAGCAGGCTGCCGCCCGTCGGCGCGAGCGCCTTCGGGAGATCGGCGGTGAAGCCGCTCATGAAGAGGACGCGCAGCCGGGGCCGCGCGGCGCGCAGCCGCTCCGCGAGCTGCGCCCCGCCCATCCCCGGCATGACGACATCGGTGAGGAGGAGGATCTCGTACGTCTCGTCCCCCCAGGTGAGCGCGAAGGTGGCGAGGTCGAGCGACCAGTACCCGACGCGCGCGAGCCGCTGCGCCTCCACGAGCCGCTCCTCGGCGCTGCGCAGCTCGGTGACGTCCTCGAAGGTCGCGATCATCCGGACGGTGCCGGT
>DASWCJ010000087.1:0-7449 GCA_036390155.1 Anaeromyxobacter sp.
GGATCGTGTACGAGGGGATCGCGTCGGCGGAGGAGTGCCTCGGGTACGCGATGAGCCTGCCGACGAGCGTCGTGATCACGGGCTGCGAGTCGGTGGCGCGGGTGAGCCAGGTGCTCCGAGTCGCCAGCGGATTCATGCCGATGGCGGAGAACGACGTGACGGCGCTGCTCGCGCGGACGGCGCCGCGGGCCGCGGGCGGCGGGAGCGAGAAGTACAAGACGACGACGGATTACGACGGGACGACGCAGAACCCGGAGTGGATGGGGTAGGCGCGGCCCCCGGGGTCGGGGGCGGGGTCGGGGTCACTTCCCCGCGAGCGCCCGCAGGACGTGGTCGTGCACGAGCCCGTTCGACGCCACGCAGCTCCCCGACGCGTGGGTCGGCTTCCCGTCGAGATCGGTGAACCGCCCGCCCGCCTCCTCGACGAGGATCTGGAGCGGCGCGAGGTCCCAGATCTGGACGCCCGCCTCGACCCAGGCCTCGGCCTGGCCCTGCAGCACGAGCGCGCAGCCGGCGAGGTCGCCGTAGCAGCGGGCCGCCTGCGCCGAGAGCGCGAGCGCGGCGATCCGCTCGAGCATCGGCGGCCGGAAGAGGACGTGCGGCTCGCCGAAGGAGAGGGTCGCGTCCTCCCAGGCGCCGATCCGCGAGACGTGCAGCCGGACCGGCGGCGCCTCTCCGGCCGCGAGCCACGCGCCGAGCCCCTTCGCCGCCCAGTAGGTCTCGCCGAGCGCCGGCAGCGCCATCGCGCCCGCGACGACGCGCCCCTCGTGCTCGAGCGCGACGAGCGCGCCCCAGAAGCCCCGCCCCCGCGTGAAGCCCTTGGTGCCGTCGAGCGGGTCTGCGATCCAGCGCGTCCCGGCCGCGCCGGCGTGCGCGCCGGTCTCCTCGCCGAGGAAGCCGTGGTCCGGGAAGGCCGCGCGCACCACCGCGAGGATCGCCGCCTCCGAGTCCCGGTCCGCCTGCGTCACCGGCGTCCGGTCGGGCTTCCTCTCGACGCGCACCCCACGCCGGAAGTGGGCGAGGCTCGCGGCCGAGGCCGCCTCCGCCGCGCGGCGCGCGGTCTCCATCGCCTTCGCGAGATCGAGGTCGGCCATGGCCCGAGTCTAGGCGCCGCGGCCGCGGTGCGCGCGGAAAAGAGAACGGCGGCCGCGTCGCCGCGGCCGCCGTCGGATGCTGCTCGATGCGCCGGTCTACTTCTTCGGCATCATCGACCCGGTCTGGAGGTACCGGGTGTGGAAGCTGAACGCCTCCTCGAACATGTGCGGCGAGTGGAGGCCGGCGCTCGGCTTCTTCATCGCGCGCTTCACGTAGTCCCAGAGGACCGGGCGGAACTCGGGGGCGGCGCACTTCTCGATGATCTCCTTCGCCTTCTCCTTCGGGCTGCGGCCGCGGAGGTCGGCGAAGCCGTACTCGGTCACGATGCCGGAGACGTCGTGCTCCGTGTGATCGATGTGCGAGGCGAACGGGACGATCGCCGAGATCTTCCCGTCCTTGGCGGTCGCCGGGGACATGAAGATCGTGTACGCGGAGTTGCGGGCGAAGTCCGCCGATCCGCCGATGCCGTTCTCGATGCCCTTGCCGGCGATGTGCGTCGAGTTCACGTGGCCGTAGATGTCGGCCTCGACGAACCCGTTCATCGCGATGCAGCCGAGGCGGCGGATGATCTCCGGATGGTTCGAGATCTCCTGCGGGCGCAGGATGATCTGCTTCCGGTACTGGTCGATCTTCTTGTTGAACCGGACCTGGCCCTCGGGCGAGACCGAGAACGCCGTCGCCGACGCCGCGACGAGCTTCCCGGAGTCGAGCATGTCGAGCATGCCGTCCTGCACGACCTCGGTGTACGAGATCATGTTCTCGAACGGCCCCTCGTTCAGGCCGACGAGCACGGCGTTCGCGATGTTGCCGACGCCGGACTGGAGCGGCGTGAGGTGCTTCGAGACGCGGCCCCCCTTCACCTCACCCTGGAAGAAATCCATGATGTGGCCGGCGATCCGCTTGTGGATCTCCTCGGGGGCCTTGAAGGGCGCGTTGCGGTCGGCGGTGTTCGTCTCGACCACCGCGACGACCTTGCTCACGTCGAACTTCCAGTACTTCGAGCCCTTGCGGTCGTCCGCCTTGGTGATCGGAATGGCGACGCGCTCACCGTGGACCGGGCTCACCGAGATGATGTCGTGCATCCCCTCGAGCCGCTCGTCCTGCCACTCGTTGACCTCGAGGATGATCTTCTCGGCGTGCTCGAAGTAGACGTTGTTCGCGCCGCACGACGAGGACGGGATCGCCGTGCCGTCCTCGAGGATCTTCGTCACCTCGATGACGGCGAAGTCGAGCGTGTTCCTGCCGTTCTTCGAGTAGTAGCCGTACCGGACGAGGGAGCCGGCGTGGCTGAGGTGCATGTCCTGGTACTCGATGAGCCCCGCGTTGATCTTCTCGCGGGTCACGGCGTCGCCCTGGTACGGGAAGCGGAACCGCTGGGCCTCCACGATCGACATCATCGTGTCCTGCTCCGGGCCGGTGGACGCGCCGGTGAGGACGTCGAGCTTCAGGGCCTTGCCCTTGAGCTTCTCGTCGAGCGCGCGCTTCGCGAGCGCCACCGGGACCGCCTTCGGGTACCCGGCGCCGGTGAACCCGGACATGCCGACGACGGAGCCATTCGGGATCAGGGCGGCGGCGGCCTCGGCGGACATCACCTTCGCCTTGAGCCCCTTGTGGAGAATCCGGTTAGCCATTGAGTGAAGCCTCCTGGTTCGTCCTGCGGAGTCTTGGGAGACGGGAGACGCGTGCTGCTGCGGGGTGAAGGTGCTGCGAGAGTGAGGGCGGGAGATTAGCGCGGGAGCGGGGCGACGTGGAAGCAGGCCGCCGTCGAAAATCGCGTCAAAACCGGAGCGTTCACGTCCACTTCTCGGGAGAACCGACCGAGCGTCAGGCGGCGAGATACGGAGCGATCCCGTCCACGATCGCGCGCAGCGCGTCACGATCCGCGACGGAGAGGCGGCCCGCGTGATCGAAAACGAGCGCTTGCGACACGAGCCATTCGATCGCGTTCTCCAAGGTCGCCTTGGACACCGACTCGCGGAGCGCGATCCCCCCGGCGAGGTAGGCGGCGAGCCCTCGATCCATCGCCTGCCCGAGCAGGGCTCGTCGATCGGCGGCCGCGCCGGCGGCGTCGGACAGCACCTCGAGCGCCGCCGACGCGGCGAGCCGGTACGCCTCGAGGTACGGGCGCACGAACTCGGCGAGGAAGGCGAGGCTCGAGGCGTCGGCGCCGGGGCGGACGCCGGCGCCGTCGCGGGAGAGCGCGCGGACACGGACGAGGAACGCCAGGTTCTCCTCGAAGATCTCGTCGAACGTCGAGCCGACCCGGTACATGAACTCGAGCTTGAGGAGGCGCGAGAGCCAGAGCGCCCGCGCGCGCACGTCCTCGATGGTGGCCTCGGCGCCCGCGGTCCGCGCAGCGGCGGCGACGAGCGCCGGCGCGACGAAGCGGTGGACGACGGCGTTCCGGTGGTAGTCGACGACGGAGCGCCGGTCCTCGGGCACCTGGTAGATCGTGTCCCCCGCCGCGACCGCGACGCGGACGAGGCCGTCGCGCGCGAGCCGGCGGACCGCGTCGGCGATGGGCCCGGGCGCGGTCGGATCCGACGGGGCGCCGGCGAGGCCGCGCGCGAACCGGGCGCCGCCCTCCGCGGCGGCGTAGCGGAGGAGCTCCACCCGCCGCGCGACGTCGGGCGCCGCGACCCCGCGGCGGACGTGGGAGAGGAGGGCGGCCGAGACGAGCCCGACGGGCGTGATCGTCACCGCGCGGCTGATGCCGTACGCGATCCGGTTCGCGAGGGCCTGCACGAGGCGGCGCTTCGCTTCAGCCGGTGAGGCGCGGCCGGGCTCGACCGCCGCGACGCGGGACTCCTCGCCCGCCCAGGCCTCGTCCACGGTGAGCCCCGCCGCGTCGCCGCCGCGCGCCGCGGCGAGCTGCTTGAGCGAGATCGGCTCCTCGAACTGCACGTAGAGCCGCTCGTAGCGGCGCCAGAGGACGCGCACCGCGCCGAGGAGGCCGCCGAGGGTCTCCTTCACCTTCTCGCCGCCGGCGAGCTCCGCCGCGTACGAGGACGCCTCGATGAGCTTCTCGTAGTCGATCGCGATCGGGACGAACACGACGTCGTCGGCGGCGCCGTCCACCCAGGCGTCCACCTCCATCGAGACGAGTCCGGTCTTCGGGAAGAGGAGCTTGCCGGTGCGGCTCCGGCCGCCCTCCACGTAGAACTCCTGCGGGAACCGCTCGCGCAGGAGGTGCTTCACGTACGCGCGCAGGACGGCGGTGTAGACCCGGTCGCCCTTCACCTTCCGCCGGATGAAGAACGCGCCCCCGCGCCGGGCGATCGAGCCGAACGGCCAGAAGGCGAGGTTGATGCCCGCCGCGACGTGGGGCGGGGTCATGCCGTGGTCGTAGAGCACGAGCGGCAGGACGAGGAAGTCGACGTAGCTCTTGTGGCTCGGGCAGAGGACGATGGGCGCGTCCGCCGCGGCGCGCCTCACCCGCGCGAGCCCCTCCTCGTCCACCTCGACCGAGGTGAAGAGCCGCCCGAAGACCCAGGCGAGGAACGGCCGCACGAGCTGGATGAAGCTCGGGTCATACCGGCTCGCGATCTCCCGCAGGTCGCGCTCCGCCTCGCGCCCGACCGCGGCCGGCGCCTTCGTCCCGTCGCGCGCCACCGCCTCGAGCGCGGCGCGCAGACCCCGGTCGCGAAGCACCTTCTCTCGGACGCGCGACGCGTCCTTGAGCGGCGGCCCGACGGCGGTGCGGAACTCGCGCGCGAGGTGCTGGTGGAGGACGCCGCGGGTCTTCCGCGCGATGACCGCGTCCGGCTCGGAGGCGCGCTCGGCGAGCACCGCCTGGAGGTCGACCGGACGGCCGACGTCGAAGAAGGCGCGCCGGAAGTTCCGCAGGAAGCCGATCGCGTTCGCGAACGCGCTCGGCGCCTCGGGCGAGCCGTAGAGCACGTCCCAGAGCGAGGGCACGAGCCGCTGCGCGCGCCGGCTCCAGACGAGGAGGACCGGGACGAGCAGCGCGGGCTGGAACAGGTTCCGCTGGGCGCGCACCATCGCCGCGAACGGGTCGCTCGGGCCGGCCCGCCCCAGGAACACGACCGAGGCGTCCCCTGCGGCGATCGCCTCCTCGAAGGCGCGGTGCGAGCGGCGGACCCGCGCGAACGAGGCGAACAGGCCCCGCAGCCCCCGGGCGGCGCGCAGCGGCGGCAGGCCGTGGCGGCGCAGGAACCAGCGCAGGTAGAGGAACGCGAGCAGCGACGGGGAGCGCATCACGAAGACGAGGCTCCCCCGGACGGCGAGCGTCCGGAGCTCCTGCGGCGCCTCCGGCGAGACCTTGACCGGCTCGAACCAGCGCGAGAGCGGTCCGCGGGCGGGGGGCCGCGGCACGCTGCCGGCTGCGGGGTCGGGGATCGGGCTCAGGGTGGGATCGGGATCGAGGTCGAGGTCGGCTCAGCCGCGCTTCTTCACCTTGCCCTCGCGGTCGAGGAAGAACGGCTCGACGAGCAGCGGCTCGACGCTCGGGCGGTGCCCCTTCACGTCGGCGCCGAGCGTGGACAGCGCCTCGAGGACCTCGCCGCGGACGCGCGCGTTGTCCTGGTCCCGCAGGAGGAGCCCGAGGAGCGCGTCGCGGGAGCCCACGCCGGGCTCGAGCGCGGCGAGCGCGCGGGTCGTGCTGATCCGGACGTCGTCCGAGAAGTCCTCGAGGAGCGGGAGGAGGGCCTCCTCGAGCGCGGGGCCGCCCGCGCCGGCGTGGTGCTCGGTGAGCCACTTCAGCAGCACGAGCTTCTTCTCGGGGTCGCGGGTGTAGATCTTCCCCAGGCGGCGGAGCTCGCGGAGGACGACCTCGCGCACCTTCTCCGGCGGCGCGAGCTCGGCGAGGATGTGGAGCCCCCACGCGATCCCGTCGTCGTGCTCGGTCACGAACTTCTCGATCGGAGGGATCGCGGCCGGCCCCGCCTCGACGAGGAGGGCGCGCGTCGTCTCCTTCTCCTCGTCGTCGGTGATGCCCGGATCCACCCGGACGGTAAACCGGAGCAGGAGCGTCTCGAGCGCGCCGGGAGTGCCCAGATCGCCGAGCTGGACGATCGCCTTCTGCCGGTTCTCGGGCGGGCCGTAGCGCTCGGTGAGCTTGCCTGCGAGCTTGCGGAGCGCGCTCTTCTCGCGCTCCTCCTTCGACCCGAACAGTCCGAACAGTCCCATGCGCACCTTCTACAACGAGATGCCGGCGCGGGGGTCGCCCTCGTAGAGCCCCTCGAGCGCGCGCGCCGCCTTGCGGAGGGCCTCGCTCTCCGCCGGCAGCACGAGCTGGATCACCGCGTACAGATCGCCGCGGGGGCCGCCGCGCAGGTCCGGCAGCCCCTTTCCCTTGAGCCGCAGGCGCATCCCGGCCCGGGCGCCCTTCGGCACCCGCAGGCTCACCGGCCCCTCGAACGTCGGCAGCCGGACCTCGGCGCCGTTCACCGCCTCCGGGACCGTCACCGGTAGGTCGAGGACGAGGTCCCTCCCCTCGCGCTGGACGTGGGCGTGCTCGCGGAGCTTCACCTTGAGGAAGAGGTCCCCGGCGGGGCCGCCGCGGTGGCCGGGGCCGCCCTGTCCGGCGAGCCGGATCTGGGCGCCGTCGTCCACGCCGGCGGGGATCCGGACGCGCAGCGTCTTCCCGTCCACGCGGAGGTCCCGCTCGCCCCCGAGCACCGCCTCGCGCAGGTCGATCTCGAGCTCGGCGCTCGCGTCCTGGCCCGCCATCGGCGCCGGCGCCCGCGCGCGCCCGCCGCGCACCCCGCGACCGCCGCCGCCGAAGAGGTCCCCGAAGATCGAGCCGAAGTCGAACGAGCCGTACTGGCCGACGTCCACGGTGGCGAAGTCGCCGAAGTCGAAGGGCATGCCGCCCGGCGGCGCGCCCTGGCGCTTCCAGCGGCGCACCTCCTCGGCCCGCTTCTCGTCGAACCCGGTGCGGAGGGCGTCCGCGCCGAACTCGTCGTAGAGCTTGCGCTTCGCGGGGTCGGAGAGGACCTCGAACGCGGCGGTGGCCTCCTTGAACTTCTCCTCCGCCGCCTTGTTCTCCGGGTTCACGTCCGGGTGGAACTGCTTCGCGAGGCGGCGGTGGGCCTTCTTGATCTCGTCCGCCGTGGCGGTCCGGGACACACCCAGGATCTCGTAGAGGTCGCGATGCGGCACGCGGGTCAACGTAACGCGTCCGCGGGGGGCGTCAATCGAGGAATGTCCCGGGCGGGCCGACCCCCGGATGCCGAGCTACAATGTCGGGATGCTGCTCGCCGCCGCCCTCGCCCTCGCGCTCGTCCCCGGACTTCCTTCGCCCCGCGAAGCGGGGCTGGGGAGGGGGCTCGCCGCCGATGCGCCGCCGCCGCCCAGCGGAGAGATCGTCGAGGAGGTGGTGGCCGTCATCCG
>DASWCJ010000088.1:0-24811 GCA_036390155.1 Anaeromyxobacter sp.
AGAGCGAGCTGGCAGTGAAGCTCGCGCGCCATCTCGATCGCCCGAGGGAAGCGAAGAAGCTCCTCGCGACGCTCTTCGCCGCGCCCGGCACCGTCCGCATCTCATCACGCGCCGTGACGGTCCATCTCACGCCGGCGGCGAGCGACTCCGAGCGCGTCGCCCTCCGGTCGTTCTTGCACGACGTCACCCGAATGAAGCTCGTGTTGCCGGGCGATCCCGACCGCCGGAGGCTGCGCTGGGTGCTCAAATGACCGATCGGCTACTTGCGAACCCTGGCGTGCCGGAGGGCACCACGCGCAACGTGTAGACTCCCGAGCTCGGCAGCTGCGGCAGCTGCCAGGCCTTCGGCACGCTGCTGACGGAGAACGCCGTCCAAAGGGAACTGCCGTCTGGCTTGTAAAGGTAGAAGTCTGCGGTTCCACCAGTTGGGCTCGTCGCGAACGACGTGACTGCCACTCCCAGGTAGTCCCCCGCGCTCCCGGTGAACGTGTAACGACCGTTCTGCGCGGTCCCGAGCGTGACCGTCTTCGCCGCATCGCCGACCGTGAGTATGTCCGTCGCCTCACTCACGAGGCGCAGGTTCACCGTTCCCGTATCCACTCCATTGGGCACGACGACAACGGTGTATGTTCCGCTCGCGGCGACGATCCCGAGGTCGATCTTGACATCGCTGTTGGCATTCAGGCTCGCGCTCTTGAGCGTGTTGCTGTCGGGCTTGTAGATTGTGACGGACACGGGACCCGTGAACGTCGCTCCGGCCGTCGCCTGCATCGTCCAACCTTGGCCCGCGGTTCCGTCGAACGTGTAGCGACCTTCCTGCCCAGTCGTCTGGAATTGCGTAACGCTGCCGTCCGCGGCAAGAATGCCCGTAGACGACTGGGTCAGCCTTACACCAAGCGTCGCGCCCCGTGTGCCGGACGGCGTCACGACCAAGGTATAAGGGCCCGAGAGCGGCACCTGAGGCAGCGCCCAACTTCTTGGCACACTCGGCGCCCCGAAACTTGATCCACCTCCGAACAAACTGCCATTCGGTGCGTAGAAACTGAAGCTTACTGTTCCTCCGCTCGGGCTGGTGGCAAGTGCAGTCACCGCAATCGCGAGGAAGGCGCCCGCGCTCCCGGTGAAGGTGTATCGACCGTTCTGCGCCGTACCGAGCGTGAGCGTCGTCGCAGCATCGCCGACCGTGAGGGCCCCCGTCGCCACCGGGACCAACCGCAGACTCACCGTTCCCGTGTCCATGCCATTGGGCACCACCGTCACCGTGTACGTGCCGGTTGCGGGGAGAAGCCCGAGCGGGTCAAGTTTGACATCGCTGTTGGCGTTCAGAGTGGCGCTGATACAGAAGGTCCAGTTCGGGCACCACGCACTGCCGTCTGGCTGGTAAACGGTGACGGTCACGGGACCCGCGAACGTCGATCCGGCCGTGGCCTGAATCGTCAAGCCCTGCCCAGCGGTTCCCGTAAACGTGTAGCGCCCCAACTGACCACTGGTCTGGAATTGGGTGATGCTTCCGTCCAGCGGGAGTGTTCCTGTCGTGGACTGGGTGACCTTCATGCCTACGGCTGCGGCCTGGGTCCCGGACAGCACCACGCGCAACGCATAGGTTCCAGAGAAGGGTAACTGTGGTAGCTCGAGCGCCTTTGGCGCGCTCACGAGGACGTTCTTCGTCCACACAGGACTGCCGCCGTAAGGGGCATACAGCTGGAAGCTGACGAATGCACCCGCGGGGGCAAAGGACGTGATCGCTGCTCCCAGGTAGTCGCCCTCGCTTCCGGACAACACGAAGATGCCGTTCTGCCCCGCCGCCAACGAGAGCGTCGTCGCAGCCCCGCCCGCGACTATCGTGCCGGACGCATCCTTGAGGAGATCCAGGACGAGTTCGCCCTTGCTGGTCGAGGGCGGCTGAACCACCACCATGTAGGCGCCCGTGTTGGTAAGGGGCGGCAGCGTCAGCTTATTGGCGGCGCCCTGCGAAACGGATCCCGACGCGAACACGTTGCCGTCGGGGCCATATATTGTGATCTGCGTCGCACCCGCGAACGTATTCGAACTGACATATAGCGAAACGAACTGGGCCGCTGTCCCGTCGAATAGCCGCACTCCAATCTTGCCTGGGATGGCGATCGCAACGGGGCTGGGGGTACCGTCTTGGATGTGGCCTGAAGTAGCGACGTCTGTCACCGAGTAGGGTGCAGGCACGCTGACGAACTCGTCGGTGCTGACGGCGGTCGGCTCGAATGGAACCGAGACGCTGATCTTGCCTGATACGGTTCCCGCGGTTACCTGAAGACTGGTTTCCGAGCTGCTGATCACAGGTACGGAGATGGTTCCAATTAGAACGCTATTCGCAAGCGGATCCGGGACGAATCCTGTTCCAAGGATCGTGATCACGGTTCCGGCGTCCCCGACCTTCGGAGTGAAGTCGGATATCGAAACCGGCACATCGGTCACGACCGTGAACACACTGCTGCTGGTCGCCATGCTGTTGCCGTTCGCCACCGTGATGTATCCGGTGGTTGCGCCATCCGGAATGGTGATCGCGATCTGAGACGAGCTGGCGGACGTGACCGGGGCCGGGATCCCGTTGACATGCACGGTGTTCTGCGATGCCGTGGGGTTGAACCCCGATCCGGATACCGTCACCGCCTGCCCGATCGTGCCCCGCGTGCAGGATCGAAGCCGGTGATCGACAGAGTGCCGGCGGCGATTCGACGGATCTCGAGCAGGTTTCCGGCAGGATCATAGACGTACTGAACGGTTTCACCTCCGCTCGTCGTTACCTGCACGAGGCGTCCAGCCTCGTCGTATGCGAGGTCATATGGCCCCGTGAATGTCGTCGATTCGAGGCCTGCCCGCGCCTGCCGTGCTGCGTTTGGCGTACGCGAGACATCCTGTCCGCACGCAGCGAGGGCGACGAGCAACACTGCGGATGGGAGCGACCGTCCCTTGGAGCTGATCATCGTGAACCGCCTCGAATGCGACCCGTGACTCAGGGAGACGAACTGCGGGATCGTGACGTTTCGGTGCCCGGTGAAGAGACGTACCTGCTGCTCGTGAGTGACTCGAGAAACGCTACGACGTCGTCTCTCTCCGAAGGGGTCAGGTTGAGGGGTCGTCCGAGGCTCGACTGGCGGTAGTACGCTTCGCGTTCGACGATGCCCGCCAGCGTCTCCTCGCTCCCGTCGTGGAGGTACGGTCCAGTGACGGCGATGTTGCGCAGACTTGGCGTGCGAAACCCGGCGAGGTCGCGCGGTTCTCGGGTCACCACGAATCTGCCCAAGGCGGCGACGTCGGCGCTCGAGGAGATCAGGTCTGCCAGCTCATCTTGTGGCGTTCCAACGACTCGGGCTGAAAGGGACGCGAGGCGCCCCATCACGAGCGAGCTGACTGGCCTCGCATGGAAGCGGTTGTCCGTGAACGAGGCGCTCGCCGTACCGATGGGGTGGCATTCGACGCAGCCCGCTTTCCCACGGAACAGTTGCAGCCCACGCTTCTGGGCTTCCGTGAGCGCTTTGTGCTCGCCCCCATACATGTAGCGATCGAATGCGGAGTTCCCTGCAGCCAAGCTTCGGATGAAACACGCGATCGCTTCCTTCACGTGCGCCAGGGAGACGGCCTGTCCGTGTCTGGCGCCACGAAATGCTTCGACGAACTCCGAGCGGTAGGCTGGATCCGCCTCGAGGATGTTCAGGAGCGCCTCGGGGCTCGGGAGCCCGTGTTCGCGCACGTTGAAGAAGGCGTCCCCGATCTGGTCCTCGATTGACGATCGCCGCCCGTCCCACGAGAACGTCTCGAGTAGGACCGCGTTGATCAGCGTCGGGCTATTGCGAGTACCGGGTTGGCGGTCGTTCCCTTCGGGTACGTGCCTGCCGTCCGTGAATGCGCGCTCCGGCCGGTGGCAGGAGGAGCAGCTGATTCTCCCGTCCGCGCTGAGCCGGGCATCGCGGAACAACTTCGACCCCAGCGCCGCGTTCGCTCCTGATCCCTGACACGTGGTGATCGGCGGCAGGCCAAGGAGCTCGGGATCGGGCCGAGTGTCCGGCGTTCGCCCGACCGGTGGCGCGAGCACACAAACGAGCAGCACCGCCGAGGCGAACGCCACAGACGAATCTCCGAGTGAGTCGGGTAAATGAAGACTGATTCGGACCGGCAGGGAACGCTTCACCAAGCGTACTAGCGCGGTAGAATGCGTCGCGGCTCCGCTGAAGCAAGTGCCTGAAGGGGCGGACTGCGAGTGTAGTGCGCATGCTTGATGCGCTCGGGGGAGCCTACGTGGGGAGCCGCTGCTGCTCCATCCGAGCCTCTCGAGTGCCTCGGTATCTGCTGACATGTCGTTCGCAGCCGCGCATCGTGCTGGTGCCTTGAGCCGCCTCTCGAGCCTCTACGGCGTGGCTGAGATCATCGTGGTCTACGACGACGGGAAGGCGAGATGGCAGCCCGACTCCGGGGGGCTCTACACGCGCGTTGTCGAGGAATCCTGAATGCGGTCGAACCCGCGCTTGAAAATGGGGCCTGGCTCCGCCGCTCTGAAGTGGATCCATTCGCCGCTCAGGATGGACCCGCTCATGCGTTCGGGGTCGCGGTCGGTCGCCGAGGTCCTTGCGCCCCTCCCCGTCGTTGTTTTTCCCGCGCCACGGTGGGCGGACCATGTTGATCAGTTCCTGGCCGGCACATGGATCGGCTTCTCGGCGGCGGGATCAAGAACACCTCCGGACGTGACGAGCGATAGACGAGCGCGATCTCGTTCGTCCGAGCCGAAGATGTCCGCAGTGGATGCTGAGCCTGAGCACACCGCGAGGAACGCGCCGTTGCTGTCGGTTTGCAGAGGGATGGGACCCCGCCGTAAGAATCCCCCCCCCCGTGTCCCCAGACCTGATTCCCGCTGACCGGTCGCCCCACGGCTCTCGCGCCTGGGGCGCTTGAGGTTCCAGCTGGCGCCCAGACGGGGGCAAGTTTCGTGTCGCGAGCGACTCGGCGACCGCGGCGGCCTCCGTTTCCTGATCGGCACGATCGACGTCGGGATCGACCCCGGCGATCATCGCCTCCGCGCAAATGAGAAGGGGTGGAGTTTGCGGGCCCCACCCCCAAGACGGCCGAACTCGCGCAAACGAGAAGAGGCCAGGAGGCAGGAGATCATGCCGATCACCGAAGCACAAGCCCGGCGTGCCTTGCGGCACGCCGACATCCCCTGGGACCGGGAGGTTGACGACCCCCGAGAGGACGCGTGGGTCGTTCACGACCACCTCGGTCTCTTTGGCGGCCTGGCCGCCGCGTTCTCCATCGGGTGCCGGAGCCTGCGCCGCGCGGAGGACTTCTTACTTGCCGACGACGTTTCGCTGCAGGTGGACGACGCACCTCTGCTGCGGCGCCTCCGGCGGTGGCGGCGGACCGCCTTCGCGATGCCGGCGTGGGCGTCGGCGATGACGAGCTGGACGCCCGAGAGCCCGCGCTCGATGAGCTGCGCGAGGAGCTCGTTCCACGAGTCCTCCGACTCCTCGGCGCCAATCGTCACCGCGAGGAGCTGGCGGTGACCGTCGAGGCCGATGCCATAGGCCACCAGCGCCGAGACGTTCTCCACCGTCCGCGCCCAGCGGGCGTCGAGGAAGGTGGCGTCGAGGAAGAGGTACGGGATCGGGCCGCCGATGGGCGCTTTCCGCAGCTCCTCGACTTTGGTGCCGAGGGTCTCCGCCGCCCGGCTCACAGTCGACTTGCTCACGTGCTCGCCCATGAGCGCCTCGGTGATCTGGCCGATGTCGCGAGTCGAAGCACCGTGGACGTAGGCTGACCATCGCGTCGTCGATCTCCGCCGACCGCCGCTTGTACCGTCCGATGACCGCGCCGCCGGCCGAGCCGCCCTCGCGAGCGCGCGGGACCTCCAGGTCGATCGCGCCCATCGAGGTGATGAGCCGGCGCATGTACGTGCCGTTCCGGCTGTCGACTCGCTGGGCCTGCCGCTCCCACTTCCTCGCCCCGACCATCTCGCGGATCTCGTCCTCCAGCACCACCTCCAGCGCCACGCGGATCGCGCCCTGGAAAAGGGTTCGCAGATCGGTGCGGAAGTTCTCTTGCGTGGGCAGCTCAAGCTCGGCAACCTCGTTCACGGGAAGGCTCCTCGACCTCGCTTGGCGGCGAGGCCTGTTGGTCTTGGTTTCGAGGAGCTTCCCTTCTCTTTTCACCCTCCGCGAGATTCCGAATCACACAATTCTAGGGACACGAACCCCGAGCGCCGCTTGCACCGTCAGCTCGCACAGCTGCGCCTCTAGTGCCCCGACCCAGGCATGGTGACGAGACGAGAGCGCCGAGACGGAAGCGAGGCGGGCGCCCGAGGTGGGAGCAGCGCAGGCGTAGCAGCGCTACGTCGAGCAGCGCACCGACGAGGCCGTCCGCCGCAGCGAGAGGATCGGCGCTCGCAGTAGGTATCATGCCTGGGTCGGGCCCCTACTCGTCCTCGCGCTCGTCGAGCCGCCTGAGGCCGCTCCGCGCTCGCGAGATCGCCCTCCCCTTCCGCTTGGCCTCCTGCCCCGCCGGGCCGCCGTACCGCGCCGACGCGGCCCGCGCCTCCGCCCGGAGCTTCTGGAGCCCGTGCAGCCGCTCCTCGTCGAGCGTGCCGTCCTCGATGGCGGCGCGCACCGCGCAGCCAGGCTCGTCCTCGTGCCGGCAGTCCCGGAACCGGCAGCCCGCCGCGAGCCTCGAGACGTCCTCGTAGGCGGCCTCGATCCCCTCCGGGTCGAAGAGCTTCAGCTCCCGGATCCCGGGCCCATCCACGATCGCGCCGCCGCCCTCGAGCAGGAACAGGCGCCGCCCCGTGGTCCGGTGGCGACCTCGGGCGTCCTTCGCCCGGACCTCCTCCGTGTCCTGCACCGCCTCGCCCACGAGCGCGTTCACGAGGGTCGACTTCCCGGAGCCCGACGCGCCCACGAGGATCGCGGTGCGGCCGACGGCGAGGAGGCCGCGGACCTCCTCGAGCCCCTCGCCCGTCTGAACGGAGACGCCGAGGACCGGCGCGGAGCCCGCAGCCCCGATGGCCTCGTCGAGGACCGCCTCGCGGTCCTCCGCGAGGTCGAGGAGGTCGAGCTTGGTGAGGAGCACGGCGGCCTCGGCCCCGCTCGCGCGGATCGCGGCGACGGTGCGCTCGATCCGGCGGGGCTTCACCCCGGCGTCGACCGCGTGGGCGACGAGGACGAGGTCCACGTTGGCCGCGAGCACCTGCTCGTCGCTGCGCCGCCCGGCGACGCCGCGCGAGAGCGCGGTCCGGCGCGCGAGCACGCGCTCGACCTGTGGCTCGTCGTCGGGGCGCGCGAGGACGAAGTCGCCGACCAGCGGCGGGCGCTCGCCGGCGGCGCGGAACCGCCCCGGGATCGTGACGAGGGCCTCGCCCTCCTCGAACCGGACGAGCAGCCGGCGGCCTCGGTCCGCGACGGCGCGGCCCGGCCGGAGCGTCCGCCGCTCGTCGTCCGAGAGCTGCCCTTCGAAGAAGGCGTCCCAGCCCAGCGCCTCGAGGACCGTCATCACAGCTCGAGGAGCAGCCGCTCCGGGTCCTCGATCGTCTCCTTCACGCGCACGAGGAAGGATACCGCCTCGCGCCCGTCCACGATCCGGTGATCGTACGAGAGCGCGAGGTACATCATCGGGCGGACGACGACCTGGTCCCCGTCGCCGACCACCGCCCGCTTCTCGATCTTGTGCAGCCCGAGGATCCCGGACTGCGGCGGGTTCAGGATCGGCGTCGAGAGGAGCGAGCCGTAGATGCCTCCGTTCGAGATGGTGAAGGTGCCGCCGGCGAGATCGTCCATCGTGATCCGGTTGTCGCGGGCCTTCCTCGCGAGCTCGCCGATCGTCTTCTCGATCTCGGCGAAGGAGAGCGCGTCGGCGTCGCGCACGACCGGCACGACGAGCCCCTTCCCGCCGCCGACCGCCACGCCGATGTCGTAGTGGTCCTTGTAGACGACGGCGTCGCCGTGCACCTGGGCGTTCACCGCCGGGAACGCCCGGAGCGCGTCCACCGCCGCCTTCACGAAGAAGGACATGAAGCCGAGCTTCACGCCGTGGCGCGCGAGGAACGCGTCGCCGTGACGCTCCCGGACCGCGAGCACCCGCGACAGGTCGACCTCGTTGAAGGTCGTGAGGATCGCGGCGGCGTGCTGCGCCTCGACGAGCCGCCGCGCCACGGTGCGGCGGAGCGGCGTCATCGGCACGATCCGCTCGCGCGGGCTCACCGACGCGGGCACCGTGGCCGGGGCGCGCGCCTCGGCGGGCGGGGCGGAGGGATCGAGGTCGGGGGCGAGCGCGCGGAGGACGTCCTCCTTGCGGACCTGGCCGCCCGGCCCGGAGCCGTGCACCGCCTCAGCGGGGACGCCGCGCTCTGCCATGAGCCGACGCGCCGAAGGCGGCGCTCGGGTCGCGCCGCGGGTCGCGGTCGGGGCCGGGTTCGGGTTCGGCGTCGGGGTCGGGGCCGAGGTCGAGGTCGAGGTCGGGGCAGCAGACGCCGCCGGCTCCGCCCGCGCCGCGGCGCCCTCCTCGAGCTCGCCCACCACCTCGCCCACCGCGACGGTGTCCCCGGTGTTCCGGAGCACGCGCCGGAGCACCCCCGCGGCGGGCGCCGGGAGCGCCACGGTCGCCTTCTCGCTCTCGACCTCGACGAGCGGCTCGTCCGCCCGGACGGCGTCGCCCTCGTGCTTGAGCCAGGTGCCGACGGTCGCCTGGGTGACGGACTCCCCGAGCGACGGGACCTTGAGCGGGATGGGCATGGCCTCTCGCTCCTCCTATCCGCGTTGCTGCGCGACGCCCGGGCGGGCGAGGCGCGAGACCGGCTCGCCGAGCGCCTCGCGCACGATCTGCTCCTGCTCGAGCTTGTGCCGCGTGGCCGAGCCCGCGGCGGGGCTCGCCGACGGCGCGCGGGCCACGAGCGCGAGCGGGCCCGGGAGGAGCGGCGCGAGCCGCGCCTCGAGGTGGCCCCACGGGCCCATGTTCTCCGGCTCTTCCTGTGCCCAGACGAGCTCCACCCCCGGGCGGAACCGGCCGATCGTGGCGAGCACCTCGTCGACCGCGACCGGGTAGAGCTGCTCGAGCCGGACCAGCGCCACGTGCTTCCCCCCTCCCGCCTGCCTCGCCGCGGCGAGGTCGTAGTAGAGCTTGCCCGAGCAGAGCACGACGCGGGTGATCTCGTCCGGGTCGACCTCGTCGGCGATCACCGGCCGGAACCGCCCCTGCACGAGCTCGTCGATCGGCGAGGTCGCCTGGGGGTGCCGGAGCAGGCTCTTCGGCGACATCACCACGAGCGGCTTTCGCCAGGGCGAGGCGATCTGCCGCCGGAGCGCGTGGAAGTGGTTCGCCGGCGTGGTGAGGTTCACGACCCGCCAGTTGTCGTCGACGGAGAGCTCGAGGAACCGCTCGAGCCGCGCCGACGAGTGCTCCGGCCCCTGCCCCTCCATCCCGTGCGGCAGGAGCAGGACGAGCCCGGAGAGCCGGTTCCACTTCGCCTCCCCGGACGAGAGGAACTGGTCCACGATCACCTGCGCCGCGTTCACGAAGTCGCCGAACTGCGCCTCCCAGATCACGAGGGCCTCGGGGAGCTCGAGCGAGTAGCCGTACTCGAACCCGAGCGCGGCCGCCTCGGAGAGGAGGCTGTCCCGGATCTCGACCGGCCCCTGCCCGGCGCGCAGGTGCGAGAGCGGCGCGTAGGGCGTGCCGCGCGCCTGGTCGTAGAGGACCGCGTGCCGGTGGCTGAACGTGCCGCGCCGCGTGTCCTGGCCGACGAGCCGCACACGCGTCCCCTCCCACGCGAGGGAGCCCAGCGCGAGCGCCTCGGCGGTGCCCCAGTCGAGCGGCCGCGCGCCCTTCACCATCTCGCCGCGGGCGTCGAGCACCTTCGCGAGCTTGGGGTGGATCCGGAACCCCTGCGGCACGTGGACGAGCGTGTCCCCCACGGCGCGCAGCACCTCGAGCGACACGCCGGTCGCGACCTCCAGGTCGCGCCCGAGCGCGCCGCCCCGGTAGGCCTTCCAGAAGCCGCCCATCGCCTGCGCCCCGGCCTGGACCGCGCGCGCGGTCGACTCGTGGAACGCCTCCTCGAGCCGCGCGCGATAGGTCGCGGTCATCGCCTCGACGTCCCCGGCCCCGACGGCGCCCTCGTGCACGAGCTGCTCGGCGAAGAGCTGCTTCAGGGTCGGCTTGCGGCCGATGGCCCGGTACATGACCGGCTGCGTGAAGGCGGGCTCGTCCCCCTCGTTGTGGCCGTGGCGCCGGTAGGTCCAGAGGTCGATCACGACGTCCTTGTGGAAGCGCTGGCGGAAGTCGACCGCGAGCAGGACCGCCTGCGCGACCGCCTCGAGGTCCTCGCCGTTCACGTGGAGGATCGGGATCTGCAGCATCCGCGCGGGCCCGGTGCAGTAGGTCGTCGAGCGCGCGTCGTGCTGGGAGGTGGTGAAGCCCACCTGGTTGTTCACGATGACGTGGATCGTGCCGCCGACGGTGTATGCCTCGAGCTCCGACATCTGCAGCGACTCCGCGACGATCCCCTGCCCCGCGAAGGCGGCGTCGCCGTGCACGAGCACCGGCACGGACCGCACCCGGTCGAGGTCGGCGTACCGGTCCTCCTTCGCGCGGACGCGCCCCTGCACCACCGTGTCGATCCACTCGAGGTGGCTCGGGTTGAAGGAGAGCGAGAGGTGAACGAGGACGCCGTCCGGCGTCTCGCGGTCGGACGAGTAGCCGAGGTGGTACTTCACGTCGCCGCCGCCCGCGTTCACGATCGCCGTGTCGCGGAACTCGGCGAAGATGTCGCGGAGCGGCTTGCCCACCACGTTCGCGAGGACGTTGAGCCGCCCGCGGTGCGCCATCCCGATGACGACGTTCCGGACGCCGTGGCCGAGCGCGCGGTCGAGGAGGAGCTCGAAGAGCGGCACGAGCGCCTCCGCCCCCTCGATGCTGAACCGCTTCGCGCCGAGGAAGCGCGTCGCGAGGAACTGCTCGAGGGTCTCCGCCTCGACGATCTTCTCGAGGAGCCGCCGCCGCGACTCGGGTGGGAGAGGGCAGCGGTTCCGCGACCGCTCCATCCGCTGCTCCATCCAGTGGCGGAGGTCGGCGTCGTGCATGTGCGCGAGCTCGACCCCCATCGTCCGGCAGTACGTCTCCTCGAGCCGCGCCACGACCTCGCGGAGCGGCCGGTCCGGGCCGCCCAGCGCGTCGGCGCAGGGCCGGTCGAGGTCCGCCTCGGAGAGCCCGAACGCGTCGAGCGAGAAACGCTCCGCCCGCTGGGTCAGCCCGAGCGGGTCGAGGTCCGCGCGCAGGTGGCCATACTCGCGGTAGGCCGCGACGAGTCGCTCCACCTTCGCCTGGAAGGAGGCGTCCGCCTCGCGCGCCGAGGGGGCCTGGGTCTGGGCGCCGTCCCGGCGGCGCGGCGGGAAGGCGGCGGGCGCGGGGGCGGCCCCGGGGGCGCTCGGCAGGCGCTCGAAGTACCGCTGCCACGCCTCGGCGACCGACCTTGGGTCCGCGAGCCATGCGTAGTAGAGGTCCTCCACGAACGCGAGGTTCGGTACGCTCGGGGCCGCGACATCGGGCTGTTCCTGCGATGGCATCGACGCTCTTAGATAACGCGCGGAAGGTCACCTGGCGCTGCGGCGACGCGGCGCGCGCCGGCACCTGGCTCTCCCCCTCCTCGGCACCCCCGGAGCGCGTTGGAGAGGCCGACGACCGCACCATCGCCGCCGCCGCGCTCGCCCGAGTGCGGAGCGGAGAAGCCCTCGTCTACACCGGGGATTTCCAGAACGCGCGGCAGCTGCTCGCCGCGATGGGCCGCCGGCTCGCGCCGCGGTCGCCGCCGCGGGGCGACCTGCGCGCCGCGTGGCGCGCCGAGCGCGAGCGGCGCCGCCGCGAGCACGACCTCCTCGGACGGGTGCTCGTCCCGATCGAGGAGGGGTTGCGGGTGCCGCTCCGGCGCGCGCCGGACGCCGCGCTCGCGCTCGCCGAGGCGCTCGGGGAGACGCCGCCGCTCCCCGGCCTCCTCCCGCTCCGCGAGCTCCTCGGCATCGTCGGCGCGCACGAGTGGCGGCGGCGGGGCGTCCCCGTCCCGGCCCTCGGCGCGAGCGTCCACCCGCACTACGGGGTCTACGCGCCGGTGCGCGGGGAGTACGTGGACCTCGTCGCCGCCGCCGCGGCGGAGTGGCCCGTCGCGGGGAAGCGCGCCGCCGACGTCGGGACCGGCACGGGCGTCCTCGCGTTCGTGCTCGCGCGCGCCGGGGCGCGCGTCGTCGCCACGGACCTCGAGCCGGCCGCGGTCGAGAGCGCGCGGGAGGACGCGGAGCGGCTCGGCCTCACCGGCGCGGTCGAGGTCGCGCGCGCGGACCTGTTTCCGGAGGGTCGATTCGACCTCGTCGTCTCGAACCCGCCCTGGCTCCCGGACGAGGCGCGCACGCCGCTCGAGCGCGCCGTCTACGACCCCGGCGGCGCGTTCCTCGAGCGGCTCGTCGCGGGGCTCCCGGCGCGGCTCGCCCCGGGCGGCGAGGCCTGGATCGTGATCTCGGATCTGGCCGAGCGGCTCGGGCTCCGGCCCGAGGGCCACGTCGCGGCCCTCGCCGCGCGCGCGGGCCTCCGCGTCGCCGACCTCCGCGAGGCGCGGCCGTCCCACCCGCGCACGCGGGACGAGGCCGACCCGCTGCACGAGGCGCGGTTGCACGAGGTGACGCGGCTGTTCCGGCTGCTCGCGGGCTGACGCGCGAGCCCGGTCGCGCGACGCGCGCCCGGCGCCTGGCGCGCCGGGTGGACGCCTGCTCACGGCCGCTGGAGCGTGGCGACCGGAGACGGGCTCGGCACGAGCTCCGCCGCCAGGGTCCAGGGCATCGGGGCCGGCGCCCGCACCGCGAGCGGCGTCGGGTGGAGCCGGGCGCGCTCCATCCGCCGGAGCACACCCTCCACCGGGCGGCGCGGCGTCGGGCGCGGCTCGAGGCCGTAGCCGAGGCGGAACATGATCTGCGGCGCGCCGCCGTCCCCGATCGCCTGCGCGAGCCGCGGGCGGAGCATCGGGCTCTCGACGACGTTCGTGAAGTACGAGGCGAAGAGCCCCGCCGCGCTCGCGCGCAGGAGCACGCGCTGCAACGCCTCGCCCGCCTGGATCCACTCGGCCTTGCCGTCGCGGCGGGTCGAGAGGACGAGGAGGGCGCGCGTCCCGAGCGCGCGGCGCCGATCGCGGTCCGCCTCGGCGCGGCCCCCGCTCTGGAAGCGGACGACGAGCGGGTGCAGGAGCGCGGCGGCGTCGCCCATCCCGAGCGCGTATCCGGGGAGGCCGTCGCGGCGCGAGCTGTGGTTCCCGCGCACCCAGCCGGCGAGCTCGGCGCGGAACCGCGAGCTCGACCAGGCGGCGTCGTCGCCCTCGGCGATGAGATCCGCGACCGCGCGCCGCTGGTGGGGCTCGACCGGGAGGAGCTGGACCCCCTCGCTGCGCGCGTCGCGGAGGAGCGCGGTCACGAGGCCGTCGGGCGGCTCGCGGCCGTCGAGGGGCAGCCGGTTCGTCCTCCGCCTCGGGATGGCGCGGAACAGCTCCTCCGCGTCGGGCGTCGAGGCGGTCCGCTCCTCGAGTCGGACGCGCGCGAGCAGGCCGTCGCGCCGCACCCCGGGGACGAGCTCGATCGACGTGGCGTGGCCGAAGTGGGCGGCGGCGAGCCGGAGGTTCACGAGCGCCGCGCCGCAGGCCATGAGGAGCTGGCGCCCGTCCGGGTCGGAGACCGGGAGCGCGCGCGAGGCGTCCGCGTACACGCGGAGCTCGTCCTCCTCGATCTCGAAGACCCAGGGCTGGGTGTTGTGGCGCGACGGCGCGAGCACCGCCCACTGCAGCAGGAAGCGCAGCCGCTCCGCCGAGCCCGCTCCCGAAGGAAGCTCGGGCTCGGGTCGCGTCGCCAGCGGGTCGCTCGAGGTCGTGATGCTACGCGTCATGGGTGACTCCCCCCGGGGCAGCTCAGGTATGGCCGGCTGCACAGGATCGGGAGTACCCGGACGGCGAAACCGCGAAACCCGACGGGTCGCGGCGAAACGCCCCGGTTCGGTGGTATGCGGTGAGTGCGGGCCCGACGATGGACGACATCCTCCTCGAGGTCGCGGTCATCCTCGCGCTCGTGCTCGCGAACGGCGTCTTCGCGGGCGCCGAGATCGCGATCATCTCGGTCCGGAAGACCCGCCTCGCCCAGCTCGTCGAGGCCGGGCGCCCGTCCGCCCGCGCGGTGAAGCGGCTGCGCGACGAGCCCGTGCGCTTCCTCGCCACCGTCCAGATCGGCGTGACCGTCGTCGGGGCGACCGCGGCGGCGTTCGGCGGCGCCGCGCTCGCATCGCGGCTCGCCCCCTGGCTCGCGCGCGTCCCGGTGCTCGCCGCCCACGCCGAGGCGATCGCGCTCGCGGCCGTGGTGGCGATCGTCTCCTCGCTCACGCTGGTGCTCGGGGAGCTCGTCCCGAAGTCGCTCGCGCTCCGCTCGGCAGAGGCGTACGCCCTCCTCGTCGCCCGGCCGCTCCTCGCCCTCTCCTCCCTCGCCCGGCCGATCGTCTGGTTGCTCACCGCCGCCTCGAACGTCGTGCTCCGGCCGTTCGGCGACCGGACCACCTTCGTCGAGGCGCGCCTCTCCGCCGAGGAGATCGAGCAGCTCGTCGAGGAGGCGGGGCGCGCCGGCGCGCTCGACGGCTCGACCGCGGAGATCGCGTCGCGTGCGCTCGCCTTCCGCGACCTCACCGCGCGCGAGGTGATGGTGCCGCGCAGCCGGATCGTGGCCCTGCCCCGCGACGCCCCGCCGGACGACCTGCGGCGGCTCCTCCTCGAGGAGGGGCGCACGCGCATGCCGGTCTACGACGGCACGCTCGACGAGATCGTCGGCTACGTGATGGCGCAAGATCTCGCGGCGATGGCCTGGGAGCGGGAGCTCATCGTGCTCGCGGACCTCGTCCGCCCGGTGCTGTTCGTGCCGGAGACCGCGAAGGCGGTCTACGTGCTCCGCGAGATGCAGCGGCGCCGCACGCAGCTCGCCGTCGCGGTGGACGAGCGGGGTGGCGTCTCGGGGCTCCTCACGCTCGAGGACCTCGTGGAGGAGCTCGTCGGCGAGATCGTCGGCGAGCGGGAGGAGCCGGAGGCGCTCTTCCAGCGCGAGCCGGGCGGGGCCTCGCTCGTCCGCGGCGACGCGCCGGTGCGCGAGGTGAACCGCGCCCTCGGCCTCGACCTCCCCGAGGGGGAGGGCTACACGACCCTCGCCGGCGTCTGCATCGCGCTCGCCGGGGACGTCCCGGCGCGCGGGACGCGGCTCCGCACGCGGGACGGGACCCAGCTCGAGGTGGTCGATGCCTCCGCCCGCCTCGTCCGCCTCGTGCGGCTCTGGCCCCCCTCGCTCACCTCGGCGCGAGCGCCCGGAGCTCCGCCGTCTCCGCCCTGAGCCGGCCCGCGGCGAGCGCGTCGACGAGGGTGTCCCGGATCATCTCCTCGAGCGGCCGGACCGCATAGCCGAGCTCGCGCACCGCCTTCTCGCTCGAGGCATAGGTGAAGAGCGAGCCGGCGCGGGCGAGGTCGCGGTTCGTCGGCGCCCGCCGGCCGCGCAGGACGGCGACCGCCTCGGTGAAGGCCGCGAGCGCCCAGGCCGCCGGGTACGGGACGCGGACCGGCGCGCGAACGCCGCAGAGCGCGGCGGTGCGCGCGGCGAACTCGGCGAGCGAGAGGTTGTGGCCGGCGAGGGCGTACACCTCGCCGGGCCGCCCCCGCTCGAGCGCGGCGGCGAAGCCGGCGGCGACGTCGCGCACGTCGCAGAAGGAGGTCCCGCCGGCGAGGACCGCCGGGAGCCGCCGCTTCGCGATCGCGACGACGAGCGACGCGGACGAGCGATGGGTGTCGCCGGGCCCGAGCACGACGCCGGGCCGCAGCACCACGACCGGGAGCCCGCGCGCGGCCTCGGCGAGCGCGATCCGTTCCCCCTCGCGCTTCGAGAGGAAGTACGGGATGCCGAGCGCCTCCGCGTTCCCGGGCACCGTCTCGTCCTGCACCTCGGGCCGCCGCGTCCCTCCCGCCGCCGAGATGGAGGAGGTGTGGAGCACGCGGCGCAGGCCCGCCTCCCGGGCGGCGGCGAGCACGAGCTCGGTGCCGCGGACGTTCACCTCGTGGATCGGCCCGGGCTCGTCGCCGACGCGCGGGATCCCCGCCACGTGCACGAGCGCCTCCTGCCCGGCGAGGGCGGCGCGCACCGAGGCTGCGTCGAGGACGTCGCCGCGAACGAGCTCGACGGAGAGCCCGGAGAGCGCCGCGGGGTCGCTCGCGGGGCGCAGGAGGGCTCGCACCGCGTGACCGCGCGCGACGAGCTCCCGCGCGACCGCCTTCCCGATGAGCCCGGTCGCGCCGGTGACGAGGACCTTCACGCGCCCGAAGGTACCCTTCCTGTGGGCGGGCCGCTCGCTACGCCCTCGCTACGTCTCGAGGAGGACCGGCTCGCCGAACGGCAGCGGCATGCCTCGCGGGCTCGAGGGGATGGGCGGGTGCCCCGGCGGCAACTCGGGGTGGCCCGGGGGGAGCGCCCCCTGCACGCCCGGGATGGGCGGATGGCCAGGCGGGAGGAGCCCCTGGATGTCGATCCGCGGATGCCCCGGCGGAAGCGCGAGCGCACGTGGACCCGGCGCCCCCTCCGCCCGCTCCGGAACGCACGCCGTCTGCTCCACCGCGGGCCGGGCGGTCCCCGCCGGCGCGGCGCCGAGGTGCGAGAGGGGCCACGCCGCCGCGGCGGCGAATGCGAGCGTGAGGAGCGCGAGCGGCGCGGACTTCATGGAGCCTCCCTCGGCGAGGTGATCGCCGTGCAGACTCGATGTAAGCCCTGCGACGTTTCGCCGCCCGGACTCACTGCGCACCCTTGTGGGCCACACATGGCCCGCCGAGCGACCCCCCGCTATGGACGGAAGCGCCGCTCGATGCGGGCGCGGAGAAGCTCGAGGAGCTCCTCCGCGGTGGTGCCCGCGTCCGCTGCGAGCGAGAAGCGCAGCCGCGCCTTCGGGCCGACGTGGGCCGAGGGCGCGAGCAGGTCCTTCCCCTCCGCGACGCCCACTGCGGCGGCGTCGACGCCCGCCTCGTAGGGCGCGAGGTAGAGCTCCGCGAACCTCCGCCGGAGCTGCGCCGCCGTGAGCGCCTCCCGCTCGGAAGGCAGCATCTGGAAGCCGATCGCCGTGCCGGCGAGCTGCGCGGTCGCCTCCGCCACGACCCCGAGCCGGAGCGCGTGGGGCGCGAGGGCCTCGAGCCCGTCCGCCTCGCCGTAGCGCCAGTAGCTCCGCGCGATCCGCCCGCAGGACGCGCAGGCGATCCCGTTGAGCTCGTCGAGCCCGCGCGTCCGGTGGAGGTGGACGCCGGGCCCCTGCGCGCCGCACCCCTCGCACGCGAGGTCGGGTCCGAGCGCGGCGAGCACGTCGCGCGCGATGGCCGCGACGTCCGCGTGCTCGAGCGCGATCCGTACGCCGGCGGCGAGCTCGGCGTCCGCGAGCTGGACCCCCGCGAGGACGTCGTCCCCGTGCCGGCGCGCGCCGACGGCGAGCCAGGACGGCAGCCGCGCGAGGGTGCGCGGCAGGTCCGCCGCCCCGGGCCAATTCTCGCGCAGCCGGTCCCACCGGAGCGACCAGCCCGCCGCGTCGGCGAGCGCGTCGGGAGGCCGGCCGGCCGCGTCCTCGGCGAAGTAGGCGAGCAGCGTGAGCCCGACCTCCGCCGGCGCCGCAGCGGCCCGGTCCTCGAGGGTCCGCGCGAGCTCCCGCGCCCGCGGCGTCGCCCGGCTGCGCTCGAGCCGGGCCGCCCCGACCCGGACCAGCTCCGCCTCCTCGAGCGGATCGAACGCCCGGCGGGCCCCGGTGGGCCCGCGCCGCTGGATCTCCTTCATGGCGATGCTCCTCGCGCGCCCGACCTCGCGCGCCGCCTTCGCGAGCCGCGCGAGCCGCGCGAGCGCGTCCTCGTACGCGGCGACCGCCTCCGCCTCCGCGTCCGCGCGGGCGGCGGCGAGGAAGTCCTCGCCCTCCGCCTCGCGCCGGAGCGCCTCGGCGCGGAGCCGGTGCGTGTCACTCCGCTCGAGCCGCGCGCGCTCCCGCGCGAGCGACGCGGCGATCCGCTCGAGGGTGGCGATCCGCCGCTCGAGGTGCGCGCGCCGCTCCTCCTCGGACAGCTCGCCGGGCGGCTCGCCCGCGCCCACCTTCTCCGCCATCACCTCGAGGGCGGTGAGGTCGCCCTTCGCGTAGGCGGCGTTCGCCCGGGCCATGAGGTCCCCGAGGCGCGCCCGCTCGCCGTCGTCCTGCGCGAGGTCCGGGTGGAGCACGCGCGCGAGCCGGCGGTAGAGCCGCTTCAGCGCGACCTCGGCCGGCAGGACCTCCGGAGCGGGGTCCTCGGCGGGAGGCGGCTGGGAGGGGGGAGCCGCGTCCGCGTCGCGGTCGTCCGTCTCCTCGCTCGCCTCGGCTGCGCGCCGACGGGCGCGCCGCGCGCGGCGGATCGGGCGGCGGCTCCGCTGCGGGTCCCCCGCGCGCAGCGTCGCCGCGAGGCCGGTGAGCCCCTGCTCGAGCGCCTGCAGCCTTCGCACGAGCCGCTCGGCGGCAGAGAGGTCGGCGTAGGCGGCGGAGACGGCCCGCTCCCAGCGGCGCGCGAAGTCGCCGAGGGCCTCGGAGAGCGACTCGATCTCCGCGTCGAGCCGGGTCACCTCCGCGACGACCTCTCGGAGGCGGGCCTCGGCGCCGGCGACGGGATTCGCTCCCGCGGCGCCCGGGACGGGCACGATGGCGCGCACGCGCCCGTTCTATCATCGAGGCGTCGCGGCGGCGAACCGGCCCGCGCGCGCGCGCACGAGCCCCGCCACCCCGTACGCGACGAGCGCCACCGCGGCGTACTGCGCGAAGGTGAGCCCGAGGTGGCGGGCGTCGTGGTACGGCACGTCCTGCGCGCGCAGGAAGTCGAGCAGGAACCGGCCGACGCCGTACAGGAGCGCGAGCAGCGGCAGGAGCCGGTCCCGGAGCGCTCCGCGCCGGAAGAGCGCCCAGAGCAGCGCGCCGATGGAGAGCAGCAGGATCGCCTCGTAGAGGCCGAGGTCGTGGCGCGGGCCGTCCGGGAACCGGACCGCGAGCGGGAAGCTCGTGAGCACGCCGGGGTGGTCGTGCACGGTGAAGCAGCCGATGCGCGCGATCCCCCAGCCCGGGGCGAGCCCGAGCGCCCAGGCGTCGGCGTAGTCCGAGAGCCGGATGCGCCGCGCCCGGAACCAGACCGCGGCGGCGAGGACGCCGCCCGCGAGGCCGCCCATCGAGGAGAGCCCATCCCAGACCATGAGGACGCGCCACGGCTCGGCGAGCTCCTCCGGGTGGTAGAAGAAGAGGTGGACGAGGTGGCCGCCGACGACCCCGGCGACGACGCCGACCACGGCGAAGTCGGCGACGGGCTGGGGCTTCTTCCCGAGCCGGCGCGCCGCCACCTGGGCGAGCAGGACCGCCGCGAGGATCCCGAGCGCCGAGAGCACCCCGAACGACTGGATCGTCACCCGCCCGATGGGCAGGTGCGGGAGCTCGAACCACGGGATGAACGCGAGCGGCACGCGGGTGACGTAGGGCGGGACGCCCCCACGCTCAAGCGTCATGCGGGAAGCGCAGGCGGCCCGTGCGGGGGAGCGGTCGCTACCCGCCGAACCTGCCGGGCGTCGCCCCGGGGCACGGCGACGTCACCCGAGCATCGTGCGCGCCGCGCTCTCTGCGTGGCCTGCTATCCTGGGGTCGATGCCCTCGCTGGATCCGGTCGCGTTCGTGCGCGGCACCCCGCCCTTCGACGCGCTCCCCGAGCCCGCGTTCGACGACGCGGCGAAGGCGCTCGAGATCGTCTTCTACCCGGTGGGCACCCGGCTGCTCGCGCGCGGCGGCGATCCGTCCGAGCACCTCTACGTCATCCGCAAGGGCGCGGTCCGCCTGGAGCGCGAGGGGCAGACGCTCCAGGTGCTCGAGGAGGGCGAGATCTTCGGCTTCACCTCGCTCATCTCGGGGACCGCGACCATCGACGTGTCGGTCGAGGAGGACCTGCTCGCGTACCGCCTCCCGAAGCCGCAGTTCAAGCTCCTGCTCGCGCACGCGGCGTTCGCGGGCCACTTCGCCTCCGGCCTCGCCGAACGGCTCCGGAACAGCCTGGAGCGCTCGCACGTGGTGTCGTTCCAGCCGGACCTGGCGGTGCCGGTCTCGACCCTCCTGCGCGGCCCGGCGGTGCGCGTCGCGAAGGAGGCGACCGTCGGCGACGCCGCCCGGCTCATGGCGGACCGGTCGGTCTCCTCGGTGCTCGTGGACTCGGAGCCCGCCGGCATCCTCACCGACCGCGACTTCCGGCGCCGGGTGCTCGCCGCCGGCCGCGGCCCGGAGACGCCGGTGCTGGAGGTCCTGAGCTCGCCGCTCAAGACCGTCTCGGCGGACTGCCCGATCTACGAGGCCTGGCGGATCCTGCTCGACTCCGGCTGCCACCACCTCCCGGTGACGCGCGACGGGCGGATCATCGGCGTCCTCTCCGCGACCGACCTCCTCAAGTGCACCGCCGCGGGGCCGGTCGCGGTGATGAAGCGGGTGGAGCGGCTCGGCGGCCGCGACGCCCTCCCCGGCTACGCGGAGAAGGTCGCGGAGATGGCGTCGTCGCTCTTCAACGGCGGGCTCGAGCCGACCGTGATCGGCGGGTTCGTCGCGCGGCTCAACGACACCCTCATCACGCGGATCCTGCGCTGGGCCGAGGCCGATCTCGGTCCCCCCCCGACCCCGTACGCGTGGCTCGTGTTCGGGTCCGAGGGCCGGATGGAGCAGATGGTCCTCACCGACCAGGACAACGCGCTCGTCTGGGGCGAGGACGTGCCGGGCGCGAGCGAGTACTTCGCGGCGCTCACCGAGAAGGCAATCACGGACCTCGTCGCCGCAGGCTTCCCCCGCTGCCCGGGCGGCTACATGTCCACGAAGTGGCTCGGCGGGCTCGCCGGGTGGGAGGCGCGGTTCCGCGGGTGGCTCGAGAAGCCCACGCCGCAGGCGCTCCTCGAGGCCTCGATCTTCTTCGACTACCGCGCGGTGCACGGGCACCTCGACGTCTCGCGCCTGCGCGCGGTGATCGCCAGGGCGGCCGCGGCCCGGACCTTCCTCTCCGCGACGGCCAAGAGCGCGATCACCTTCCGGCCGCCGAGCGGCCTCGGGCTGCGCCTGCGGAGCGAGTCGTCGCGCTTCGACATGAAGCTGAAGGGGATCAGCCCCATCGTGTTCCTCGCCCGGGTCTACGGCCTCGAGGCCTCCGCGCGCACGTCGAACACGCTCGACCGGCTCAAGGCGGCGGCGGCGGGCGGGCTCATCTCCGAGGACACGAGCGACACGCTCTCGGAGGCGTACCGGTTCCTCCTGCGGGTGCGGCTCCGGACCCAGATCACGGCCATCTCGGAGGGGCGCCCGCCCTCGAACCTCGTGTCGCTCGCCGACCTCTCCTCGATGGAGCGCAGCCGCCTGCGCGACGCGTTCCGGGCGATCGAGGTCTGGCAGGAGCGGGCCGCCTACCACTTCAGGACTGATTTGTTTTGAGCGATCAGCGCCGCGCGAGCTGGGCGCGGTCCTTGAACAGGAAGCCCTGCACGAGCTCGAATCCGAGATCGCGGGCGAGCACGAAGTCCGCGGTCGACTCGACGCCCTCGAGCACCGTGTGCGCGCCGGTCTTGCGCGCCATCTGCGTGAGGGCCTGCACGAGGGCGCGGATGCGCGGGATCCGCAGGCGCGGGATCAGGGTCCGGTCGAACTTCAGCACCTCGGCGTCGGCGAGCGCGTCGAACGAGAGGACCGCGTTCGCGGCGCCGACGTCGTCGAGCGCGATCGGCATGCGCCGGGCGCGGAGCGCGTCGATCATCTCGCGGGCGCGCGCCGCGTCGCCGACGGCCATCGCCTCGGTGACCTCGACCACGATCCGCCTGCCCGACGAGGCGAGGAGCGCGAGGAAGGGGTTGCAGTTGCGGTCCCCGGCGCGGACCCAGCTGTCCGGGTCCAGGTTCACGAAGAGCGGCTGCCGCGGGGCGTGCTCGACCTGGTGGAGCTTCAGGGTCAGCTCGCACCGGAGGAGGAGCGCGGGGTCCGCGTGGAGCACCTTGAACAGCCGCGCCGGCGGGAGGGACCTCCCGTCGTTCCGGACGAAGCGCGCGAGCGCCTCGTAGGCGACCGTCCGGCCCGAGCGCGCCTGCACGATCGCCTGGTACTCGGTCCAGAAGCGGCCGTGATCGAGGATCGCGCGCGCCTCGTCGAGCGCGACGCTTCGCGGCTGGCGCGCGCGGACGTGATCGTCGAAGGCGCGGAAGGGGACGGGCTCGGGCGCGTGCTTGAAGCGAGCGGGCTCGGCCCACTCCTCGGACGCCGTGTCCGGCGCCGGCACGATCGCCAGCCGGGATGCCACGGCGGAGAGCCTAGAATGGCCGCTTCGTACCGTCAGGTCGCGTCTCCCAGCGTCAGTCGAACGGGTGACCACATCTCGCCGCACCTGGCGGGGCCCATCCAGGCCCACATCGTGCCACACGGTCGGTGTCCGTGCTAACAAACGACGGTGCTCTGGCCCTCCCCGCCTTGGGAATCGGTGACTTACTGGGCGCTCGACCTCGAGACGGGTGGCCTGAACCCTCGCGAGGACCCGATCCTCTCCGTGGGGATGGTCCCTGTGCGCAACGGGGGAATCCGCCTGGGGGAGGCCTTTTCCTCGCTCGTCCGCCCGGAGGAGGCGCGGGAGATCGACCCCGGCTCGATCAGGGCCCATCACCTCCTGCCCGGCGACGTGCGCGAGGCGCCTCCGATCGGCGACGTGCTGGCGCTCATCGACGGCCGGCTGCGCGAGGGCGCCCTGCTCGTGCACCAGGCGGCGCTCGACGTCCCGTTCCTCCGCAGCGCCTACCAGCGATCGGGCCTGCGCTGGCCCGCTCCCACGGTCGTGGACACCGTCGCGCTCCTCATCAAGGCGGCGAAGCGCGCCCGCTTCCTCGATCCCGACGCGCCCGATGGCGACCCGGAGCTCAACCTCGCGAAGGCCCGGCGGAAGCTCGGGCTGCCGGACTACGGCTCGCACGACGCCCTGATCGACGCCGTCTCCGCGGCGGAGCTCTTCCTCGTGCTGCGCCGGCGGGTCGGCGCGCGCCGGTTGCGCGATCTTCGCTGACGCGAGGTGGGCGGATCAGTGCGCCGGGGTGGCGGCCGATGCGGCGCAGGACGACCTCGCCGCCATCAGGCGATCGAAGAACGGCGCCGGGACGACGGTCCCGCGCAGCTTCGGGTGGAGCGCGGCGACGAGCTCCCGCCAGGGCGCCGGATCGGCCCGATCCACCTCGAGCCCCTTCTTCCGCATCACCTCGAGCGCGTCGGCGGTGAGCCTGCGCAGCTCCGCGTCCGCGGCGCGGCCGGTCTCGCGCGCCGCCTCGCGGAGCTTCGGCCGCAGCCCCTCCGGGATCTTCTCCCAGACGTCGCGCCGCACGATCGTCGCGCCGAAGAGGTGGCCCCACGGCAGGTCCATCATGTGGCGCGCCTTCTCGTAGAGGCGGGTGGTGAGGACGTAGATGGGCACGTTCGGCAGGCAGTCGATCATCCCGGTCTGGAGCGCGGGGAGCATGTCCGTCGACGAGAGGACCACCGGCCGGAACCCGGCGGCGCGCCAGGCGTCGTTCGCCTCGGGGTCCCCGTCCTGCGCGAAGAGCTTCGCGCCCGCCATGTCCGCGGGGCGGGTCCGGGACGCGGTGCAGAAGACGTGCATCGCGCCGAGGCTCGACCAGTGCAGGACGACGTAGTTCCGCCTGAGGAGCGCCGCGTCGAGCTCGGGCCCGAGCGCCGCGAGGGTGCAGTCCGCCTCGCGGTCGGTCGCGAACAGGAGTGGGAGGGAGAGCCCCTTCGGCTCGGCGGTGACGTCGTTCATCCCGACGTTGGTGATGGCCACCGCCTGGAGCTGGCCGACCCGGAGCTTGCGGATCATGTCGCCCTCGCTGCCCTGGGTCCCTCCCGCGTAGACCTTGAGGACCACCGCGCCGCCCGAGACCTCGCGCCACCGGCGGCCGAGGTCGTTCAGGATCTCGTGCCAGGCGGAGCCCGAGGGTGCGAGCGTGCCGAGCTTGACCACGATCGGATCGGCCGCCCGCGCGGCGGTGGCGAGGGCGGCGAGGGCGAGAGCGGCGGCGACGCGGACGGTGGGCACGCGCCGAGTCTACTTCACGCCACGCCGGCGAGCCCCTCCTCCGTCACTGCGACCACGTCGCGCGCGTCTAAGCCGCAATGCCGGTCACTTCGCGACCGGCCGCTAACGGCGAACGCTCCCGAGGGCCTCGGGCATGGCCCCCGTCCTCCTGCGCCGCCGCCCGAGTCGCAACCGGCACCGGACGGTCGAACGGGTCCAGAAACGTGGACGCCGGCGCACGCCCGGGCGCGCCAGTTCCGCGCGAGAGCGTTCCCGTACGGTGGCGGGCACGGCGAGCACCATGGGCGCGGCCCCGAACGTTCACCGGAGCTGACGCGCGAAGCTGTCACGCCGCGTGCACGCCGGCTCGCGTACGGACACCGTATCCGAACGCAGCGACGGCGGCGTGCTCGTCGGAGGGGGCCAGCCCGGGCCCGCGCGCGCCGCCGATGGGGCTACGGCCGAGCCACGGGCACCGTGGCGCCGATGCTCCGCGGTCATCGTGGTTCGTCGCAGCCACTTCGGCAGCCGCCACCCAAGGGCGGGGGAGGCGTCTCCGACGAGCACGCCGCCGTCGCTGCGGTCGGACCGCTCCGTTCGACGGAGCCGGCGTGCACGCGGCGTGACAGCGGCACACGCCAGACCCGCTCGTCCTCGGTGGCGCCC
>DASWCJ010000089.1:0-2232 GCA_036390155.1 Anaeromyxobacter sp.
GGACCTCATCCGCGACGCGCTGGTGCAGCGCCAGTGGTCGGAGTCGGACGGCTCCGAGGAGCGGGTCGCGGTCGTGACGCTCGTCTACGACCACGACTCGTCGAGCCTCGCGCAGAAGCTCGCCCACATCCAGCACGAGAATCACAAGGCGGTCGTGTCGGCGCTCCACGTCCACATGGACGAGCACAACTGCCTCGAGGTGCTCGTCCTGCGCGGTCACGCGCGCGAGGTCGTCCGGATGGGCGAGGGGCTCGTCTCCACGAAGGGCGTGAAGTACGGGAAGGTCGTGCCCGCGACGACCGGGCAGGACCTCCGGTAAGCGCCCCTGCACCTCGCCGGCAACCCCGGGTCAGGCGCCGCGGATCGCCGTCCAGGCCGACGCGACCCCGAACGCGATGAAGAGCGCCGCCGCCCCGACGCGGATCCGGCGCATCGGCACCGCGCGCGCGAGCCGCTCGCCGAGGAACACGGCGAGCCCGTCGGAGGCGAGCATCCCGAGGGTGGTCCCGGTGGTGACGAGCAGGACCGAGCCGTAGCGGGCGGCGAGCGCGATCGTCGCGAGCTGGGTCTTGTCGGCCATCTCGGCGAGGAAGAAGAGGACCGCGGTGGTGAGGAACGGCCCGAAGCGCTCGGGGTGCGCCGCGTCGTCGAGGGTGTCCGGCCGGAGTGTCCAGAGCCCGAACCCGACGAAGGTGGCCGCGAGGGCCGCCGCCATCGCCCGCGGCGGGACGAGCGCCGACACCTCCGCCCCCACGAGTGACGCGAGGCCGTGGTTCACGACCGTTGCGGCGAGGATCCCGCCCATCACCGTCCACGGACGCCGGTACCTCGACGCGAGCGTCAGGGCGAGCAGCTGAGTCTTGTCGCCCATCTCGGCGACGGCGACGAGCAGGAACGAGGCGAGGATCGCGTCCAAGGGTTCTCCGGGGCGCGGAACCTACCAGCGCCCATCCCCGGTTCACAACGGAGGCCGAGAGAGCTTCAGCGCGCGAACCAGAGCATCGCGGCGACGAGCGCCGCGAGACCGATCGCGGCGAGGAAGAGCCGCGCGCTCGAGCCGCGCTTCGCGCCGGCATAGCGCTCGACGCCGGGGCTCGCGAGCCGGGCACGCACGGTGTTCTCCACGTAGCGCCGGCCCGTGTCGGGGAGCTCGGGGAGGGGTCTCTTGCGCATCGCCAGGATCCTACCGCACGAAGCGCCTCGTGTACCCGGCCGGCGACGTCGGAGTCGCAACGGGACGAAGGGCCCGTTACACCATCGGGGCATGGCGTTCCCGCTCCCCCCGCCCATCGAGCCGATGCTCGCGAAGGCGAGCGACGGGCTGCCCGCGGGCGACGGCTGGCTGTTCGAGCCGAAGTGGGACGGGTTCCGGGCGATCGTCTTCCGCGACGGGGAGCGCGTCCACCTCCAGTCGCGCGAGCTCCGGCCGCTGAACCGGTACTTCCCGGAGCTCGAGGCGCCGCTCCTCGCGCACCTCCCCGACCGGTGCGTCGCGGACGGCGAGATCGTCATCGCCGGCCCCGGGGGGCTCGACTTCGAGGCGCTCCTGCTCCGCATCCACCCCGCGGCGTCGCGCGTCGCGCTCCTCGCGCGCGACAGCCCCGCGAGCCTGGTGCTGTTCGACCTCCTCGCCCTCGGCGACCGCGACCTGCGCGGCGCGCCGCTCGCCGAGCGCCGCGCCCTCCTCGAACGCTCGCTCCGCAACGGGGATCCCCGGGCGCGCGTCCACCTCACGCCCGCGACGCGCGATCCGGCGGTCGCGGCGGACTGGTTCGCCCGGTTCGAGGGGGCCGGGCTCGACGGCGTCGTCGCGAAGCGGCTCGAGGCCGGATACCAGCCAGGCGTCCGCGCGATGGTGAAGGTGAAGCACGCGCGGACCGCCGACTGCGCGGTGGCGGGCTTCCGGTGGCACAAGGAGGGGCCCGGCACGATGGTCGGCTCGCTCCTCCTCGGGCTGTACGACGCGGAGCGCCGGCTGCAGCACGTCGGCGTGTGCTCGAGCTTCACGGCCGCGCGGCGGCGGGAGCTCGCCCGCGAGCTCGCGCCCCTCCGCGAGGGCGCCGCGCCGGATCACCCGTGGCGCGACTGGGCGGAGTGGGTGGACGGCGGCGCGCCGGGCCGGCGGCTGCCGGGCGCGACCAGCCGCTGGAACCGCGGGAAGGACCTCGCCTGGGAGCCGCTGCGCGTCGAGCGGGTCTGCGAGGTCGCCTACGACCACCTCCAGGGCGACCG
>DASWCJ010000090.1:0-7765 GCA_036390155.1 Anaeromyxobacter sp.
GCCACCACCACCACCTGCGCGCGGGCGCGCCGGGCGATCTCGGCGAGCGGGCCGGTGCGCACGAGCCCCGGCGGCACCGCGTGCCCGGTCGCCCCGGGCGGCGCGGCGAAGCCGACGACCTCCCAGAGGCCGTCCGCCTCGCGCTCCACCGCGCGCGCGAGCTCCCGCGCCCGCGGCCCGGTGCCGAGGAAGAGGACGCGGGTCGGCGACCCCACCACCGCGGGCATGAGCGCGCGCGCGGCGATGACGCCGAAGGCGCCGCCCGTCGCGGCGAGGACGAGCGAGCGGTGGAGCATCCAGTCCGGCAGGACCGCCGAGAGCGCGAGGTCCGCGAGCGCGAGCGCGATCGCGGCGACGCCGAGCGCGCGCATCAACCGGCGGCCGTCGGCGCGGTCGCGGACCGCCGCGTGGAGGTCGTAGAGGTCCCCGAGGTAGAGCGCCCCCGCGAAGAAGAGCGACGCGAGCGCGGCCCGCGCGATGGCGGGCGCGGCCGACGGCGCGGCGGCCCCGGCGTTCGCCGCGACCGGCCCGAGGGAGGCGCCCGCGAGGAGCGCCACGACGAGCACCGCCTCCTCGGCGAGGAAGTAGGCCGCCTTGCGAGGCGAGAACCAGTGATTGAAGACCCGGACCATGCGGATCCGCCTCTAGCGCGCCGCCCCGGGCTCGCCCTCGCCCGGGAAGATCCAGCGGCCGTGCGCGACCGCGTCCCGGTCGACGTCGTTCAGGACGACCCCCGCGGCGCGGTCGCCGAGCGCGTCGAGCGCGGTCCGGACCACCGGGCGCGGCGTCCGCCCGGCGCGGACGACGAGGAGCGCCGCGTCCGCCTCGCCGGAGAGCCGGTCGCCGTCCGCGAACGCGAGCGCAGGCGGCGCGTCGAGGATCACGAGCTCCCATTCGGCGCGGAGCCGCTCGGCGAGCGCGGCGGCGGCGGGGGCGCGCAGGGCGGCCCCGGCGTCCTGGGCCACCCCCGCGACGAGGAGCGCGAGCGGGCCGAGCCGCGTCAGGGCCTGCCCGAGCTCCGCCCTCCCCTCCAACACCTCGGCGAGCCCCGCGCGCGGCGCGAGCCCGAGGAGCCGCGCGTGGGAGGGGTGGCGGAGGTCCGCCTCGACGAGGAGCGTCGCGCGGCCGTCCGCCGCGGCCGTGAGCGCGAGGTTCGCGGCGGTGGTGGTGCGCCCCTCCCCCCGCCCGGCGGAGGTGATCGCGAGCAGGCGCACCGGCCGGGTCGCGGCGAGCCGGAGCACCCGCTGCCAGAGCACGCGGTACTGGCCGGCCGCGGGGGAGTCGGGCGCGGCGAGCGCGACGAGGCGCGACTCCGGGTCGAGCTCGGGGATCGCGGCCTGCAGGGTCTCGGCTGGCATCATCGGTCGGTTCCTCCCTCATCCACCGCGGCGGCCGGCCGGGCCGATCCGCGGGATCGCCGCGAGCACCGGGAGCCCGAGCGCGCTCGCGTCCACCGGCCCGCGCACGGACGCGTCGAGCCACTCCACCACCCCGGCGGCGGCGAGGCCGCTCCCGAGCGCCGCCAGGATCGCGAGCCACACGAGCCGCGGGCGGTCCGGCGCCGACGGGCGGGCCGGCAGCGACGCCGGGTCCACCTCGCGGAACAGCGTCGGCCGGTCGGCCGCGAGGAGCGCCTCGGCCGCCTCCGCGTCCGCCCGGCGCGACACGGCCCCCGTGTAGCGCCCGCGCAGGGTCTCGTAGTCGCGCGAGAGGCCGGCGAGCTCCTGGCCCCAGCGCGGCGCCGCGTCGAGCCGCTTCTGGAGCGCCTGCCGCTCCTGCTCGAGCGACGCGAGCGCGGATCGGTCGTCCCGGACGTCCGCGTCGATTCGCGCGAGCTGCGCGTCGATCCGCTCGCGCCGGAAGCGCTTCCACTCCTCGTCGCGCCGTGCCCGCGCCTCCTCCAGCTCGCGGCGCGCGCGGACGACGTCGGGGTGGTTCTCGCCGTAGGCCGCCTCGAGCGACTGCAGCCGCCGCAGGGCGGCGTCGAGCCCCGCCTCCGCCATGCCCGGCGCGCTCGGACCCTCCGGGATCGAGGCGAGGAGGTCGGCGCGGCGCCGCCGCGCGTCGCCGATCGCGCCGAGCCGCATGTCCATGAGCCCCTGGAGGCGCGCCATCGAGCGCGCGTTCGTCTCGACCATCTCCGGCAGCTCGGGCGCGTGCTGGACCTTGAAGGCGAGGAGCCGCGCCTCGTGCTCGGAGAGCAGCTTGCCGAGCGCGGCCGCCTGGGCCTCCATCGTCTCGCGCAGGCTCCGCGCCTGCGCCGTCAGCACCTCGCGCGTGAGCTCCGCGTAGACCTCGGGCAGGAGCTTGGCCGCGCGCGCGACCTTCTCGCGGTCCGGACCGCGCACCTCGACGACGAAGAGGAGGCCCGGCGCGCCGCCCGCCATCTCGCCCTCGAGCCGGACCTCGACCGCGCGGCGCAGGCGCGAGATCCGCTCTTCCAGGTTCCCGCCGAGGTCGGAGGCCCAGCTCACCTCGCGCACCACCCGCTCGAGCACCGGCCGTGCGAGGACGCCGTGCTTCACCGTGCGCAGGCGCTCGTCGAACGAGCCGCCGCCCTGGGCGGGGAAGAAGTCGGCGGGCAGCCGGCGCGGCTCGATCTGGACGACGCTCGTCGCGGACCACTCCGACGGGACGGCGAGCGCCGCGATGAGCCCGATCGCGAGCGCGACCCCGCCGACCGCCAGCGCGATCGCGCGCCGCCGCCGGAGCACGGCGAGCGCGTCGTGCAGCGTGTACGTCCGTTCCATGTCCCCCCCCGCCTCCCCCGTCAGCGGGCCCGCAGCTCCCATCCCAGCCGCAGCCCGAGCGTGGTGCGCCGATACATCGCCACCGCCGCATCCGCCCGCCCGTAATGTGCCCCCCGGAGCGACAGGCGGAGTCCCCCGGCCAGGATCACCCCGGCCTCCGCCGCGCCGGCGTACCCCGTCACGGCACCCTCCCCGGTCGGTGCCGCGCCCGAATGCCAGAGCCCACCGTCGCCCCGGACGAACCAGTCCCGTCCAAAGCGCCGCTCGAGTCCCACCTCGGCGGCGTCCACCAGCCCCGGCTGCGCCGTCGCGCCGATCCCGAGCCCGTGGCCGGCGTTGACGCGGAGGTCGAGCCCCCGCGTCGAATGGAGCGCCTCGACGAACGCCTCCGGCACCACCGCGGCGCTCCCTTCGGGGATCCAGAGCGCGGGCCCCACCCACGCCTCGAGCGCGAGGTGGCGCTCCGCCCGCCAGCGCGCGCGCAGGCGGACCCCGTGGGAGGTCGCGCGCGCGTCCGCGCCCGGCTGGAAGGTCTGGTACGCCCCGAAGGCGTAGGCGGCGCCGAGCGAGAGCCGCTCGTCGACCCGCCGGAGCGCCTCGACGCCCGGCGCGTGCATCGCGCCGCCGGTGCCGTCCTCGAAGACGACCGTCCGCTCGGCGTAGGTGATCGCCACCGCGTCGAGCCGGTCCGTGCGCCACTCGAGCCGCGCGCGACCGCCGGCGAGGAGCGCACGCTGACCGCCGGGGCGGAACACGCCGGCCTGCGCCAGGGCCGCGGGATCGAAGACCTCGGAGACGCGCAGGTCGCCCGCGAGCGAGGTCCGCCGGTCGAGGTGCGCGTCCAGCTGCAGCCCACCGCGCTGGTTCCACGCGCCCCTCGGCGCGAGCTGCTCGTACCAGACGTACTCGCCGCCGTAGGTCCCGATGAGGACGTAGGTGTGATCGCGAAGCCGCACGCCGACCTCGGGCGCCACCTTCGCGACCTGGTCGGCGCTGTGGCCGTCGTACCGCGCGTTCGAGTCGTACCCGCCCTCGAGAGTGAGGCGGGCGATGGGCTCCACCGTCGTCGCCGCCGCCGCCGAGGTGACGCGCAGGAGCGCGGCCGCGAGGACCGCCCTCCCGCGAATGCGCCACCCGCCCATCGCCCGCCTCCGCCCTCGCGCTCCGGCCCGAGGCCTACGGGACGTACAGCACGTCCCCAGGCCTCAGCCAGAGCGCACCCGCCGCCTCCCCCTGAACCAGATCGCGGAACGACAGGGAGACCCGCTCCGTTCGCCCCGCCGGCTGCTGGCGGAGCCACACCACCTCGTCCTTCGCGAACTCGGTCCGGCCACCCGCGAGCGCGATCGCCTGCATCACCGCGAGCGGCCCGCGCAGGGCGAAGCCGCCTGGCTTCGTGACCTCGCCGAGCACGAAGACGCGCGAGGCGTTGATCTCGCGCACCAGGACCGCGACCTGCGTGTCGCGCACGTACGGCGCGAGCGCGCGCATGACGTTTGCCTGCAGCTCGCTCGCCGTACGGCCGGCCGCGTCGAGCTCCCCCACGAGCGGGAGCGAGATCCGGCCGTCGGGACGGACCGGCACGACCCGCGTCAGCTCCGGCTCGTGCCAGACCACCACCTCGAGCACGTCCTCCCGTCCGATCCGGTACTCACCCAGGTCGGGCCGCTCCGCGGGGCGCGCACCGCGGCCCGAGGCGCATGCCGACGCGAGCGCAACGACGGCGAGGACTGCCCAGTTCGGTCGAATCATCCGAGTCTCCGGCGCGCACGTGCCCCGCGCCGCGACGGACCGAGCACGGCGCGTGCCAGCGCCGACGCGCCGCGGCGGCGGCGCCGCAAAACGCCGGATCGCCCGTGCTCGGGAGCCGCCCGTCGCGCCACCGGGCTGGCGAGCCCCGGCCCTTCCGTGGCGCGGCGCGCCGTGCCGGGCCAATCCGCTTCCCCGCGGAGAGAACGAATTTGCCCGCGTTGCCGTCCGAGCCGGAGCGCATGACGTTCGTGGGGACGTCGCGCGCGGGGCGGCTCGGGGCCGTGCCGGGACGCGGAGGGCGGAGATGATCAGGGCGACGATCTGGACGGTGGGCCTGTTCGGGGCGGGCACGGCGCTGGTCCGCGCCTTCCCCGGGACGTGGACGGAGCCGATCGTCCTGCTCGCCCTCGGGCTCGCGCTCCTCTTCGCCTCCGCCCGTACGGCCCGCACCCCGCGCGCGGTCCGCGCGGCGCAGGGCGCCGCGGATGCGGCGACGTCCTCCGGCGCGGTCCGGGGCGTGGCGCCGCTGCCCGCGCCCGCGACCGTCGAGCAGGCGTAGGCCGGGGTCACTCGAGCGTCGCCGCGTCACGCGGATCGACGATCTCGCAGTCCTTGATCTTGTAGAGGAGCGCCTTGTAGCTGATCTGGAGCCGGCGGGCGGCCTTCCGCTTGTTCCAGCCGGTCCGCACCAGGGCGCGGAGGATCGCCTCGCGCTCCGCGATCCGCGCCGCCCGGCGCGCCACCGTCTTGAGCGGCGCGTCCTCCGGGAGCGCGGCGTGGAGGGTCCCGGCCCGGACCGCGTTCGCGGGCCCGGCGGCGCCGGCCAGGCGCGCAGGAGCCGGGGTGAGGTCGCCGAGCACCATCGCGGGGTCTCTCAGCACCACGAGCCGGCGCACGAGGTTCTCGAGCTCGCGCACGTTCCCGGGCCAGTCGTACGCGTGGAACCGCTCCATCACCTGCGCGGGCACCTCTTCGAGGCCGGCGCCGTAGCGGCTCCGGTACTTCGAGACGAAGTGGCGGACGAGCGGCGCGATCTCCTCCTTGCGCTCGCGGAGCGGCGGGACGCGGATCGTCACCACGTTGAGGCGGTAGAAGAGGTCCTCGCGGAAGGTCCCCTGGCGGATCGCGGCGTCGAGGTCCCGGTTCGTCGCGACGACGACGCGCGCGTCCACGCGCACCGGCCGCTTGCCGCCGACCCGGTAGAACTCCTCGTCCTGCAGGACCTGGAGCAGCTTCGCCTGCAGCCGCGGATCCATCTCGCCGATCTCGTCGAGGAAGATGGTCCCCTGGTCCGCGAGCTCGAACTTTCCGGGCTTCTCGGCGTGCGCGCCGGTGAACGAGCCCTTCTCGTGACCGAAGAGCTCGCTCTCGAGGAGCTCGCCCGGGAGCGCCGCGCAGTTGATCTTCACGAGCGGGCGCGTCGCCCGGCGGCTCGTCGCGTGGATCCGCCGTGCGACGACGTCCTTGCCGACGCCGCTCTCGCCCACGAGCAGCACGGGGACGTCGGTGTCGGCGATCCGGTCCGCGAGCGCCCACACCCGCTCCATCGCTCCGGAGAGGGTCGGCGTGGGCGCGGCGTCGCCGGGGCCGGCGCTGGGAGGCAGCACCGGCCCCGCGGCGGCGACCCGCAGCCCGGCCCGCTCGAGCGCGCGCCGGAGCACGAGCTCGAGCTCGCTCACCTCGAAGGGCTTCGGGAGGTAGTCGGTCGCGCCGAGCCGCATCGCACGCACCACCGACTCCGCCTCCGAGATCGCCGACATCACGATGACCGGCAGGGTGGGCGAGCCGGCGTGCAGGCGCTCGAGCACCGCGAATCCGTCGGGCTCCGGGATGACGAGGTCGAGCAGCACGGCGTCCGGCGGCTCGGCCGCCGCCGCGGCGAGCGCGTCCGTGCCAGTCCGCGCCGGGCGCGCCCCGAATCCGGCGCCGGCGAGGAACTCGCACAGCGCCTGTCGGGCGGCGTCGTCGTCCTCGATGACGAGGACCGTGCTGGGGTGGTCCATTTCCGTTCCGCGCTCGGGGCGATCGGCTTGCCGCCGCTGGGAAATTGCGGAGACCGCCGGACCGAGGCACCGGCCCGGACGAGAGGGCGCCGCGGCGGACACCCGGGCGGGGCTGGGCTCCGGGAGGGCGACCGACAGGCTCTCAGTAGACGCGGGCGACCTCGGCGCCGGAGAAGTACGCGCGCAGGATCTCGCGGTAGCTCTGGCCACCCTCCGCGCGCCCGATGGCGCCCCACTGGCACATCCCCGCCCCGTGGCCCCACCCGCCGCCGCGCAGCACGGTGGCGCTCCCCTCGCGGTCCACCACGAACATCGAGGACGGGAGGTTCCCGAGGAGCCGCCGGATCCGGAGCTCGCCCGCGACCTCCGTCCGCCCGCTCGCGCCCTCGACGGCGAGGAGGCGCGCCCGGCCCGACACACCGCGCGCCGCCACCGAGATCCGCCGAACCGCGCCCACCGCGAGCGACGCGAGCGCGGCGTCGAGCTCGGCGGGGCCGAACCGGCGCTCCCAGCGGAAGCGGTCCTTGCGGGCGGCGGCGGGGCGGCGGCACCACGCGTCCGGCGCCGCCGACAGGAACGCGCGAAGCGTCCCGTCGTCCCGCAGCGCGCGCGACCATCGCCCCTCGCCGGAGGGGAGGTCCGGCCGGCCTCGCAGGCTCGGGCTCGGCGCGTTCCCCCAGACCTGGTCGTTGTCCTCGCCGTGGCCGCCGCACATCGCCGAGTAGACCGCGTCGACGAGCACCCGGTCCGCGCCGCGGAAGAGCGCCTCGCCGCGCGTCGCGCGGACCGCCTCGTCGGTGCGGGCGGTGCGGGCCCCCTCCCCCCGGTAGGCCTGGCAGTGCACCTCGGCGCAGAGCATGAACGGGTCGGTCAGGTGCCGGGTGCCGATCTGCGCGAGCACGTTCGAGCGGGCGGTGACCGCCTGGGCCTTGAGCGCCTCGACGTGCGACGAGGACGGCATCTCGCTCGGCACGAGGCCGCGGAGCAGCTCCTCGAGCTCGACCCCGTGGACCGCGGTGAGCGCGCCACGGGCGTCGAGCGTCACGTAGAGGCGCCCCCGGTAGGCCCGGTCCTCCCTCGCGCGCGCGGTCGGGCTCCGGTCGTGCTCGACTCCCTCCACGACGAAGCCCGCGTCCCCCGCGACCTCGACCCAGAGCGCGGCGTCGGCCTCGCCGAGCGGGGCGCCGCCCGGTGCCGCGAGCACGAGCGTGCCGCGCGGAGGAGCCACCACCTCCGCGTGGAGCGCGGGACGGGCGCCCG
>DASWCJ010000091.1:0-12673 GCA_036390155.1 Anaeromyxobacter sp.
TGGTCGGCGAAGCGCTCGAGGTGCTTCGCCGCGAACATCACCGAGGTCGCTCGCCGGATGTTCTTCGAGTCCTCCATCATCAGGAGGATCATGTCGTTGAAGATCTTGAGGTAGAGCGCGTCGACGATGTCGTCGGAGCCCATCACCTGCTCCGCCTTCACGGCGTCGTTCGTGACGAAGGCGTCGAGGGCGCCCTTGAGGTGCTCCTCCGCGAGGTCCGCGATCCGCACGAAGTCGTGCATCGGCCCGAGCGGCGGGGCCTTGTTGAGGTCGAGGGCGCGCTCCGCGACGTTCACCGCGAGATCGCCCATCCGCTCGAGGTCCACCACGATCTTGAGCGCGGTCGTGATGAAGCGGAGGTCCGACGCGGCCGGCTGGCGGAGCGCGAGGATGCGGCGGCAGATCCCGTCGATCTCCACCTCCATCCGGTTGATCTCGCGGTCCTTCGTCTTCACCTGCTCGGCGAGGTCGCCGTCGCGCTCGATCATCGCGCGGACGCTCGCGGCGATCGCCTTCTCGACGAGGCCGCCCATCGCGAGCAGCCGGTCGCGCAGCGTGCGGAGCTCGGCCTCGAAGGACTTGTCGGTGTGCGCGGCGTTCTTCCCGTACATGGCGTGATCCTACCCCCGGGCCACCGGACCTACCCGAACTTCCCGGTGACGTAGTCCTCGGTCCGCGACTCGGTCGGGTTCGTGAAGATCCTCTCGGTCGGCCCCACCTCGACGAGGTCGCCCATGTAGAAGAAGGCGGTCTGGTCGGACACGCGGGCGGCCTGCTGCATGTTGTGGGTCACGATCGCGATGGTGTAGCGCTCCTTCAGCTCGTGGATGAGGTCCTCGATCTTCGCGGTGGCGATGGGATCGAGGGCGCTCGCCGGCTCGTCCATGAGGAGCACCTCCGGCTCGACCGCGAGTGCGCGGGCAATGCAGAGCCGCTGCTGCTGGCCGCCCGAGAGGCCGAGGGCGCTCTCCTCGAGCCGGTCCTTCACCTCCTCCCAGAGGGCGGCGCCGCGGAGCGAGGCCTCGACCCGGGCGACGACGACCTCGCGGTCCTTCTGCCCGCCGACCCGGAGCCCGTACGCCACGTTCTCGAAGATGGACTTCGGGAACGGGTTCGACTTCTGGAACACCATCCCGACGCGCCGGCGGAGCTCGACCGCGTCGAGGTGCCGCTCGTAGACGTTCCGGCCGTCGAGGAGGATCTCCCCCTCGAAGCTCGCGCCCGGGATGAGCTCGTTCATCCGGTTGAGCGAGCGGAGGAAGGTGGACTTCCCGCACCCCGACGGGCCGATGAGCGCCGTCACCTGCCGCTCGGGGAGCTGGAGCGAGACGTTCCGCACCGCCGGCTTCTCGCCGTAGCGGATCGTCAGCTCCCGCGTCTCCATCTTCGGCGGGCTCGAGGAGGCGAGGTCGGGGCTCATCTCAGTGCTCGGCGGCGCGGCGGGTGCGGATGCGGAGGGCGATCGCGACGAGGTTCAGGGCGAACGTCAGTGCGAGGAGGACGAGCACCGTGCCATAGAGGAGCGGCTTCGTCGCCTCGACGTCCGGGGACTGCGTGGCGAGCACGTAGGTGTGGTAGCCGAGGTGCATGAACTGGGAGAACCCGGACGAGGGCAGGTCCGGGAGGAAGTAGGCGACGCCGGTGAAGAGGATGGGGGCGACCTCGCCCGCGCCGCGCGCGACGGCGAGGATGGCCCCGGTGAGGATCCCGGAGAGCGCGCCGGGGAGGACGACGCGCCAGATCGTCTGGGAGCGGGTCGCGCCGAGGGCGAGGCTCGCGTCCCGGTGCTCGCGGGGGACGGCGCGCAGCGCCTCCTCCGTCGACACGATCACGACCGGGAGGGTGAGGACCGCGAGCGTGAGCGCCGCCCAGACGAGCGCCGGCTGCCCGAAGCGGAGCACGCCAGGCGGCGAGAGGGCGCGATCCATCGCGCGGCCGACGAACTGGACGAAGAAGCCGAGGCCGAAGAGGCCGAAGACGATCGACGGGACGCCCGCGAGGTTCGTGACGGCGACCCGCACGAGCGCCGCGATCCGCGAGCCGGGGGGCGCGTACTCGTGCAGGTAGATGGCGGTGAGCACGCCGACGGGCATCACCGCGACCGTCATGAGGAGGGTCAGGATCGCGGTGCCGTAGATCGCCGGGAAGATGCCACCCCGGGTCATCCCCTCGGTCGGGTCCGCCGAGAGGAACTCCCAGCTCACCCGGCCCGCGCCCCCGGCGAGGACGTCCCACAGGATGACGCCGAGCATCGCGACGACGACCGCGGCCGCGCTCCCGGTGAGCGCGGTGAGCCCCGCGCCCGCGATCTTCCGCGAGGCGACGCTCACGAGGCCGCCCCCGACATCCGCCGCACGTAGCGGCGAACGAACGCGGCCGCGAGCGTGTTGAGGACGAACGTGAAGAGGAAGAGCTCGATCCCGAGGAAGAAGAGCACGGCGTAGTGCGCCCCGCCGAAGACCACCTCGCCCATCTCCGCGGCGACGGTGGCGGGCAGGGTCCGGACGGAGTCGCCGAGCGAGAGCGTGGTCATCGCCGCGTTGCCGGAGGCCATGAGGACGATCATGGTCTCGCCGATCGCGCGCCCGAAGCCGAGCACCACCGCCGCGAGCACCCCGGGCGCCGCGGCGGGGAGGATCACCTTGTAGGCGGTCTCCCAGCGCGTCGCGCCGAGCGCGAGCGAGGCCTCCCGGTACGCGCGCGGCACCGCGGTGAGCGCGTCCTCGGAGACGGTGTAGACGACGGGGACGATGGTGAGCGCGAGGCCGAGGCCGGCGACGACGGCGTTCAGCCGGAAGGAGAAGCCGAAGGCCCCCTGCAGCCAGGTCGCCATCACGATGAGCGCGAAGAACCCGAGGACCACCGACGGGATGCCGGCGAGCAGCTCGATGGTGGGCTTCAGGACCTCCTTCAGCCGGCGCGGCGCGAACTCGGAGGTGAAGAGCGCGGCCGCGACGCCGACCGGCGTCGCCGCGAGCATCGCCACGAAGGTCACCTTCAGCGTCCCGACGAAGAGCGGGATCATCGAGAACTTCGGGACCTGGCCGACCGGCTGCCAGACGAAGGAGGCGGGCCGCCCCTCGCGCCAGACCTGCGGCAGGAACATCCGGCCGAAGTCGACCTCCTTCGCGACCTCGGGGTCGTGGAGGAGGGGCAGGGCCTCGCGCGCGACGAAGACGAAGATGAGGACGACGGCGGCGATCCCGGTGAGCGCGACGAGGGTGATGACCGCCTCGATCGCCGTCTCCCGGAGCTGCCGCCGCCGCATCTCGGACGGGACGGGGAACGTCCCGTCCGGCGGTCCCGTCGGAACCTCGAGCGCGCGCACCGAGGCGACCTCTCCCTTCGCTGCCCCCGGATCCACGACGTCCACGCGAGGCTCCGCACCCGGGCGCTACTGGACGGGATAGTAGCCGACGGCCGTCACGATCTCCTGCCCCTCCTTCGAGAGGCAGAAGTCGACGAACTTCTTGGCGTCGCCGGCGGGCGCCCCGCGCGTGTACATGTGGAGCGGGCGGGAGAGCGGGTACTTGCCGGACTTCACGTTCGCGGCGTTCGGCAGCCAGGGCTGGGCGTCGGCGCCGACCACCTTCAGCTCCTTCACGCCCTTCGCGTACGCGGCGCCGCCGTAGCCGATGCCCCACTTCTCGCTCGCGATGGCGTTCACGACGGCGGCCGTGCCGGGGAGGGTCTGGGCGCTCGCGGCGAAGTCGCCGTTCTTGAGCACGTGCTCCTTCACGAAGACGTACGTGCCGGAGGAGTTCTCGCGCGAGTAGAGGATGATCCGCGCGTCGGACCCGCCGACCTCCTTCCAGTTCGTCACGTCGCCCATGTAGATCGCCTTGATCTGGTCCTGGGTGAGCTGCTGGACCGGGTTGGCCTCGTTCACGTAAATCGCGACGCCGTCCTTCGCGACCACCGTCGCGACCGGCTCGGCGTTGAACTTCGCCTTCACCTGCGCAATCTCCTCCGGCTTGATCGTCCGCGACGCGTCGGCGATGTCGGTCGTGCCGTTGATGAGCGCGGCGATCCCGGTGCCCGAGCCGCCGCCCGTCACCTGGACCTTCTGCTTCGGATTCTTCTTCATGTAGTCCTCGGCCCAGCGCTGGGCGAGGATCACCATCGTGTCGGAGCCCTTGACCGTGACCGCCTGCTGGGCGGCCGCGAGGAAGGGAACGGCGAGTGCGGCGAGGGCGACGAAGGTCCGCTTCATGGTCTCTCCTTCTTGGTTTTGGGCGGGTGTACCGGCCGGCGGTGAACTCCGGATGGCGGCCACGTGACGAGGAGGTGACGACGTCACACGGCGGCCGGCCGGGCGACGCACCGCTCGGCGCGTGACGCCCCGAGCCTGGGCCCCCGTCAGCCCGTCGAGAGCCGCACCGAGAACCGCGTTCCGGTGGATCCGCTCTCCACGCTCACGTCGCCGCCCATCGCGATGACGAGGTGCTTCACGATCGCGAGGCCGAGTCCGGTGCCGCCCGCCTCGCGCGCGCGTCCGGGGTCCACTCTGTAGAAGCGCTCGAAGATCCGCGGGAGGTGGTGCCGTTCGATCCCGGGCCCGGTGTCCGACACGGCGAGAACGGCGCTCGCGCCGTCCAGCGCGGCCGAGACGGTCACTCCGCCCTGCGCGGTGTACTTGATCCCGTTCTCGACGAGGTTCACGAGCACCTGCTCGAGCGCGCGGGCGTCGGCCCGGACCCGGATGCCCTCCGGGATCTCGCTCGCGATCGTGAGCCCCTTCTCCCGGGCCGCCGGCGCGAGGAGCTCGACCACCTGTCGCGCGACGGGGGCAGCGTCGAGCAGCGCCGTCTCGATCCGCACCTGGCGCGACTCGATCCGCGAGAGGTCGAGCAGGTCCTGGGTGAGCCGCGCGAGCCGCTCCGCATTCCGCGCGACGATGTCGATGAAGCTCCGCGCGGCCTTCGGATCGCCCACCGCCCCGCCGAGCAGGGTCTCCGCCGCCGCGCGGATCGCCGCGATGGGCGTGCGGAGCTCGTGGCTCGCGTTCGCCACGAAGTCGCGCCGCGTCGCCTCGGCGCGGCGCGCGTCGGTCACGTCGCGCAGGAGGACGAGGACCTCGCCCCGCAGGAGCGGCGCGAGGTGGACGAGGTAGGTGCGCCGCCCGAGCGCGAGGTCGAGCTTGCGGGGGGTGCCCTCGATCGCGCGCTTCACCGCCTCGGAGAGCTCGGCGCTGCGGGTGATCTCGAGCGGGGTGAGGCCGTGGGCGCGCCCGGTCGCGGCGAGCGTGTCGAATGCGGCGTTCGAGACCCGGACCCAGCCCTCCTTCGAGACGAGCGCGGCGGCGTCGGGGAAGGCCGAGAGGAGCTCCTGCTCGATGGGGTCGGTCGAGCGGTCCGGCGCGTGGGCGCGGCGCGCGCGCCGCGCGAGGAGGTCGCCGAGCTCCCGGACGTCGCGCCCGAGGTCGGCGGGTGCGCCGCCCTCGAGCTCCCCGCGAAGGGCTCGAATGGCGGAGGTCAGCGGCGTCCGGCCCAGCACGGTGGTCCCCCTTACTCCCCTTCCTTCGGGTCCACGAGACGGTAGCCGATTCCTCGCACCGTCTCCAGGAGATCGCGGCCGCTGCCGAGCTTCTCGCGGAGCCGCTTCACGTGGGTGTCCACGGTGCGGGTCTCGAGCTCGGAGGACATCTCCCACACGTCCTCGAGGAGCTGCTCGCGCGACTGCACGCGCCCGAGCCGGGCCATGAACGTGGCGAGCAGGCGGAACTCGAGCGGGGTGAGCTGGATCTCGGCGCCGTCGGCGAACGCACGGTGCGCGTCCACGTCCACGCGGATCGGCCCGACCGACTCCGGCGGCCGCTCGGATGCGCGCCCGGGGCCCGCGCGCCGGAGGACGGCCTTCAGGCGCAGGACGAGCTCGCGCACGCTGAACGGCTTCGTCACGTAGTCGTCCGCGCCGAGCTCGAAGCCGACCACCCGGTCCACCTCCTCGCCCTTCGCGGTGAGCATCACGACGGGCACGTGGCGGGTGCGCGGATCCGACTTGATCTGCCGGCAGATCTCGGTCCCGGAGACGTCAGGGAGCATGATGTCGAGCAGCACGAGGTCCGGGATGCGGCGCCGCAGGTGTGCGAGCGCCTGCTCGCCGGTCGTGGCGAGGAGGGTCTCGAACCCCGCCGCGCGGAGATTGAAATCGACGAGGGAGAGCAGGTCCCGCTCGTCGTCGACCAGGAGCACCGTCGTCACGGAACCACCTTAACTCACGCCCGCGTGACGTACGCGTGACCACCGTGCGACGGGGCGGTGACGGAACGGCCTCCGAATGGGGGCCGCCGGCCCGACCCCGGGGCGCGGCCGCAGCCGAGGTGTGGTATCCGGTCGGCAGTTGAGCCCGAAGAACCAACACGCCGACGTCGTCGCCGCCATCGACGTAGGCACCAACGCCGTCCGGCTCGAGATCTCGCGCGTCCTCCCCGACGGCGCGCTCGAGACCCTTCACCAGGAACGCGATCCGATCCGCCCCGGCGAAGGGGTCTTCCTGAGCGGCCGGATGCCGCCCGACGTGGAGGAGCGGCTCGTCTGGACGATGCGGCGCTACGCGGCCCTCTGCCGGCGCTACCACGCCCGCGTCCGCGCCGTCGCGACGAGCGCGATCCGCGAGGCGAAGAACGGGCGCGACGTCGTCCGGCGCGTCCGCGCCGCGACCGGGCTGGACCTGGACGTGGTCTCCGGGCGCGAGGAGGCCCGCCTCATCTGCCTCGGCGTGCTCCACGGTCGGCGCGAGGGCCGCTCCGTCCTGCTCGACATCGGCGGCGGCTCGACCGAGGTCGCGACCGCCGTGGGCGACCAGCCCACGAGCCTGTGGAGCGTACCGCTCGGCGCGGTTCGCCTCACCCAGATCTTCGGGACCGGTGGCCGGGTCAGCGCGTCGCGCCTCGCCGCGCTCCGGTCCTTCGCGGCCGAGGCGTTCCGCGAGGCGATCCCCGTGCCGCCGCGCCGGATGCCCGCCGCGCTCGGGAGCTCCGGGACGATCGAGGCCGTGGTCGGGTTCGCGTCGCAGGACAAGCGCGCCACGCGCGCCGAGATCGCCGGCGCGGTCGAGGCGCTCGCCTCGATGTCCGTCGAGGCCCGCCGCAAGCACTTCGACTCGCGCCGCGCCGAGGTCGTGGTCGCGGGCGCCGCCGTCCTCGAGGCGGCGATGCGCCACCTCGGGCTCTCGACCGTGACCGCGGTGGGGACCGGGCTGCGCAACGGGATCCTGGTCGAGCTCGCGCTCGACGGCGAGCGCTCGGACGCGGGGAGCGCGGAGGCGATCGTCGCGCTCGGCCGGCGGTTCGGGTTCGACGAGCCGCACGCGGCGCAGGTGGCGCGGCTCTCGCTCTCCCTCTACGACGGGCTCGCCCGGCTCCACGGGCTGCCGCCCCGCGCCCGCCGCATCCTCGAGGCCGCCGCGCTCCTCCACGACGTCGGTCACGCGGTGTCGGTCCAGTCGCACCACAAGCACACCTACTACCTCGTCGCGAACGCGGACCTGCCCGGCTTCGCGGACCGCGAGCGGGAGCTCGTCGCGCTCGTGGCGCGGTACCACCGGCGGAGCCTTCCGGGCCGCAAGCGCCGCGACCTCGAGACGCTCAGCGCAGCCGAGCTCCGGACGGTCCGCAAGCTCGTCGCGATCCTGCGCGTCGCGGACGCGCTCGACCGGAGCCACCAGCAACACGTCCGCGAGCTGCGCGTGAGCGGCCGTCGCGCCGCGGTCGAGCTCCGCCTCCGGGCGCGCGGCGCGCTCGACCTCGAGCTGTGGGACGCCGAGCGCGAGGCGCCGCTCTTCCAGAAGGTCTTCTCGCGGCGGCTCGCGGTGATCGCGCGCCGGGGCGCCTAGCGCGCGTCCGTGTTCTGTCGGACCGCGGCGACGGGGGGTACGATGGCGCGCGTGAGGCTCCGGACCACGCTCGCCGCTGTCGCCGCCGTGCTCGCCTCCGCGTGCGCGGGCGAGCGCGCCGCTGCGCCCGAGGCGGCGTCCCCCGGGGCGGAGGTGCTCCGGACCGCGGACCTCTCCCGCATCCGCTGCGTGCTCCTCGCGCCATTCGAGAACGGCTCCGACGCGCCGCGCGCGGCGGACGCGGCCGCCGAGGCCCTCGCCGCCTCCGTCGACCCGCGGCGCGCCACGGTCCTCTCTGTCCGCGAGCTGCGCGAGACGTTCCGGGGAACGCCCATGGAGCTGCCCGCCGGGATCGGGCCGCCGCTCGCGCACGACCTCGCCGACCTCCTCCAGGCGGACGCGGCCCTGTCCGGCGCGGTCGAGGGACGCTCGACCGGGTCCTCTCCCGAGCTCGTCGTCTCCGTGCGGCTCGCCTCCGCTGTGGACCGCGCCGTGCTGTTCGCGCGGACGATCGTCGTCCGGCCCGGCCCGGTCGACTCCGCCGAGGAGGTCGTCCGGCGCGAGGTGCTCGCCGCCGCCCGCCCTGCGCTCGCGGAGCTCGGGAACGTCGCGTCGCGCCGCTGCTTCGAGCCGCTCCGCCTCGCGCAGGTCCGGGCCCTCGCCTTGAGGAAGGCGGTCGCCCTCCCCGCGCCGCCGCCCCCGACCGCCGCCCCCGGTCCGCCGCCGAGGCTGCCGCCGGGCGCCGCGGCGCGGCCGCTCCCGCTCACCGACCGCCAGGCGTCCTGGGCCCGCAAGCTCGCGGCCGGCGACCGCATCGTGATCGAGGATCTGGTCTTCGCGGGCCGCACCGCGACGCTCGAGCGGTCCACCGGCATCGAGGACCTCGCCGCGGCGCTCGCGGCGCTCTCCGCCGGCCGCCTCCTCGTCGAGGGCTTCGTGGACGCGTCCGCGAATCAGCTGGGCGACTCGCAGCTCTCGCAGGCGATGGCGCAGGCGGTCGCGGACCGGCTCTCCGCGCTCGGCGTCGCGCGCACGCGGCTCGTGCCCTTCGGGCGCGGCGGCGACCAGCCGATCGTTCCGAACTTCACGGGGCGCGGCCGGGCGACGAACCGTCGCGTCGAGGCCGTCGTCCAGAGGTGATGCCGGTGCGCTTCTACGCCACCTGCGCGAAGGGAACCGAGGGCGCGCTCCGGCGCGAGCTCGCGGCGCTGAAGCTGCCGCGCGTCCGCGGCGACCGCGGCGGGGTCACGTTCGAAGGGGAGCTCGTCCACGGGATGCGCGCCTGCCTGCACGCGCGGACGGCGATGCGCGTGCTCCTCGAGCTCGGCCGGTTCGAGGCGCCGGACCAGGACGCGCTCTACGAGGGCGTGCACGCGCTCGCCTGGGAGGACTGGCTCACCACGCGCACCACGCTCGCGGTCGAGGCGAGCGTCACCTCCTCCGCGATCACCCACTCCGGCTATGCCGCGCTCAAGGTGAAGGACGCGGTCGTGGACCGGCTCCGCGAGAAGCTCGGCGCGCGCCCCGACGTGGACACGAAGGACCCCGACTTCCGGATCGTGCTGCACCTCGCGCGCGGCGAGGCGGCCGTCTCGCTCGACCTCGCCGGCGAGCCGCTCCACCGGCGCGGCCTGCGGACGGCGATCACGATCGCGCCGCTCAAGGAGACACTCGCGGCGGCGGTGCTCGCGCTCGGCGGCGTCGACCTGGCGTTGCCGTTCGTCGACCCGATGGCCGGCTCGGGCACCCTCGCGATCGAGCACGCGCTGCGCGCCCGGAAGATCGCGCCCGGCCTCGCGCGCGCGTTCGGGTTCCAGCGCTGGCCGGTCTACCGCGGCGGGCTGCAGTCGGAGTGGGACCGGATGAAGGAGGCGGCCCGCGCCGAGATCCTCCCCCGGGCGCCCGCCCCGATCGTCGCGCGCGACCTCCACCCGAAGGCCCTCGCGGCGCTCCGGGCGAACCTGGCGCGGGCGGGGCTCGAGGCCGACGTCACCGTGGAGGAGGGGGACGCGCGCGAGCTCGCGCCGCGCTTCCCGCACGGGACCCTCGTCACGAACCCGCCCTACGGCGAGCGGATGATGAGCGGCGACGGCGAGGGCGAGCGTAGGGGCGGGCGGATGAGCCCGCCCCGGAGCGAGCGGGGGGACCGGGGGGGCGCGAGCTCCGCGAAGCGGAGCGAGAGCTCCCCCGCCACGATGGACAAGAAGATCGCGGGCTTCTACCGCGGGCTCGCCGACATGCTGCTCCGTCACTCCCGGTGGACGGTGGTGGTCCTCTCCGGGAACCCGGCCCTTTCCCGCGCGGTGCGGCTCAAGCCCGAGATCGAGCACCGCCTCTGGAACGGCCCCCTCGAGGTGCGGTTGCTCCGCTGGCGTATCCCGTGACGGGCCGGCCGCCCGGCGGGGTTGCCGCTGCCCGCCGGGGGACCTAGCGTTCGAGCGTGACGCCCGCGCTGCTCCTCCTCGCGCTCGCCGCGGCGCCCGGCCCCACCTCGGCCGCCGACGTGGAGCGCCGCCGCACGGAGGTCGCGCGGGAGATCCTCTCGCTCGGCCCGGAGCTCCGGCGCGAGGTCGTCGCCGAGGACGCGCACGCCCTCGCCGTCCGGGTGCCGCCGGACGGCCTCCGCTGCGCGGGCCGCACGGTCCCGCGCGCGCGCGTCGAGCGCGACCTCCGGACCCCTGGCGCCTGGCTCCACGACGCGCTCTTCGGCGGCGCCGCGCCGGCGCGCGCGGGCGCGCCGCGGTCGCTCGCCGAGCTCCTCCGCGGCTCGAGCGACGTCGCGATGGCGGTCTCGTTCGCGAAGGACCCGCGCGCCGGCGACGTGGGCCGCCCCTGCCTCGAGTTCCGCGCGAAGGACCTCGCCGCCTCCGCCGCGCCCCTCTGCTTCGAGCGGCGCGACGGGCGCTGGTGGCTCGCCGAGAGCCTCTACCCCTGCGGCTGAGGCCGGCGATCCGGGTCAGGCCGCGACCGGGACGGGCACGCGGGAGGGGCGCAGGCGGGCGGGCGCGGTGTCGATCCATCCCTCCGAGAGGATCTTGCCGCGGGCGTGCGTGACGCACCGGACCCGGCCGAGGTCCGGCGTGCACCCCGCGTTCCTCACCCGGAGCGGACGGCCGTCGCGCGCCGGGAGCGTGGACGCGCTCTCCGCGTGCCGGTGCCCGTGGGAGGCGATGACGTCGCAGATCCCGCAGAGCCGCGCGACGAGCTCCCGCCCCCGCGTCAGCTCCGCCGCGTACGGCCAGCCGAAGAGGTTCGAGAGCCGCTCGCCGATCCCCTCGGGCGGCAGGGGGAGCGGGTGGTGGTGCAGCGCCACGATCACCAGGGCTTCGGGGGGCGCCGCCAGGGCGGCTCGCTCGAGATCGTCGAGGTCGCCCGGGGTCAGCTCGCCGTGGCCCTCGAGCAGGCCGCGGTTGTGCAGCGCGGTGGAGTCCGCGCAGACGACGTGGAGCCCGCGGCGGCTGACCGCCTCGACGCGCGCCCCCATCATCTGCGAGGCGGCGTCGTCGCCCAGCCGGTCGTGGTTCCCTGGCACGACGATCGTTCGGTCGCGCAGCGGTGCGAAGCAGCGGGAGAACCGGTCCCACTCGTCGGCGCGCCCGCGGTCCGTGACGTCGCCCGTGATGAGGACGTCGTCGACGCGCGCCGTGAGGAGCGCGTCGCGGAGGCGCTCGCAAGCGCGCTCGGTCGCGGCGTCGCGGCCATAGTGGAGGTCCGATACGTGCGCCACGGTGCGTGCCGTCTCCATTGGCGGTGGAGGAGACCAAGGGCGCGTGACGGCTCGGCGTCGGCGGATCCACGTCTCGGCGAACCCTTGCTCACCGAGTCGCCTCAGTTCCGTGACGGGACGTTCACGGTCGATCTCTAGCCTGACCGCCATGAACGCACGCCAGATCCGTCCCCTCCGCTCCGAAGACTTCACCGAGATCATGCGGCTCGAGGAGGAGGTCTTCGCCCGTTGCGGCGAGTCCGTCCTCGGGGCGTACTACGTCCGCCTCTGCTGCGAGTTCTTCCCGGAGAGCTGCTACGTCGCGGAGGAGGACGGCCGGCTGGTCGGCTACGTCCTCTCCTTCGTGAAGGGGGACGAGGCATACTGCACGACCCTCGGCGTCGCGCCCGAGCTGCAGGGCACCCGCGTCGCGATCCAGCTCCTCCGCGCCCTGATCGCCGCGCTCGCCCCTCGAGTGGACTCCGTCTGGTTCACGGTGAAGGAGGACAACGACGCAGCCCGCGCCCTCCACCGCGCGCTCGGCGCCCGCGACGTGGGCTTCCGCGACGACTTCTACGGTCCGGGCGACCGGCGGCTCGTCTCGCGCATCGAGCGCCCTGCGTTCGAGCGGATCGCGGGCAAGCTCCGGCGGCTCGGGCTCGTCGAAGGCGCGATCGCGCGTGAGAGCGGCGACGCGGGCATCGCGGGGGCCGCGTGACCGCGAGCCTCGCCACGACGGCGCGCCCGGCGCCCTCGGTTCGGCCCGGAACGGCGCCCCTCTCGGCGCCACCCCCGAGCGGGGGCGCGCCCGTCCGCGTCCTCCGCGCCGGCGCGCGCGTCGCCGTTCTCTCGAGCGCCGTCGTCTCGACGCTCGTCCGGCTCCGCAAGGTCCGCCGCGAGCCGTCGGAGGAGGCCCGCCTCCGCGCACGGATGCACCTCTTCCGCGAAGGCGCGCGCAGGGTCCTCCGGATCCACGGCGTCGAGATCGACGCCGGCGGCGCCGAGATCCCGGTGCAGGCGGTCCTCGTCTCGAACCACGTCTCCTGGCTCGACCCCTTCGTCGTCGCGGCGCACGTCCCCTGCGTGCCGGTCTCGAAGGCGGACGTCCTCTCCTGGCCCGTGCTCGGCCCG
>DASWCJ010000092.1:0-1714 GCA_036390155.1 Anaeromyxobacter sp.
TTTGCGCCCCGGAGGGCGACCGACATGGCCCGGATCTACGAGGACAACAGCAAGAGCATCGGCAACACGCCGCTCGTGAAGCTCGGCCGGATCTCGCAGGGGACCGGCGCCACCCTCGTCGCGAAGATCGAGGGGCGGAACCCGGCCTACTCCGTGAAATGCCGCATCGGCGCGGCCATGATCGAGGCCGCGGAGCGGGACGGGATCCTGAAGCCCGGGTCGCGCGACCGCACCATCGTCGAGCCCACCTCCGGCAACACCGGGATCGCGCTCGCCTTCGTCGCGGCCGCGCGCGGCTATCCCATCGTCCTCACCATGCCCGAGACGATGTCGGTCGAGCGGCGCCGGATGCTGAAGGCCTTCGGGGCGGAGCTCGTGCTCACCGAGGGCGCGAAGGGGATGCCCGGCGCGATCGCCAAGGCGGAGGAGATCGTCGCGAGCGATCCGAAGCGGACCTTCATGCCCCAGCAGTTCAAGAACCCGGCGAACCCGGACGTCCACTTCCGCACCACCGGACCCGAGATCTGGAACGACACCGACGGCAAGATCGACATCCTCGTCTCCGGCGTCGGCACGGGCGGCACCATCACCGGCGTCTCCCGCTACCTCAAGGGGGAGAAGAAGAGGGCGATCCGCTCGGTCGCGGTGGAGCCGATCCACTCGCCGGTCCTCACCGCCATCCGCGCGGGGGAGCCGCCCAAGCCGGGCCCGCACAAGATCCAGGGCATCGGCGCCGGCTTCAAGCCCGACGTGCTCGACCTCTCCCTGGTGGACGAGATCGTGACGGTCTCGAACGACGAGTCGGTCGAGACCGCGCGCCGGCTCCACCGGGAGGAGGGGATCACGGGCGGGATCTCCTGCGGCGCCGCGGTCGCGGCGGCGCTCAAGGTCGCGCAGCACCCCGAGTCGAAGGGCAAGCTCATCGTCGTGATCCTGCCGGACGCGGGCGAGCGGTACCTCTCGTCGATCCTGTTCGAGGGCATCGCCGCGTGACCACGTCATCCGCCACCGCGGTCCGGCCCCGCTCGCCTGTCCCGCGCCCCCGGACCGCCGATCCCTGGCGCGACCTCGCCGTCATCGACGAGCGGGCCCCCCGCACCAACCAGGCGTTCGTCGGCGTCCTCGCGGCGCTCGGCGTCGTGACCGGGTGGTGGCCGCTGTTCGCGCTGCTCGCGCTCCAGCTCACCCTGTCCTTCACGCTCGGGCGCCGCTGGTGCCTCCCGTGCCTCCTCTACTTCGGCGTGATCCAGCCGCGGGTCGGGGAGGGGAAGCTCGAGGACAGCCGGCCGCCGCGCTTCGCGAACCAGGTCGGGGCCGCGTTCCTGTGGGCGGCGACCGCCGCCTCGGCGCTCGGCCTCGCGACCGTCGGCGCCGCGCTCGGCGGGATCGTCGCTGCGCTCGCGCTGCTCGCCGTGACCACCGGGCTGTGCGTGGGCTGCTCGATCTACCGTGCGATCGCGGCGCTCCGCGGCGTGCGCGCCCTCCGGGTCCACGCCGTGGACCTCGCCGCGCTCGGTGCGCCGAGGGAGCCGGCGATCGTGCTCTTCACGCACCCGCTCTGCAGCGACTGCCGCGAGCTCGCGGCGCACCTCGCCGCGGAGGGCCACGCCCCGGTCGTGGTGGACGTCTCGCGCCGCCGCGATCTCGCGCGCGAGTACGGCGTCGCGGTCGTCCCGCTCGCGTTCGAGGTGGGCGCCGACGGGCGCGTGCTGCG
>DASWCJ010000093.1:0-7800 GCA_036390155.1 Anaeromyxobacter sp.
GGGTGCACCTCGGTCCCGAGGACGATGCAGTGCTGCGCGCACGACTCGATGCAGCGCCCGCACCCCTTGCAGAGATCGCGGCGGATGGCGGGCTTCGTCTTCACGGCGGTCTTCGACATCGGCACCCCTTCCGGCGGCGAAAGGCGGGCATTTTGCCATGGTCGCCCGCCTCTCCGATATCTCCCGGTAATCAATTTCCGTTCGCCCGAGACCCGCGCCCCGGATGGGCGGGCGGGCGCGACGGGGACTCACTCCGCGTACGGCCGGTCGGGGCGCCGCGGGCAGGGCTCACGCGTGGTTTCGGAGCATGAGCTCCTTCGGATCGGGATCGAGGTACGTCTGCCCGGCGAGGGACGCCATCCCGCGGCTCCGCGCGTGATGACGGAAGAGCGTGAGCGGGACGACGAGCGGCACGACGCCGCGGGCGAAGTCCTCGACGGCTCCGGCGAGCTCGCGCCGGTCGGCCGCCGGGAGCACGTCGCGAAAGTGGCCGAGCAGGTGCGCGAGCACGTTCGCATGGCGGCCGCGGGTCGCGGGCACCCGGAGCGCCTCCATGAAGCCCTCGCCGTACGCGGCGACCGCCGGCGCGACCGAGCCCTTTCCGAGGCCGCCGACGAGCGCGCCGAGTCGCCGGTACGCGGCCGGGCTGTGGGAGAGGAGCGCGAGCTCGTGCGCGGCGTGGAACGCGACGAGATCGCCGCGGCGCATCCCGCGGGCCCGCGCCGCCTTCCAACGCGCGTACGCGAAGATCCGCTCGACGAAACCCTCGCGGAGCGCGGCGTCCTCGAGCCGCCCCTCCTCCTCGATCGGGAGGAGCGGCAGCCGCGCGGCGAGGACGCGAAGGAATGCGCCGACCCCGTCGCGCCGAGGCGTGCCGCCCTTCGCCGGGTGGACCCGCACGCGCTCCATCCCGCAGGAGGGCGAGTCCTTCTTCGTCACCCAGCCGTCGAGGTCGAGCCGCGCGAGCTCGCCCACGCGTGCGTCGGCGAAGCGCGCCATCGCCTCGGTGAGGTCCTTGCCGCTCTTCTCCGCGACGAGGCGCGGCGCCGCCGAGGGGGCCACGAGCCGGATCGGCTCGCGCGGCACCCCGAGCCCGAGCTCGAGCTCGGGGCAGACCTCGACCCACTCGACGAAGGGGCCGAGCGCGTCCACGAGGAACGCGGAGCGCCTGTGCTGCCCGTCGTAGCGAACCTTCCGCCCGAGCAGGCAGGCGGAGACACCGAGGCAAAGCTTGTTTCGCGCCACGGGACCGATGCTAGCAGGAGCGCGGCAGGGCGAATGGCTCACGCCTCCCGCCGGGCGAGCAGCACCCCGGCCGCGAGCCCCGCGGCGACCGCGACGATCCCGCGCAGCGGCCCGCGCCGCCGCGCCACCGGGACCGGGAGCGCGGGGCGCGTCTCGAGGACCGGCTCGCCCACGGGGACCGAGCGCGCCACCGGCTCGAGCCCGATGTCGCTCCTCCGCTTCGCGCCCTGCCGCTTCCCCTCCGGCGAACGCTGCTCGATGAGCACGTTCACCTCGGCGCCGACGAGCAGCACCAGGGAGGAGATCCACATCCAGAGGAGCAGGACGATGACGCCGCCGAGCGAGCCGTAGGTCTTGTCGTAGCTCCCGAAGCTCGACACGTACCGGGAGAAGCCCCACGAGGCGACCACCCAGAGGACGACCCCGAGCGCCGAGCCCGGCGTGATGAACTTGAACGTCTGCTCGACGTCCGGGAGCACGTAGTAGAGGAGCGCCCACAGGAACATCATGACGAGGCCGGCGACCGGCAGGCGCAGGAGGGTGATGGCCGTGCCGATCGGGCCGCCGATCCAGTCCGCGAGCGGCGCCGCCGCGACCGCGACGAGCGCGGCGGCGAGCGCGAGCACGCCGGCCACGAGCGTCATGCCGATCGCGATCGCGCGCACCTTCCACCAGGACCGCTGCTCCTTCACGTCGTAGCAGCGGTTGAGCGCGCCGACGAGCGCCATCACGCCCCCGGAGGCGGACCAGATCGCGACGAGCGCGCCGACGCCGAGGAGCGTCACGCTCTGCTGCCCCCCGAGCTCGCGGATCCGCTCGCCGAGGATCTGGGTCGCGGGGCCGGGCGCCACCTGCCCGAGCTGGGCGACGATCGAGTCCGCCTGCTCCGTCGTGACGACCACCGACGCGAGCGCGACCAGCATGAGGAGGAACGGGAAGAGCGAGAGGATCCCGTAGAAGGTGACGGTCGCGGCGAGATCGGTGATCCCGTCATCGGAGATCTCGTCCTTCACCCCGACGAAGAACTCCTTCCAGCTCATCCCGCTCCCCGGCAAGCGCATCGGATCCCCCTCCCGGGCGGCCGGATCACCACCGCCCCGGAGGGAGGATGGTCATCGCCGGTCGGGGAGCGCATGGCCGGCGCGGTCCGCGCGAGAGGGCCGCGCCGACCGCAGGGAGCGCGCCGGGGATGCCCGGCGGCCGAGCGCCCGGGCTCCTGGCGCCGGCTCATCGCCCGGGCTTGCGCCCCGCGGACGCCCGCTGCACGGCGTACCAGACCACGAAGACGATCGCGATCGGCACGAGGAGCCGCGGCTTTCGCGCGATGACCGCGACGACGGCGGCGAGGAGCAGCGCGAGCGGCCAGCTGACGCGAAGCATCGGCCGCGGATGATAGGCCACCTCGACGGGCGGGGCGACCCCGGCGACAATGAGCCGCGATGAAGCTCCCGTGGTGGTTCCCGTTCGGCGCAGTGCCGGAGCTGCCGGCGCGCCGGCTCGCCGTGGACCTCGACGCCGTCCCGCCCCCGCAGATCCTGGACGTCCGCACCGCGGGGGAGTTCCGGCGCGGGCGCATCCGCGGCGCGGTCTCGGTGCCGATCGCGGCGCTCCCGGAGCGGCTCGCGTCGCTCGGGCTCGACCGGAGCCGCCCGGTCGTCGCGATCTGCCTCACCGCGCACCGTTCCATCCCGGCGGTCCGGCTCCTGCGCGAGGCGGGCTACGACGCGTTCCAGCTCGCGGGCGGGATGCTCGCGTGGCGGGCGGCGGGGTTCCCGGAGGAGCGCGGGTAGCGCCACCCGCGCTACCCCACCCGCTCCCAGACGAACACGTCGGTCCGGTAGGCGAGCACGAGCTCGTCCTTCCCCGCGGTGTCGGGGTGGGTGGCGAGGAGTGCCCGCACCTCCGCGAGCACGGCGGCGCGCTCCGCCTCGGGCATCGCGGCGACGAAGCTCACCGACGCGATCCGCTCGACGACCCCCTCCGGCGGGAGGGCATGCGCATTCGGGAAGTGCGCTTCCTCCACCGGGCGGAACAGATCGCGGGCGGCGTCGAACGCCGCGTGCCAGGCGCCGGTGCGGTAGCGGGGCGCGTCCCCCTCGTGCCGGTTCACGATCGCGGAGAGCGCGGCCACCCAGGGGACCGCGTCGTCGCGCACGTTCCAGACGAGCGCGAGCCGCCCGCCGTGGCGGAGCGCGCGGTGCGCCTCGCCGAGCGCGCGGCGCCCGTCGAACCAGTGGAACGCGGACGCGGCACAGATCGCGTCCACCGCGTGCCGCCGGACCGGGAGCGCCTCGGCGAGCGCGCGCACGAGCAGGACGCCCTTCCCGCCGGCCTGGCGGATCATCGCCGCCGACGGCTCGAGCGCGACGACGGTCGCCCCGCGCGCCGCGGCGAGCCGGGAGAGCTTGCCGGTCCCGGCGCCAAGGTCGAGCAGCGTGCGCCCGGTGCGCAGGGACAGGAGCCGGGCGAGCAGGTCGACCGCGTCGGCCGGGTACTCGGGGCGCGAGCGCTCGTACGGGCCGGCGGCGGCCTCGAACCCGTGGATGGCGCCGGTGGGTCCCACGAGTCGAAGTTACGCCCGCCTCCCCTTCCGCTACAATCCGCGCGTGAAGCTGCGCCTCCCCTTCGACTCGCCCCTTCCGGAGCGGACCGGTCCCAAGATCGCGGTCCTCGCGATGCTCGCGGCGGGTGGCCTCGTGGCGCTCCTCGTGCCGATCGTCTTCGCGATCGTGCTCCTCGAGATGCTGCGCGGGTGAGCGGCGTGGCCGGGACCATCGGACACGGGCCTCCGGGAGGCGACGGCGCCGACCTCGGCGCGGGCGCGATCCTCGACGGCCGCTGGCGGATCGAGACGCTCCTCGGCATCGGCGGGATGGGCTCCGTCTATCGGGCCGAGCACGTCCACGTGGGCCGCAAGGCGGCGGTGAAGGTGCTCCACGCCGAGCTCTGCCGGAACCCGCCGGAGCGGGAGCGGTTCCGCCGCGAGGCGCGCGTCGCGAGCCGGATCCGGTCCGCGCACGTCGTCGAGGTGCTCGACTTCGGCGAGGACGCGGCGGGCCGGCCGTACCTCGTGATGGAGCTGCTCGAGGGGGAGCCGCTCCGGGCGGTGCTCGACCGGGAGGGCCGCCTCGCGCCGCCCCGCGCCGTGCGGCTGCTCCGCCAGCTCCTCGACGGGCTCGCCGCCGCGCACGCCGAGGGGATCGTCCACCGCGACCTCAAGCCGGAGAACCTCTGGCTCTCGGGGACCGGGCCGGACGAGCTCCTCCGCGTGCTCGACTTCGGGATTGCGAAGTGGACGGAGGTCCGGAGCGACGCGACGCGGACCCAGACCGGGCTCGTGGTCGGCACGCCCGAGTACCTGTCGCCCGAGCAGGCGGTGGGCGGCGAGGTGGATCGCCGCGCGGACCTGTACGCCGCGGGGATCCTCGCGTTCGTGATGCTCACCGGGCGCCACCCGTTCGACACCTCCGACCTCCGCGCGCTCGTTGCGGCGCACGCGTTCGAGCGCGTGCCGAGCCCGTCCTCGGTCCTCCCCGAGCTCGCCGCCTGGCCGCGGCTCGTAGACTTCGTCGCGCGCGCGACGGAGAAGGACCGGGCCCGGCGGCCGGGCTCCGCGGCCGACCTTCGCGCGATCCTCGACGGCGCGGAGGCGCCGGTGCGCCCGCCGGCGGCGCGCATCACCGCCCCCCTCCCGGGCGTCCGCCACACGCCGCACGCGGTCCGGGCGAGCTTCCTCGGCATCCCGTCGGCGTCGCTGCCCTCGTCGGTGAACCTCACGCTCGTCGCGGTCCGGATCCTCCCCTGGGACGACCGAGCACCCGCGCTCGCGCCTGGCGCGCGCGCCCGCGCCCTCGCCGACCACGACGCGCTCGTCCTCCCCATCGTCCGCGCCTACGAGGGCCGGCGGCTCGCGTGCGAGGAGGGCACCACGGTCCTCGCGTTCCGCTCGCCCACCGACGCGGTGCAGTGCGCCGCCGCGGTGCAGGACGCGGCCGCGCGGGCGCAAGCGACCCCGTCCTGGTCCGCGTCGCTCGGTGTCGGCGTAAACCAGGGCGAGGTGCGCTTCGAGCGCGGCCACGTCTCGGGGATGCCCATCGGCACCGCGAAGGCGGTCGCCCTCTCCGCCGCGCCGGGCGAGGTGTGGCTCACCCGCGCCGTCTGGCTCACGATGGCGCGCTCGGAGGCGCCCGCGGAGGAGATGGGCCCGCGCGTCCTCCACGGCGAGGCGGAACCGCTCGTCCTCTACCGCGTCGTCCGCGAGCGCGGCGACCTCCCCTACGGCGGCCGCCATCTCGCGCGCGCGGGCGGAGCGCGCCGCTCGCGATTCTTCGAGCCCGTCCGCACGCCGCTCGCCTCGATCCAGGTCGCGGGCGAGACCGAGGGGCGCGCCCGCGCCACCGCGCGGGTCGCGGCCGCGACCGCCGGGCTCTGCGCGGCAGGGGCGGTGTCCGTGTCGGCGACCACCGCGCGGATGTTCCTGCGCGGCGCGGCGCTCGTCACGGGCGGCCGGAAGGACCCGACCGCCCTGCTCGCCCGCGCGATCGCCGCGCTCGACCGTGCCCGCCGCTCCGCCGCGGAGCGTGCGCCGCAGCTCGCGCTCGCGCGCCGGCGGCCCGGCGCGAGGCCCTGAGACCTCGCCAGCGCTTCGCAGTCAGCGCCTCGCCGCCTCGATCGTGCGGATCCCCTCGCGCGCCACGTCGCCCTCGCCGCACTGCCCGTCCGCGCCGATGAGGTGCTTCACCCGTCCGAGCGCGTCCTCCGGTGCGGGCTCGCGCTCGTCGATCCGGTGGAGCGCTCGGAGGACGCGGGGCGAGCGGGTCTCGACGAGCGCGCGCGTCGCGAACCGCCGGCGGTCGCACTCCCAGACCTCCGCCTCGTCCTCGAGCGCGCCGAGCGCGTCGCCGCTCCCCACCACCACCGCGCGAGTCCACCAGCGGTAGGCGTCGCGGACGCTCCCGTGCCCCGCCGTGGCGTGCGCGGCGGCGAGCCGGCCGCGCAGGTACAGGACCTTCGGATCCTCTGCGCCGCGCTCCGCGGCGCGGGCCTCGATCGCGGCCTCCGCGCCGCCGAGGTCCCCGCGCGAAATGCGCCGCTCGATGCCGCCCGACACCCACCACCACCCGGCGCCCGCCGCAAGCGCGGCCGCGAGCAGCGCCGCCGCGGGGCGGAGGGGGACCGCCGCGGCGAACGCCGCGAGGGCCCGTCCCGCCTGGAACACGGGGTTTCCGCGCCGACGGATCGCCCGCGCGAGCGTGCGCGGGTCCGGGGGCGCGACGCCGAGCACGCGCCCGAGGGTCGCGTTGCCGTAGGGCGGCCCCGACTCACCCTCCTGCGCCGTCGCGGGCCGCACGCGATAGAGCCGCACGTCCTCCTCGATCCCCTTGAGCCGCCGGGCGCCGAGATCGTCCACGTCGAGCTGCGACGGATCCGCGACGAGCCGCACGGCCTCCGTGAACCAGACCTCGCCGGCCGCCGCCTCGGCCTCCACCCGCGAGGCGAGGTTCACCGCCTCCCCGAAGACGTCGTGGGGGACGGCGCCGCTCCCCACGAGCCGGATCTCGCCGAGGGTGACGACGATCTTCACCTCGATCCGCTCCTCGGGCGGCACCCGCGTCCCGAAGTCCCAGAGCCGGTCCTGGAGCGCGGTCCCGCAGAGGAGCGCCGAGGTGGGCGCGCCGAAGAGGACGAGGTACGCGTCGCCGATGGTCTTCACCGGCCGTCCGCCGAAGGCACGGACCACCGGGAGCACGAGCTCGTCGAGGAGCGCGAGCATGCGAGCGTTCTCCGCGCGCGACTGGCGGCTCGTCGCGGCGGTGAAGCCCTTCATGTCGGTGAGCATCACCGCGAGGTTCTCGGTGCGTATCCGCACCCGCCCGGGATCGCACGCGAGCCCCCGGGGGTCAAGGCGCCCTCCCGCGAGCGCGTGCGGCAGCTTGGCGAGCGAGCGCCCGGGAAGGTGACCCCTGGTCGTGGGAGCCCTATCCGGGCCGGCGCGAACATCGGACCCGCGAGCTAGCTTGCGGGGCGATGGTCTCGCTCGCCCTCACCGCGCTCGTAGCCGGCGCCGCCGCCACCGCCGCCGCGCTGCTCGTGCTGCGCCGCAGGCGTTCGCGTCCGTCGCTCTGGATCGGGCCGCGGATCACGCCCGCGCCCGCCGGGCTGCAGCACCTCGCGAGGACGCTGTCGGAACTCTCGGACGTCGGGATCCACCTCCGGCCGGAGCGGTCGAGCGCAGGGAAGCCTCGCCTCGGCTCGCTCCTCGGCATCCGGTAGCGCCGCGCCTCCCTGCGACCCTCGTAGACGTCGCGATCGAGGGCTGAACGTCCCGCGCTCGCGGGACGGCGGTGGGCGCTGCGTGCATCGACACGCACGCCCCTTCGTGCTCTCCTTCGAGGGAGTCCGGGGGGATTCGACGGGTGAGGCATGGGGCTTGCCGACTGGCTTCGCGTGTTCCGCTCGCTCCACGAGCGCGCGAAGAAGAACGAGCTGAAGGGCGCCGACGCGGACGACTATCGCGGCGGCTGCGACGAGCTCGCGCGGGCGCTCATGGCCGCG
>DASWCJ010000094.1:0-16219 GCA_036390155.1 Anaeromyxobacter sp.
ACGACGTCCACCTGCCGGAACGCGCGCGGGTCGCGCCGCGGGTAGAGGCCGCGGATGACCTCGTCGCGGGCCCCGGGCGCGAGCGCGCCGCTCGCCTCGAGCCGCGCCAGCGTCGCGACCCAGCCGTTCACGGCGCGCGCCTCGGCGAGGTCTCGGGTGAGCCGCTCGTCGATGAGCATCTCCACGAGGCGCAGCAGGAGGTCCGAGCCGCCGAGCGCGGCCGCGCGCCTCGGGCCGAGGCACATGTCCGCGGGCTCGGCGGCGACCACGTACACGACGTCGATCCCGGGATCCTGGTCGATCGCCTCCCCAATCGGCGTGTTGTTCACGACTCCGCCGTCCACGCACGGCCCGACGTCGGCGAGTGTGACGGGACCGAAGGCGAACGGGAACGCCGCGGACGCCGCTGCCGCCTCGAAGACGCGCTCGCGCGACTCGGCGTGATCGAGGTCGGCCCCCTCGAAGCGCTCCACGTGCTCGAACGTCGTCCGCTTCGTCCCGACGCCGGCAAGCGGGGCGACGACGATCCGCAGCGAGACGTGCTGCGAAGCCGGCGACGTCGGGAGCGGGCACTCCCGCCGCAGGAGATCGACGATGCGCCGGGTCCCGGACGCGCCGCGCCCGTGCACCCAGCTCGCGAGGTCCGGCTCGAACACGTGGCAGACGTCCGCCCGTTCCTCCCAGAGAGCGGCCAGCCGTCCCGACGCGGCGACCGGATCGCCCGCGCGCACGCCGGCGGCGATCATCACCGCGTTGAGGGCCCCCGAGCTCGTCCCGACCAGCCTGCGGATGGGCGTGCCCGCGCGGTGCAGCGCCAGGGTGAGCGCCTCGAGCGCGCCCGCCGCGAACGCGCCCTTGGCCACCGCTCCGCCGATGACGATCGCCGCTCCGCGCGCCATGCCGTCCTCCCGCCCGGGAAGACGCGACGGTACGGAGAGGAGCGGCGCCCCGTCCACGCACGACATGGAGCGCTCCCTTCGGAGGACGTGAGGGCCTGCACGTTCGGAGACTGAGACCCGGGCACGCCGGCGTGGACCGACGCCGTGCTGGTTCGCCGCTTCGGGCGGCGCGGGCGGTCCCGGGGGACGCACCCGCTCCAGGCCTCGTTCCCCCGGAGTCGTCCCAGAAACGCGACGGGCGGCCAGGTTTCCCTGACCGCCCGTCTCTCTACTGGTGGACTCGACCGGGATCGAACCGGTGATTTCCTGAATGCCATGCGAGAAAGACGGCCTGAAGTCACGGGCACTTGCGTGTGATCCCGCGGGGTTAGCGGACCCCAGCGGACCCCCGCGGACCTGCGTGGTGGTGGAAAGGTGGTGGACGAGACCGATCCACGGTGCGTCCGCCCACGCGCTCGTGGTCGCCAGGCTACTCGTCCAAGCCGTCAGGTTCGTCGGGCGGGCCCACGTGCCCGGTGTCCGGGACGACTTCCTCTACCGCGGTGGTGGGCTGGCCCCATGACTTCTTCGTCACGAGTACGCGCTTCACGAGACCGTCCAGTCGCCCTAGCCGCGAGCGCGCGAGGGCAGACACGTTCATGACCTCGCGAAGGCCGCCTTTACTTGCCGCATGACTTGCTCGGCCACGTAGCACCAGGAGTCCCTTGATCTCGCGTTTGGTGAACCCCATCGCGAGAGCGGGCTTGAACGTGGATAGCAGTTCCACGAGTCCCTCGCCCTCCCGCCCGAACGCCGATTCAAGAACTCGCCACAACTCTCGATACTGCGAAACGGCACCTTGAAGGTGAGCTGCCTCGCTGTAGAGCCTCAGCCCCGCATGCTTGGGCAGTAGTTTCCTTACGGCGATGTCGAGGTTCGAGACTGGCATCGGCCCAACGACTCTCACGTTCCCGCGAATCCGCAACACGACCCTGTTCGTACCGAGCCGCCGCAACGTGCCCTCGTCCGCGGCGTTCTCCGGGATGAGCTCATCCGCCCCGGCGTGCGTTACGGTCAGTGGAGCGTCGTAGAGAAGCGCCAGTGCATCAACCACTGCACCGATGAACTCCCACACCGGAGCCGGGTTGGAAACGATGACGCCGCCGGTGTTCCGGACCTCGCCTGCGGCGTCGAGTTCGTCAGGTTCGACGCTGAGAGACGAAGCGTCGACCGCAACCTCAGCGAGCGCTCGGCACGAGGTCGCATCCTCGCGCTGCATACGAATCGTGAATGGGTCGGACGTGAAAGCGAACGGGAGCGGCAGGTGGTCGATCCCGTACTTCGCGCCGAACAACTTTGAGTTCGCTTGGAGCTTCACCCGATTCGATTCTACAGCGGAGCACAGAGCGTCTCGGGTTCAACAACTCGCGCGCTGCTGCTTCTTGAGAGCCGTAGGTACCAGGTCGTGTGAACCGAGCACCAAGGCATCTGCGGTTTCGATGATTCGTCGGATGAGACTCTTTCCGAACAGGTGGCTGAGGGCAACAACTCCGCTTCCGCCGTCAAGTTCGGCCGCGATTCCGTGGTGTTCCACAGTGAAGAGCCCTGGACGAGCGCGGACGGACTGCCTTCTGGTGTCCTGTCGCGCTCTCAATGGAATGAAACTGAACCCAGTTCCGCCGAGGATCGCTTCTACAAGGGCGTCACGGCTCAGGACCTGAGGCTCGCGGCGACTACCGATGACCTGTGGATGCGGTGCGATTTCCGTACGACAGTGACCACCGGTCGCGGTGCTGTCCTTTAGACCGAGCAGGTACGTCCTGCTCTGCCGGAACTCGTCGAGGCTTCTGCTGTCGAATGCACGCTTCGTCGCAACGGGCCAGTACTCGTCGAGCCTCTCGACAACGCGCAAGCAGTGGTTCCGCTGAGGAATCGGGACGCACTCGCCGACACAGAGCACGGTGTCGCACCAGAGGAGATGAGTTGAAAGGTAGTTCCCGAACACGACCACGTCCCCGGGACGGACCAACTCGCTCAAGACCGCGCGATCAGCGGCTGCCGGCGGCAAGTGTCCACGAACGGCGGTCTTCGACGTCCTCTTGTCGATGTTGCAGAAGCTCAGATGCCAGGGGACAAGATCCGAGAACACGTGAGGATCGACGTTGGGCCCTGGTGTGTTCTCGGCAAGGCCGTCTGCATAGATAGACAACGCCAGTCCAATCACGGCTCTCGGCCCGCACGAGATCAATGATGCGACCCTTGACGTCATACGGGTACCGGCCTGGAACGCCGCGATACTCGTCGAGCCCGTGCTGGAAGAAGTAGACCCGCATGGCGCCTCCGCACAGAGGGTGATCCGCTCGCGTCGGTGGACGGCCGCGTCCTCGGCCTGCCTCGCAACGTCCTGAACGCCCTTGTCGGGTCGGGCGGCCTCTGGCCCGCTTCGACTCCGCGTGGGGGGGCGAGCGGGGCTGTTTACAGGATGGGCATTGCGTTCGCGAATCACGGTTTGGAGTTCCTATCCGCCGAGTGAGATCCGCGTTGCGAATTCGTGCACGCGCCTTCGGCCGCAGGCCGCGCCGCCAAAGCCCGCGATACCTCAAACCCCTTACAGGGAAGGTGCGCACCGCTCACCAATCAGGTCTGCCCCGGACGGCTTCGGCCCGACCCGCCGGCGCGGGATGGGCAGCCGTCATGGCGAACGACCTCGGGGATCGGGTGGTGGTGAGGTCTTCCGCGCCGCGCGGCGGCGGGCCCGTAGCGTCCGGGCCCGCGCGCGCGGGCGCTACTTCCTCGCGCCGCCCGCCTTCTTCGCCGGCGGCTTCTTCGCCGGCGCGGCCGCCGGTTTCGCCGGGGCGGCGGTGGGCTCGAGCGCCGCCGACGACGGCGCAGGGCGCACGTCCACCGGCCCGATCGGCAGGTCCGCGAGCTGCGCCTTCACGGTCTGCGGGTTCGCGACCATGACGAGCGTGAGCTGGGACTGATCCATGAACTTCTTCGCGAACTGCTGCACGTCCGCGGCGGTGACCTTCCGGACGAGCTCGGCGTAGCGGTTCCAGTAGTCGTCGGGGAGGCCGTTCGCGACGAGGTCGGCGATCCGCCCCGCCGTCGCGCCGGCGGTCGCGAAGTTCGCGGGCAGGGAGAGGACGAGCGAGTCCTTCGCCTCCTCGAGCTCCTGCGCGGGGACCGGCTCCTCGCGCATCCGCTGGACCTCGGAGAGGAGCTCCTTCAGCGCGGCGCCGGTCACCTCCGCCTTCACGCTCCCCACGACCACGCTCGCGCCGGCGAGCTTGCGCGCGTCGCTGCGGGCGTAGACCCCGTAGGTGTAGCCCTTGTCCTCGCGGAGGTTCCGGAAGAGCCGCGAGGCCATCCCGCCGCCGAGCACCTGGAACGCGACGGTCCCCGCGACGTAGTCCTCCGACGACCGGCGCAGCCCGGGCATCCCGAGGTACAGGTACGACTGCGGCGCGTCGGCCTTCTCGAGCATGAGGGTCCGGCGCGGCGAGGCGGGCGCGGCCGCGCCGAGCGGGGTCGCGGCGCTGCCGGCCGGCCAGGCGCCGAGGCTCTTCTCGAGCAGCGCCTTCAGCTCCGCCTCGGAGACGTCGCCGACCACCACCAGCTCCGCGTTCGCCGGCCGCCACAGCCGGTCGTGGAACGCCGCGAGGTCGGCCGGACGCATCGCCCGCACCGAGTCCTCGGTGCCGAGCGAGTAGTGGCCGTACGGGTGGGCGCCCCAGAACACGGGCTGGAACGCCTTGGAGGCGACCGCCTGCGGCTGGTCGCGCTGCTGGAGGAGCGTCACGAGCCGCTCGTCCTGCACCCGCGCGAAGTCGGCCTGCGGGAAGGCGGGGCTCACCGCGACGTCGGCGAAGATCTCGAGGAAGCGCGGGAGGTGACGGGCGAGGGTGGACCCGGAGAGCGCGGCCGAGTCGACCGAGGCGCCGGCGCCGAGCGAGGCGCCGAGGAACCCGACCTCGTCCGAGATCTGGGTCGCGGTCCGGGTCTTCGTCCCCTCGGTGAGCATCGTCGCGGTGAGGCTCGCGAGGCCGGGCGAGGTGCCCGGGTCGCGCGCCGCGCCGGCGTCCACGACGAGGTTCAGCGCGACGATCGGCAGGCGCCGGTACTCGACGAGCCGGACGCGGAGCCCGTTCGCGAGGACGAACTTCTTCTGCGCCGGGACGTGGAGCTCGGGCGGAGGCCCCTTCTCGGGCGGCTTCGATCGGTCGGGCGCGGGCTGCGCCGCGGCGACGGCCTGGGGTGCCTGCCTCGACGGGCCGGCGCAGGCGGCGGCGGCGAGAACGATCGCGAGGAACGCGGTGCGCTTCGAGAGGCGGCTCATCGGGACTCCCCCTTCGCGGGCGCTGCGGCCGCAGCGGGGCGCGGGGTGACGGTGAGGACGACGCGGGCGTCCTTGCGGAGGTACTGCTTCACGGCGGCGGACACGTCCGCCGCGGTCGCCCGGCGGTACCGGGCGAGGTCCTCGCTCAGGTAGCCGGGGTTCCCGGTGCGCAGGTAGTAGCTCGCGAGCGTCGAGGCGCGGCCGCCGAAGCCGCCCACCGGCTCGAGGCCGAAGATCGCGCCGGCCTCGATCTTGTTCTTCGACCGCTCGAGCTCCTCGGCGGACGGGGGCTCCGCCGCGAGCCGGGCGAGCTCCTCGTCGATCTCCTTCTCGAGCCGCTCGAGCGAGACGCCCGGCTTCGGCGTCGCGACCAGGAGGAACATCGAGCCGAGGAGCTGGCTGTCCTGTCCGGCGGAGACGTCCTGGGCGATCCGCTCGTCCATCACGAGCCGCTTCACGAGCCGGGCGCTCTTCCCGTCGGAGAGCACCTGCCCGGCGAGATCGAGGGCCGCGTCGCCCGGCGCGAACACCTTCGGCGTCTGCCAGGCCATGTAGATCCGGGGCAGCTGGACCCGGTCCTCCATCGCCACGCGCTTCTCCTGCGTGAGCGGGACTGGCGTGGGCTTCTGGTGGACGGGCGCCGGCTTGCCCGGGACCGCCCCGAACCACTTCTCGACGAGCGCGCGGACCTTCGCCGTGTCGACGTCGCCGGCGATGGCGAGGACCGCGTTCTCGGGGCCGTAGAAGCGCTTGAAGAAGTCGCGGACGTCCTCGAGGCTCGCCGCCTGGAGGTCCTCGTGCGAGCCGATGGGCATCCAGTGGTAGGGGAACTCCGGGTCGAAGAGGTTCGCGAGGATCTTCTCGAAGGTGAGCCCGTACGGCCGCATCTCGTAGCTCTGGCGGCGCTCGTTCCGGACGACCTCCCGCTGGTTGTCGAGCTTCTCCTGCCCGAGCGTCGGCAGGAGGAAGCCCATCCGGTCGGCCTCGATGTAGAGCATCTGCTCGACCGCGTTCGACGGCACCTGCTCCCAGTACTGGGTCGTGTCCTGCGAGGTGGAGCCGTTCGTGTCGCCGCCCGCGGCCTCGACGAGCCGATCCGCCATCCCCTTGGGAAGGTGCTCCGAGCCCTGGAACATGAGGTGCTCGAAGAGGTGGGCGAAGCCGGTGCGGCCGGGCTTCTCGTCCTTCGCGCCGACGTCGAACTGGACGTGGACGCCGACGATCGGGTTCGTGTGGTCCTCGTGGACGACGACGGTGAGGCCGTTTGCGAGCTTGAACGTCGTGTAGGGGAGCTCGGGGGTCGTCTTCGCCGAAGGGGCGGCCGCCGGGGTTTCGGGCGGCGCGGCACGCGGGAGGGACGCGGGGACGAAGGCGAGCAGCAGGGCGAGCGAGAGGGATCTCGGCGTCATGGCGCCCGCCTTATAAGCCGTGTTCCCGCCTTCGTCACGCGCCGCGAAGCGCGCCCACCCCCGTCACCCCCACCGTGACGTAGGGCCCCGCGCGGCTCGGGGCGCGGTGGCGCGGCGCCTCCCATCGGAATTCCCCTGCATGACCGCGGCAAACCGTCACGGGATACCGGAAGGGACCGGCGCGTCGTATGCTCGGTCGCGTGGTGAACCCGCCCTCTCCGCTCCGGATCCTGGTCGCCGAGGACGACCTCGCGGTCGCGCGGCTCTACGCCGCGTACGCCCAGAGCCGCGGGCATCGGGTCACCGTGGTGCACGACGGCCCCGAGACGCTCGTCGCCGTCGCCACGGACCCGCCCGATCTCGTCCTGCTCGACATCGGCATGCCCAAGCTCGACGGGCGTGACGTGCTCCGGCAGCTCAAGGCGAACCCCCGGACCGCGAAGATCCCGGTGCTCGTCGTGACCGCGTTCGGCGGGGACCAGAACCTGCGCGACCTGCTCCTCGAGCTCGGCGCGACGGACGTCCTCGAGAAGCCGGTGGACCTCGCGATCGCCTTCAACAAGGCCGAGCGCGCGGTCGAGCGCCGCTGACCGCGCGCCGCGGCGCGCCTACGAGGCGTGCCCCCCGTCGATCCGCATCCCCTTCGGGATCACCACGATGCCGCTCTCGGTGACGTGGAAGTGCTTGCGGTCCTTCTCCGCGTCGTAGCCGATGGTGGTGTGCGCCGGGATCTCGACGTGCTTGTCGATGATCGCCCGGCGGATCCGGCAGTGCCGCCCGATGTTCACGTTCTCGAACACGATCGAGTCCTCGACGTACGCGTAGCTGTTCACGCGCACCTGCGGCGACAGGATCGAGTGGTGGACGTGACCGCCCGAGATGATGCAGCCCTCGGAGATGAGCGAGTCCGTGGCGCGGCCGACCCGGTTCTCCCGCACGTTGTTGAAGACGAACTTCACCGGCGGCGTGTTGCGCTGGATCGTGTAGATGGGCCAGTGGTCGTTGTAGAGCGAGAAGATCGGGTCCACCGCGACGAGGTCCATGTTCGCCTGGAAGTAGGCGTCGAGCGACCCGACGTCTCGCCAGTAGCCCCGCTCCTTCTCGCTCTGGCCCGGCACGGTGTTCTTCGCGAAGTCGTAGATGAACACGCGCTTGCGGTGGTGCATCGACGCGACGATCGACTTGCCGAAGTCGTGGACGCTCTTCGAGTCCCCCGCGTCTCGCACGATCTCCTGCACGAGCGCGTCGGTCGTGAAGATGTAGTTTCCCATCGACGCGAGGCACCGGGTCGGATTGCCGGGCATCGTCTTCACGCCGGCCTTGGGCTTCTCGGTGAACCCGATCATCCGCCCGTCGGAGTCCACCTCGATGATGCCGAAGTCGACCGCCTCCTCCACCGGGATCGGGATCGCGGCGACGGTGAGGTCCGCCTTGTTCCGGACGTGGAAGTCGAGCATCTGGCGGACGTCCATGCGGTAGACGTGGTCGGCGCCGAACACGAACGTGTGCTCCGGCTCCTCGTCCGTGATGATGTTGAGGTTCTGGTAGATCGCGTCCGCCGAGCCCTCGAACCACTTCGGGCCGACTCGCATCTGGGCCGGGACGATCTCGACGTACTCGTTGAGGAGCGCGGTGAGCCGCCAGCCCCGCTGGATGTGCGCGTTCAGCGACTCCGACTTGTACTGCACCAGCACCTTCATCTTGAGGATGCCGGAGTTCGCGAAGTTCGAGAGGACGAAGTCGATGATGCGGTAGCGGCCGCCGAACGGCACCGCCGGCTTCGCGCGTTCGCGGGTGAGGGGGTCGAGACGGCGCCCTTCGCCGCCGGCCAGGATCATCGCGAGGAGCTTCTGCATCGGTGACTCTCCGGCGGCGGACGGGGACGGTTCGATGCTACGCACCCGCCCGGAGCAGGGCAAGGAAGCGATCGATCGGGCCGTCCGCGCGGCCCACGAGGGGGCTACGGCGGAGCTTGCCTGCTCCGCGCCGCCGCCTAGCGGGTCCGCCGGAGGGCGGGCGCGTGGGCCGCCTCGTGGGCGAGGAGCCAGCGCTTCACGTCGAGGCCCGCGGCGTAGCCGCCGAGCCGGCCGCTCGCCTGCACCACCCGGTGGCACGGCACCAGGATCGCGACCGGGTTCTCGTGGTTCGCGCCGCCGACCGCGCGCGCGCCGCCGGGGCGCCGGAGAAGCTCCGCGATCTCGCCGTAGGTCCGCAGCTCGCCCCAGGGGATCGCGCAGAGCGCGTCCCAGACCGCGCGCTGGAACGGCGTCCCGCGCAGCTCGAGCCGAGGCGGCTGCGCCGGGCGTCCCGCGAAGTACGCGTCGAGCGCCTCCACCGCGCCGTCGATGTGGGTCCGCGCTCGGGCGGAGACCCCGGCGCGCGAGGGGCCGCGATCGCCGAAGGAGATCCCGACGACGCCCTCGTCGGTCGCCTCCACCGCGAGGAGGCCGACGGGGCAGCGGTACCGGGCGCGGGCCGTCACGCCCGGAGCTTAGCCGATCTCACCCTGCGTTCGCGCCCGCCGGACGCGGCCCCGCGAACCGAGCGAGGACCTCGGCGATCTCCGCGTTCGCGGCGCGCAGGAGGTCCTGCTTCTCCCGGAACGGCAGGAAGGCGCTCTTGAACCCCTGCACGAGCACGGTGCACACGTCCTCGAGGGTGAACCCCATCTCCCGGTGCGCGATCGCGAGCTCCTTCGTGACGGTCGTGTCGGTGATGAGCCGGTTGTCGGTGTTCACCGTCACCCGCAGCCCGAAGTCGAAGTAGAAGCGGAGCGGGTGGCTCGCGAAGCCCTGCACCGAGCCGGTCTGCACGTTCGAGGAGGGGCACATCTCGAGCGGGATCCGGTGGTCGTTCAGGTAGTTGAGGAGGTCGCCGTTCTCCCGCAGCCGGACCCCGTGGCCGATCCGGTGGGCGCCGCACTTGTGCACCGCCTGCGCGATCGAGTCGGGCCCGTAGGCCTCGCCCGCGTGGATCGTGACGTTCACGTTGTTGTCGAGGATGAGCTGGATCGCCTCGCGGTGGTGGCGGGCGGGGTGCCCCTCCTCGGCGCCGGCGAGGTCGTAGCCGACGACGCCCTTCCCCTTGTAGGCGACGGCGAGCTCGGCGAGTCGCACCGACGTCTGCGGGTCCATGTGGCGGATCCCGCAGACGATCACGTTCGACTTGACCCCCGACTCGCGCTTCGCCGTGCGCAGCCCCTCGAGCACCGCGTCCACGATGGTGGTGGGCTTCAGCCCGCGCCGCGTGTGGAGCACCGGCGCGTAGCGCACCTCGAGGTAGCGGACGTTCTCCGCCGCGGCGTCGGTCGCGAGCTCGTAGGCGGCCCGGTACAGCGCCTCCTCCGTCTGGAGCACGGCGAGGGTCACGTCGAAGGCGGCGAGGTAGTCCTCGAGGGAGCCGCAGATCTCGCCCATGTGGATCGACTTCGCGAGCCCCTCGGGCGTGTCGGCCGGGAGCTTCACCTTCTGCCGCTCCGCGAGCTCGAGCACGGTCGCGAGCCGCAGCGAGCCGTCGAGGTGGCAGTGGAGGTCGGTCTTGGGGAGCGCCCGCAGGAGCTCCTCCGTCACCGGAGGGAGCCGCCCGGGCTGCGAGGGGGTCATCTCTAGATGATACGGCGGGCCGCGGCGGCGCGCCCTTCGCGTCAGGCGGCGCCGCCGTGCGCGAGGAAGCGCGCGAGGACCCGCTTCTCCCCCGCCTCGAACCGCACCGTCACCTTCGCGTCGCGGCCCGCCCCGTCCGAGGCGAGGACCACGCCCTCGCCGAGCGACGGGTGCACGACGCGGTCGCCGCGCGCGTAGCCACGCCCCGCCTCGGGGCGCTGGTCGAACGCATAGTCCACGACCGGCTCCCCCGGCGCGGCCGCGGCCCGCCGGCGGGCGGGCGCCTCGAGCGAGGGCTCCCCCTCGCCGTCGAGCTCGATGTGCGGCTCCTGCGGGAGGGCCCCCGGGTGGCGCCGGATGATGGGCCCGCGCGGCCCGGACAAGCGGGCGCGGACCCCGTGCGCGACCGCGGCGCCGAACAGCTCCGGCGGGAGGTCGGAGAGGAAGCGGGACGGCTCCATCGGGCGGAAGGAGGGGCCGCCCTCGCCGTACCCCATCCGCCGGCGCGCGAGGGAGAGGGTGAGCCGCCGCTTCGCGCGCGTCATCCCGACGTAGCAGAGCCGGCGCTCCTCGTCGTACGCCTCCGCCTCCTCGCGCGGGGAGGGGTCGCCCCAGGGCGCGCGCGGGAAGGTGCCCTCCTCGAGCCCGGAGAGGATCACCGCCTCGAACTCGAGCCCCTTCGCGGCGTGGAGGGTCATGAGCGCGACGCGCCCCTCCGGCGTCGGCAGGTCCGCCTCGCCGAGGAGCGCGATCTGCTCGAGGAACCGCGAGAGCGGCGGCGGCGTGGGCTCCTCCGGGTCGCGCGGCGGCGGCTCGCCGGCGATGGCCTCGTCGAACTCGCGCGCCGCCGCGACGAGCTCGAGGAGGTTCTCGGCGCGCTCCGCGCCCTCGTCGGTCCGCTCCGCCTTGGCGCGGGCGAGGAGGCCGGTGCGCGAGAGCACCTCCTGCACCGCGACGCCGGCGTCGAGCCCCGGGACGTCCCGGGCGAGGCCGGCGAGCACCTCGCGGAGCCCGGAGAGCGCGCGGCGGGCGGCGGGCTTCAGCCCCTCGATCTCCTCCACCGCGCGGAGCGCGTCGAAGAGCGAGAGGCCGCGGTCGCGCGCGTGCGCCTGCAGGCGCTCCACCGTCTTCTCGCCGATGCCGCGGGGCGGCCGGTTCACCACGCGCCGGAGGTCGAGGTCGCTCCGCGGCTCGAGCGCGAGCCGGAGGTACGCCGCCGCGTCCTTCACCTCGGCGCGCTCGTAGAAGGAGGTGCCGCGCACGATGACGTACGGGATGCGGGCGGCGCGCAGGGCCGCCTCGATCGGCCGCGACTGCGCGTTCGTCCGGTAGAGCACCGCGATCTCGTCGCCCGGGGTGCCGCGCCCCCGCTCCTGCGACACGACTCGCGCGATCCGCTCCGCCTCGTCGTGCTCGTCCTGCCCGACGACGAGGGCGAGCGGCTCGCCCGGCCCCTCCTCGGTCCAGAGCCGCTTCTCGCGCCGCCGCGCTGCGTGGGAGATGACGGCGTGCGCGGCGTCGAGCACGTTCCGCGTCGAGCGGTAGTTCCGCTCGAGCTTCACGACGCGGGTGCCCGGGAAGTCGCCGTCGAACCCGAGGATGTTGTCGACGTCGGCGCCGCGCCACCGGTAGATGGCCTGGTCGTCGTCGCCGACGACGCAGACGTTGCCGCGCGACCCGGCGAGCAGCCGGAGGAGCCGGTACTGCACCGCGTTCGTGTCCTGGAACTCGTCCACGAGGAGGTGCTCGAAGCGCCCCGCCCAGCGCTCCCGGAGCCGCGCGTCCTCCTCGAGGAGCCGCACGGGCCGGAGGAGGAGGTCCCCGAAGTCCACCGCGCCCGCGCGGGTGAGCGCCGCCTCGTAGCGCCGCCACACCTCCTGCGCGAGCTTCCCCTCGACGTCGTACTCACCGACCTTCGCCTCCTCGGGGAGGAGGGCGAGCCCCTTCCAGCGGTCGATGCGCGAGAGGGCGCCGCGCGCGGTGAGGGTCTCCCCGTCGTCGGCGCCCAGCTCCGCCAGGATCCCCTTCACGAGCCGGAGCTGATCGTCGTCGTCGTAGATGGGGAACGAGGGCGAGAGTCCCGCCCGCGCCGCCTCCCGGCGGAGGAAGCGGGCGCCGAACGCGTGGAAGGTCTGGACCCACAGCTCCGCCGCCGACGTGCCGAGGAGCGCCTCGAGCCGCTCGCGCATCTCCCCCGCGGCCTTGTTCGTGAAGGTCACGGCGAGGATTCGCCAGGGGACGATCCCCTCCTCCGCGACGAGCCGCGCGATGCGGTGGACGATGACGCGGGTCTTCCCGCTCCCCGCGCCGGCGAGGACGAGGAGCGGCCCGCCGCCGTGGAGCACGGCCTCGCGCTGCGGGTCGTTGAGATCGGCGAGGAGATCGATCATGCCGGCGGCGACGGAGATAGCGCGGCGGGCGCCGGCGCGCGCTTCTTCGGGCGCGGCGGCGGCGTGGCCGGCACCCACCGCCAGTCCCACTCCGACCGGTCCACCTGCTCCGCCGCGGGCTTCCCGCCGTCCGCGCCGCCGAGCCGCACCGCCTTCGACCAGACCATCCGGCGCGGGAGCAGGGTCGCAGGATCGGTGACGAGGACGAGCGTCCGCTCGGCCGACAGCTCCTTCGCCGCCCCCGCGGGCGGCTCGTCGCCCGCCGGGAGGAGCCGGGCGAGGAGGGCGGGCGCGGAGCGCTCCAGCGCGGCCCGGTCGGGCGCGGAGCGGAGCGCGAGCTCCACGCAGCGGGGCGCGCGCTCGGAGGCGGCGCACGGCACCCGCCCACGCACCGCGAACTCGACCGCCTGCGGGACGCGGACGCCCGCGAGGAGCGGGAGCTCCGCCTCGGACTGCATCGCGTACCGCTCGCCGACGCGCAGGTCGGCGCCGGTCCAGAAGCCGACGAGCAGGTTCCAGAGCTCCTCGGCCTCCGCCTTCGTCGCGGCGAGGGCGAGCCCGAGCGCGCGCTCGGCCTGCTCCGGCGGGACCTTCGCCTCGTCGAGGATTCGGGCGAGCACCGGGCGGAGCGCCTCGACGCCCTCGAGCGTCACGAACTCCCCCTGGGGCCGGATCCGCTGCACCACCGCCTCCGAGGCGCGGATCGCGTCGTGCGCGAGCGCAGGCGGCACGGGCAGGTCGCCCTTCCAGGTGGTGCCGCGGGTCGAGACCCGGAGCCCGGCCGGGCCGCGCTCGGCGACCGTCTCGTAACGCGCAGTGAAGACCTCGGCGCGCTGCCCGGTCCGGAGCCGGGTGCGCCGGAAGCTCACCCGCGCCCGGGCGTCGTCCGGCCACGCGAACCGGAGCGGCGCGACGTCGGGGCGAGCGGAGGCGGGCGCGGGCGCGTCCTCCGCCGCGCGGGCGGCGGGGAGGAGCCCCCTCCCCAGCCCCGCTCCGCGGGGCGAAGGCAGTCCGGAGACGAGGAGCGTGGCGAGCAGGAGCGCGAGGGCCGGGCGCCGCACGGGCGGGAAGGTAGCACCGTTCGGCTCCGGGCCGCTCGGCCCCGCCCCCGGCGATGGCCGCTGCGAGATTCCCGGCCGGGCGGTAGATTCGGCCCGTGGCGCCTCCCGTCCGAATCCTCCCGCTCGGCGGCCTCGGCGAGATCGGCATGAACTGCATGGCGATCGAGTGCGACGGGCGGATCGCCGTCGTCGACTGCGGGATCATGTTCCCGAACGAGCCGGTGGGCGTGGACGTCATCGCGCCCGACCTCGGGTGGCTCCGGGAGCGCCGGGACCGGGTGGGAGCGATCTTCGTCACGCACGGACACGAGGACCACGTCGGCGCGCTCCCCTTCCTCCTCAGGGACGTGCGGGTGCCGGTCTACGCGACGCGCTTCACGCTCGCGCTGCTCCGGCCGCGGCTGGCGGAGGCAGGGGTCTCGGCCGATCTCCGCGAGGTCGCGCCCGGCGACGTGCGGCCGGCGGGCGACGGGTCGCCGCTCTCCGCCGAGTTCTTCGCCGTCACCCACTCGATCCCCGACGCCTGCGGCCTCGCGATCGGGACGCCTCAGGGGACGATCCTCCACTCCGGCGACTTCAAGATCGACCCGCGCCCGGTGGACGGGCGGCCCATGGACCTCGCCCGGATCGAGGCGCTCGGGAGGGCGGGGGTGCGGCTCCTCCTCTCCGACTCCACCAATGCCGAGCGCGCCGGGAGCTCGCTCTCCGAGTCGGAGGTGGGCGCCGCCCTCGAGGAGGCGTTCGAGCGCGCGCGGGGGCGCGTCCTCGTCGCCTGCTTCGCCTCGAACGTGCACCGGATCCAGCAGATCGCGAACGCGGCGCGCGCCTTCGGCCGCCGGCTCGCGCTGCTCGGCCGCTCCATGGAGGCGAACGTCCGGCTCGCGCAGGACCTCGGCTACCTCTCGATCCCCGGCTGGATGGCGGTGGGCTTCCCGGAGGCCCGCGAGCTGCCGCCGCGCGAGCTCTGCGTCCTCACGACCGGGACGCAGGGGGAGCCGCGGAGCGCGCTCGCCCGGCTCGCGCGCGGCGAGCACCCGGACCTCGCCGTCTCCGAGGGCGATCTCGTCGTCCTCTCCTCGCGCTTCATCCCGGGGAACGAGGTCGCGGTCGGGCAGGTGGTGAACGACCTCTGCCGCCGCGGGGCCGAGGTCGCCTACGAGGGCCTCCGCCCGCTCCACGTCTCGGGCCACGCCCAGGAGGCGGAGCAGCGGCGGCTCATCGCGCTCGCCCGCCCCGCCCACTTCGTCCCCATCCACGGCGAGTTCCGCCACCTCGCCCGGCACGCGGCCCACGCGGCCGCGGAGGGCGTCGCGGGCCGCCACATCCTCCTCGACGGGCAGGTGCTCGCGCTCGCCGACGATGGCGTGTCGGTGGAGAAGAGCACGGTGCCGGTCGGGCGCGTCTACACCGACCGCGACGCGCTCCTCGGCGCGGACATCGGCGATCTCGTCGTCCGCGACCGGCGGCTGCTCGCCGAGGCCGGGCTCCTCATCGCGGTGCTCGCGGTGGAGAAGGCGAGCGGGGCGGTGGTGCGCGGCCCCGACCTCTTCGCGAAGGGCGTCGCGGGCTTCGAGGGGGCGGAGGAGGCGATCCGCGGGGAGGCGCTCCGCGCGATCGAGGAGCTCTCCCCGACCGCGCGCGCGGACGTCGCCGAGGTGCAGGAGGCGCTCCGGACGTCCATCCGGAGGTTCTTCCGGCGGGAGGTCGGACGGCGCCCGTCGGTCCTGCCGGTGGTGCTGGAGCTGTAAGCTTCGTCAGCGCCCGCGTCGCGCGGGCGGAAGGGACCCGATGCCGAGCTTCGACGTCGTCTCCGAGCTGAACCTCATGGAGGTCGAGAACGCGTTCAACCAGGCGCGGAAGGAGATCGCGCAGCGCTTCGACTTCAAGGGGACGAGCACCGACCTCGAGCGCGACAAGGAGGGGCACGTCGTCGTGAAGGCGGGCTCGGAGGGGCGCGCGGAGGCGGCCCTCGGCGTCCTCATGGAGAAGCTCGCGAAGCGCGGCGTGCCGCTCGAGGGGCTCGACCCGCAGAAGATCGAGCCCGCCTCGGGCGCCCACGTGCGCCAGCTCGTGAAGCTGAAGAAGGGGCTGAAGCAGGAGGACGCGAAGAAGATCGTCGCCCTCCTCAAGGAGGGCGGGCTCAAGGTTCAGGCCGCGATCCAGGGCGAGGCGGTCCGGGTCTCGGGCAAGAAGAAGGACGACCTCCAGGCGGCGATGCAGCGGATCCGCGGCGCGGCGCTCGGGGTCCCGCTCCAGTTCCAGAACTTCCGGGAGTGAGCGCGATCAGGCGGGGTCCCCCCGTCGCGCGGCCGGCGGGTACGGCGGCGGGGCGGCCGCGGTCGGTCCCCCGAACGCGCGCGCCCAGTCGGTCCGACCGGTGAGCTGCATGATCACGAACAGCGTCAGGATCGCACCGATCGTGATCGCGAGGCCGGTGTACCCGCTCCAGAAGAAGGTGAAGGAGAAGAGGACGAGGTAGACGAGCTGCGGCAGGCCGACGAGCAGGAGCGCGGTCCGCCCGCCCACGAAGAGCCGCGCGT
>DASWCJ010000095.1:0-4221 GCA_036390155.1 Anaeromyxobacter sp.
GCGGACGGCGATCCGCTCCGTTGCGTCCCGCCGGCGCGTCCCCACCGTTGGAGGGGATCCCAGAGCGGCGACGCCGCAGGAGAGTGCCATGCGCGTGGAAGAGCTGATGAGCGAGGCCAAGTGTTGCCGTCCGACGGACGCGGTGATCGAGGCCGCCAGGCTGATGCGCGACGAGAGCATCGGGTTCGTGCCGATCTGCGACGACGCCGGCAAGCCGATCGGCGCGATCACCGATCGCGATCTCACGATCCGGGTGCTCGCGGACGGGCGCTCGCCGGACGAGAAGCTGTCCGCGTTCATGACCCGGGACGTGATCTCCTGCCGGACCGGCGACGACGCCGAGGAGGTGGCGCGGCTCATGCGCACCCACCGGAAGTCCCGGGTGATGGTGTGCGACGAGAGCGACCAGCTCGTCGGGGTCGTCAGCCTCCACGACATCGCCGAGGCAGAGAGCGACGAGGAGGCCGGCGAGACGCTCCAGGAGGTGAAGAGCGGCGGGCCGGATCAGCCGGCGGCGCACTGAAGCTCGAACGAGCCCGCCGGCCTCGCGCCGGCGGCTCCAGGGAGGACCCGTGGCCCGCTTTCTGACGAAGCAGCGCCCCGCGCGCCCCGAGCGCGCGATCGCCCTCGCACGGATCGCGACCGCGCTCGCCGTCACGAGCCTCGGAGCGCTCGCCGTCGGCGCGCTCGCGGTCGGGGCGCTCGCGATCCGCTCGCTCGCCATCCGGTCCGCCCGGATCCACCGCCTGCAGATCGACGAGCTCGTCGTCGCGGGCGAGCGCTTCCCCGCTTCGAGGCCGCAGCTCGAGGAGCCCTCGCCCGCGATCTGAACGCCATGGACCCGGGCGATCGCACCTCGATGCAGGACTTCGTGCGCGAGCACCGCGTGCACTACGAGGTCGAGCCCGAGGTGGTCGCCGACGGATCGCGGCGATCGCTCTCGGGGCTGAGGCTGCGCCTGCTCGCGACGCACGCGGGAGAGAAGCTCTCCGCCCCAGGCTGCCCGGCGTGCACCGAGCTGCTCGACGAGCTGCGGTCGTTCGCCGATCGGATCGCCGCCGACGCCGGCGCCGCCGATCGCGCCGAGTCGATCCCTGCCACGCGAAAGCTGTACCTGGCCTCCGGTGACCAGGACTCGGACGAAGTGGCGGTCACGCTGCGCGTTCGCTGCGACGCGACCGACCGCCGGGAGTCCGGCCAGGGCGAGGACCGCTGCGTCTCTGCGATCAGGGAACGGCTCGCCGCGCTCGGCGTCGCGCGGGAGTGAAGCGCCCTGCTGCCCTTACCGGCCATGACGCACGCGTGACAGGGCGCAAGCACTACCTTCCCATCATGGCGCGTGCAGCGGGCGATCCGGGGGAGGCAGCGCTCGCGACCGCGGCTGCGCTGCGCGCCGAGGCGGCGGTCGCTCGCGTCCAGGCTCAGGGCTCGCGCGACCGGGCGCGCACGGTCCGCGCGGTCGCAGCCGCCACGCGGCGCGAGGCCGAGCTCGCCCGACGGGGCCGGGACGCCGAGTTTCGGAGGCGTCATGCTGAGCTCGAGGAGCAGCACGCCCGCATCTTCGAGCGCGAAGCCTCCAACTACGAGAAGGAAGCGGAGCGCGCCCTTGCCGAGGCGGCCACCGCGGAGGCCCGCGCGAGGTCGCGCGGCCTCACGGCTGGCGCGTCCCCCTCGTTGTCATGACCCCTCCCGGGGCCCCACGCGGCCGTTGGGGCTCCGGGGCTCCTCGCTCGTGGACGGTCGCCCCAACTCAGAGTCATATGACTCTCGCGCTCGCAGCACCCGTACTCGTCGCCCTGTCCCTCGGCGCGGGCGATGGCTCCGGCCCCCGCCTCGACGTCAAGCCCGGCCTCTGGGAGACGAAGCACACGTCCACGACGAAGATGGACGGGGAGGTGCCGGCGCGGGACACGAGCCGCCTCAGCCCTGCGCAGCGCGCCCAGGTCGAGAAGGCGCTCGAGCGCTTCGCGACCGGCAAGCCGCACACGGTCGTGCGCCGGTCCTGCCTCACCCAGGCGGAGCTCGACAAGGGCGTCGGGCTCGACGATCCCCGCGACCAGCCGCAGGGCTGCGAGCGTCGGTTCCTCGATCGCACGTCGAGGCACGTGCGGTTCGAGCTGACCTGCGCGAAGCAGGACGGCATGGGCATGCATGGCACCTACGACGTCGTGGTGAAGTCGCCGGAGCTCGTCGAGATGAAGGGCGACTCGTCGATGAACATGCCCGGCCGGGGGGGCTCGTCCCACATGGAGATGACCTCCCGGCGGCTCGGCGCAAGCTGCGGCGACCTCAAGCCGGGTGAGTCGCAGACGGTTTCGAAGTAGGGTCGCTACCGACGGACGGTGGACGGCTCGTCCGCCGTGCGGAGCTCGCCGGGCCGAGCTGCCGCGAGGCGCTCTCCCCGGGCGACCGCCGCGACGATCCGGGCGAGCTGCGTGACGCCGTCGGTGAGCGCGGCGGGGCCCGGCTGCAGGATCACGGCGCTCTTCACCTCGTACAGGTGGTCGTCCCGGACCGCGGGGACACGTCCCAGCCCGGCCGTCCGACGATCCGCTCGCGGCGCGCCTTCTTCCCGCACCAGCTCGCGATCACGGCCTCCGGCGCCCGGCGCGCGACCTCCGCGGGGTCGCGGATCCGGCCGCGCGCGTCGTGGGAGGACCGCGTCTCGGCGCACACGTCCGCGGCGCCCGCGAGCTCGAGCAGCTCGGAGACCCAGCGGATCCCCGAGATGAGCGGGTCGGGCCACTCCTCGAAGAACACCCGCGGCCGGCGCGGCAGCGCAGCCGCTCGTTCGGCGACGCCTGCGAGGCTCCCCTCCAGGAAGACGGCGAGGGCGCACCCCTCCTCGCCTCGTCCTACGGCCGCCGTCACCGCGCGCACGGTCTGGAGGATCTCGGCGACGGACCGCTGGTTCGTGACGAGCACCGGGACGCCGCGGCGCACGAGCTCGCGCGCGATGTCCGCCTGGAGGTCCGAGAACCCCACCACGAGGTCGGGCCGGAGCTCGAGGACGCGCTCGACGTCGGCGGACAGGAAGGAGCTGACGTGGGGCTTCCGGCGCGCCTCCGGCGGCCGGACCGTGAACCCGGAGACGCCCACGACGAGGTCGCCGGCTCCGATCCGGTAGAGCGTCTCCGTCGTCTCCTCGGTGAGGCACACCACCCGGCGCGGGTACGGGGGCGCCTCCCCGAGGAGGGTCTCCAGGGTCGATGCCATCCCCTGGATCTGCCGGGGGGCGGGGGTGGGCGCACCGTGACCACCTCGCCGACGAGCGTGGCGTCGACCTTGTAGACTAGATACCTGCTGCTCGGCGTCACGTCGGGCGGACGCCACGCCGCGCTCGTTCAGCGTGATGCCCCTCGTCGTGCGGCCTCTCGATGTCCGGGATGGCGAATTCCGAGAGCGAGCCACTCACCGACATTCCTGAGAGGCGATTGCATCCGGCGGAGTGTTCCGCGTCATCGGCGCGCCACGTACGGCGCGAGGTCCGCGCGAAGGTTCCCGAGCAATCTGGCGGGTGCCTCCCAGTCGAGCGAACGTGCCAGTGACCGGGCGAGCGGGTTGATCGGTGCTCTTGTTGCGCGGCCAGCGCCTGCGCTCCACTCGCCGGATGCCCACCTCGTTGTCGAGGAGGTGTCCGACATGAAGACCTTCGCGCTGGCCGTGCTCGTGCCTGTTCTTGCTGCGGCGGCCGAGGTTCCGCAGCCCGGTCAACCTGAAGATGCGGGACGCGGCGGGATGATGGGCAGGATGATGAACGGCGGGATGAGCGGGATGATGGGCGGGTCGATGAAGGAGATGTCGGCCATCCACGGCCTGCTGTCAGACCACACGAAGATTCAGCGGTCCGTCGAGGACATCCCCAATGGCGTCCGGACGGTCACGACCAGCGAGGACCCCGAGGTCGCCGCGCTCATCCGCGAGCACGTCTGGCAGATGAAGGAGCGCATCGAGCAGGGCCGGCCGATTCGGCAGATGGACCCGCTTTTCAGGGAGCTGTTCAAGAACCACGAGCACATCCACATCGCCATCGAGAACGTCCAGGGCGGCGTCCGCGTCACGGAGACCTCGGACACCCCGCGCGTCACGCCGCTCATCCGCCAGCACGCGCGTCGAGCGGTGTCGGAGTTCGTGGCCGAGGGGATGCCGCGAGCGATGCGCCCGACGCCTCTGCCGCCGGGCTACGTGCCACAGAATGGCGAGCAGCGCGAAGGACGAGGC
>DASWCJ010000096.1:0-2118 GCA_036390155.1 Anaeromyxobacter sp.
GGTGGGCGACCTCGCCGAGGATGTCTTCACGATGAGCGGGGCCGCGACGGCGGTCCTCGGGCCCGACGGCGCCATCCTCGCCCGCTACGGCCGGGGCGACGCCCCGTTCGCGCGCGCCGGGCGCGACCCGGTGCAGCGGCTCGAGGGCGGCTGGCTCGTCAGCTCCGCCGCGCCGGGCGGGGCCTCGCTCGCGTCGTGGCTGCCGGAGGCCCCGCTCCGGGAGAAGCGCCGCGGCTTCCTCTTCTCGGTGCTCTCGGTGGCGGCCTTCGTCTACCTCGCGACGGCCATCCTCGCCTGGCTCGCGGCGCGGGCGATCACGACGCCGTTCCGCGCGCTCGGGCGCGCCGCCGACCGGATCGCCTCCGGGGATCTCACCGTCAGCCCGCCCTCGGTCTCGCGCGACGAGCTCGGCCGGCTCGCGGCCGACTTCCGCCGGATGGCGCAGGGGCTCAAGGCCCTCGTCGTCGACGTGCAGGGCGCGAGCGGCGCCGTGTCCGTCGGGGCGCGGGAGGCGGCCGCGATCGGCGAGCGCGTCCGCCACGGCGCCGTCGACGAGCACGCGGGCGTCGTCGCGGTGCAGGCGGCGGTGCAGGCGATGGAGGGCTCGATGCTCCTCGTCTCCCAGGGCGTCGGCGGGCTCTCGGACTACGTCGCGGTGACGAACCGCGCGATGAGCGAGATGGCCGCCGCGTTCGAGGAGGTGAGCAAGAAGGGCGTCGAGCTGGAGAGCGCGATGGAGGTCGCGATCTCCGACGTCGACCACCTCGCGCGCGCCGGCAGCGACGCGGAGACGCGCCTCGGCGTGCTCGAGTCGCTCGCGAGCCACGCCGGGAACACGCTCGCCGCGGTCCGGGCCTCGATGAGCACGCTCGAGCGGGCGGCGGCGGAGAGCGAGTCCACCGCCGACCTCGTCGCCGAGATGGCGGACCGCGCGGGCGGCGTGGTCGAGGAGACGGTGCACGGCATCGAGAGCCTCCGCGCCGCGGTGGCGGACGCCCACCGCCGGGTCTCCGCCCTCGGGCGGCGCTCCGACGACATCGACCAGGTGGTCGACTTCATCTCGGAGGTCGCCGGCCGGACCAACCTGCTCTCGCTGAACGCGTCGATCATCGCCGCGCAGGCGGGCGAGCACGGGAAGCCCTTCGGCGTGGTGGCCGACCAGATCCGCGAGCTCGCCGCCCAGATCGCCCGGTCCACGAAGTCGATCGGCGACATCATCCACTCGGTGCGCGAGGACGTGGAGGCGACCGCGCACCTCATCGAGCGCGGCGACGCGCTCGCGGCCGACGGGGTGCGGCTCGCCCGCGGCTCGCTCGATGCTCTCTCGGGCATCCGGCGCTCGACCGTCCACGCGCGCGACACCGCGATGGCGATCCGCGCGGCCGTCGACGCCCACGCGAAGTCGTCCGGCGAGGTCTCGAGGCTCGTCGAGTCGGTGGCGGACGGGACCCGGGCGGTCACGGGCGCGGTGCAGCTCGTGGGGCGGTCGGTCGCGGCGGTGAACTCGGTCTCGCGCGGGGTCGACGCCGTCGCGGACCAGATCGCCCGCGCGCTGCAGGATCAGGCGGGGCTCGGGAAGCGGCAGATCGAGGCGGTCGCGCGGCTCGAGCGGATGATCGCGGAGATCCGGCAGGCGGTGGAGGAGCACGACGCCGCGAACCGCCGGGTCCGAGACGCGCTCCAGGACCTCGCCCGGAGCGCGGAGCACCACGAGTCCGCGGTCGAGGGGCTCGCGTCGGTGGCCGATCGGATCGGCTCCGGCGCGCGCTCGCTCGCCGAGCGGGTGGACCGCTTCAAGGTCCAGTAGGCGTGGTCTCGAGGCGTGCCTAGCGGATCGGCGCCGGCAGGAGCCGGGGGTGCCCGATCGAGCCGTTCACGTTCATCGTCCAAAAGCCGTCGCTCGCCTTCGAGCCCGCGAGCGCCGCCTCGGCGAGCCCCTTCATACCGGGGCTGCTCTTCGCCCAGAACGCGTCGCCAACCTTCACCCGCGCCTTCCCGGCGAGCGGCGCGAACTCCATCCGCTGCTGCACGAGGAAGTAGACCCCTTCCGTCCGGAGCTCCGCGTCCCCGCCGGTCGCCTCGAGCTTCTCGAAGGTCGCCCGCCCGTCCCCGACCTTG
>DASWCJ010000097.1:0-7722 GCA_036390155.1 Anaeromyxobacter sp.
AGGAGCGCGCGAGGGGGCGCCGAAGCTCCCGCCGGACGGTGCGCCGCCGCGACCGCCAGCCAGGCGACAGCGGCAGCGGCGGCCAGACCGGCCGTGACGCGCGCGGCGCGCCGCGCGAGCGCGGGCTCCGCGGCGAGCCGATCGATGCCGAGGGCGGCGAGCGACGAGAGACAGAGGACCAGCGGGCCGACGAGCTTCTCGGAGTACCGGAAGCCCTGGACCATCGGGACCATCGAGAGGAGCTGCTGCGCTCCCAGGTGATGGCCGAGGGCGACCCAGGCGAGCGCGGCCGCCGACGCGCCGAGCAGCCGCGTGCGGCGAGACGAACGCAGCGCGAACGCGGCGAGCACCAGTACGGGCGCTCCGACGAAGATGCTCCGCGCGAACGGCGCTCCGAACGCGGTCGGTCCGCCGAGCGCGAGGTAGATCCGGCTCATCGGCTGGGCGTGAGGCGGGGAGAAGAACCCCGGCGCGGCGAGCTCGACGAGGCGCCAGGGCGAGAGCGCCCATTGCTTCAGCTCGTCCGCTGAAAGGGCCTGGGCCCGGCTCGAGATGCGAAAGAACGACCACGACGGGACGAGCTGCACGCCCGCGAGCAACGCGCCGGCGCCCGCGCTGGCAACCGCGCGGACGAGCCCGGGCAGGCGGGCTGCCTCGTAGGCGAAGCAGAGGCCGAGCAGCCCGCCCACGACGAGCACCTCGACGTCGCCCGAGAGCGAGCACGCCGCGACGCAGACCGCGCCGGCGGCGAACCCGGACGGCGTCCGCTCCCGCGCGGCGAGGAGCGGCCCGGCCACCATCCACGGCAGGCTCGCCGCGCCTGCGAGGTGAACGAGGAAGCCCGTCATCGACAGCGTGTACCCCGAGAGCCCGAACGCGAACGCGGCGGCGGTCGAGGCGAGCCACGACGCGCCCAGACAGCGGGCGAGCGCTGCAGCGCCCATCCCGGCCGCGAGGACGTACGCACCGAGCAGCGGATCCAGGCCATCTCCCGGGAACGCGAATGCCACCGCGATCGACAGGGGGTGCAGCACGCCGTGCATCGTCTGCGCGAGGAAGGGCATCCCGGTCCCCGCGTACGGGTTCCACAGCGGCAGCCGCAGCGCGCGCAGCGCGGTCCCGGCGAGCCAGCGTTGCGGCGCGAAGACCATCGCGCTGTCCCGGTGGACGAGCGTTCGTCCCGAGAGCCACTCCCACGCCAGCGGCGCGAGGAGCGCGGCGGCGACGATCAGGACGGGCCAACCGATGCGGATCGTTCGTCGGATGCGCTGGCGGACGCTGCGCGGTGGTGCCGGGGCGGCTGGGCAGTCAGTCATCGACCGCCCCGGGGGACGCGCCTGCTGCCCGCGGATGCGAGTGACACCTGCGCATCATACCTCTACCCAGGAGCGGCAGGCCGAGCGGCTGGACGGTTTCCCCGGCGTCGAAGTCCGGGGCATACTCGCGTCATGTCGCCAATCGAGGCGGTCCTCTACTGGGCGGCGCTCGCGCTCTACGCGGTGATGGGCGCCGCCGCGCTCTACGCCCTCGTCTTCAAGAACGATCGGTTCCTCGCCCGCGCGTGGCCGGTCACGCTCCTCGCGTTCGCCCTGCACACCGGCGCCATCGCCGCGCGGTACGCGGCCCAGGGGCACCTCCCCTGGGCAGGGGACTACGAGGACGCCCTGTTCGGCGGCTGGTTCATCGTCGGCTTCACCGTCGCCGCCACCTGGCGCACCCCCTCGCTCCGGATCATCTCGGTCGGGACCTTCCCGCTGACCGTGCTGCTCATGGGTTACGGCGTGATGCGCAACCCGACGCTCACGCCCCTCGCCGCCTCGCTCCGCTCCAGCTGGCTCTACGTCCACGTCTTCTTCGCCTGGCTCGCCTTCGGCTCGTACGCGCTCGCGATGGGGGCGGGGGTCGTGCACGAGGCGAAGCGGCGCGACGCGCTCCGTCCCGCGCGGAACCCGGTGTACGAGCGGTTCCCTCCCCTCGAGCGGCTCGACGAGCTGATGTTCCGCTGGATCGCGTTCGGGTTCGTCACCGACGCGGTGATGATCGTCTCGGGAGCGATCTGGGCGCGCGATCTCTGGGGCTCGTACTGGTCGTGGGACCCGGTGGAGACCTGGTCGCTCGTCACCTTCCTCACCTACGGGCTCGCGATCCACCTGCGCGTCACCCGCGGCTGGCGGGGATCCCGCTTCGCGAAGCTCGCGATGGCGGGGGTGGTCGGGATGGTGATCACCTTCTTCGGGGTCAACTTCGTCGTCGAGTCCTCGAGCCACTTCTTCAACGTCCGATGAGCGGCCCCGTGGAGCGTCCTCTCTGGCGGCGCCTCGCGCCCCTCGCGGTGAGCCTCGCCGCCTTCACCGCCGCGGCGGCGGCGCTCGATCCCGCGCTCGCGCGGGCGGGACGGTGGCCGCGCCCGCTCGCCGAGCCGGCGCGGACGGAGGCGATCGGGACGGTCCGGCTCTTCCTGCGCTTCTACGCCGACTTCTTCGCCTCGGGTGGGAATCCCGAGCACGTGGGGGACGTCCCCGCGGCGACCGGGGTGAAGCACCAGCTCTTCCGGGATCTCGGGTTCCTGCGGGAGACCGACCGCGTCCTCGTCCTGGATCTCGCGACGTTCGAGCCGCGGGACGCGGTCGAGACCGGCCCGGGCCGGGCAGAGGTGCTCGTCGCCGAGGAGTGGAACCACATCGAGCAACGCCCGTCGGATCGGGTCCCGATCGGGCGGCACGCCGGGATGGGGCGCGGGTTCCGCTACGTGCTCCGGCGCGGGCCCGACGGCCGGTGGCTCGTCGCGGACTGGTTCCCGGACGACGGCGCGGTTCCGGTGCCGATCGAGGAGTTCGTCTGGTGAGCGACGCCCCCCCGTCCCGCGCGGCGCGCCGGGCGGCCGTCGCCGGCTCGCCGCCGGTCCTCCTCGCGCTCGCGCTGCCTCCTGCGCTCGCCGCCGCGCTGCAGGCATCGCTCCGGCGCCCCGTCGCGGCGGCCCTGGACGCGCGCGCGACCTGGATCTGGGCGGCGCTCCTCGCGTCGGCGCTGCTCGCCGGAGCAGTGGCAGGCGCCCTCGCCCGCCGCTGGCCCGGCGCGCTCGCCCGGCTCGGCCTCCTCGTGCTCCTCGTCCAGGGCGCGGTCGCCTGGGGCTGGCGCTTCCGCGCGACCGGGGAGGTGGGCGACGGCGGGGCCGCGGTCCGCTGGCTCGGGATCCGGCTCGGCCCGTGGGCGCGCCCGCCGGCGCTCTCGGACTTCGAGGTCGATCCCGCCGCCCGGGTCAGGCTCCGCGTCGAGGGTCACCCGCTCGAGCTCGCGGACGGGGCGTCGGGTCGGGCCGGAGGCGTCGAGGTGCGGGTCACCGCCGTGGGCGCGGCGCCGCAGATCTCCGCCTACTGGCAGGACCAGCTCATGGATCAGACGCTCGTCCCCGTCGGAAGCGGCGAGGACGGGTTCACCCAGCTCGGGAGGCTACCGCACCGCTTCTACCTCTCCCTGCCGGAGGGACCACGCCTGGCCGATCCGGTCGGCCCCCCCGACGCCCTCCGGGTGCACGTCGAGCGGGGCAAGCTCGTCCTGGCCGAGCGGCTCGTCCAGCGCGGTGTGCCTGCCGAGCTCGACCACGTCCTCTTCCGCTTCGACGAGGGGGGGCGCTGGGCGCGGCTCGAGGTCCGCCGCGTGGTCCCGCCCGCCGCGAGCGTGGCCGCCCTCGCCGGGCTCGCCCTCGTCGTCGCGGCGGCGGTCGTCGCGCTCCGGGGCGCGCGGAGACGCGGGTGACCCGGCGCGCGCTCCAGCGGCTCGGGTCGCTCACCCTCACCGCGTGGATCCTCGCCGCGCTCGGCGCGATGTTCCTCGCCGGGCTCTGGATCCCGCAGAAGGCGCTCTTCGAGGGGCGCGCGGCCTACGACCGCTGGATGGCGGGGAGCCCGATCCTCGCCCCGCTCCTCGACGCGGCGGGCCTCACCGACGTCCACCGCTCGCCGCTCGCGGTCCTGCTCTGGAGCCTGTTCTTCGTGAACCTCGTGGCGGCGCTCGTGCTCCGGGTTCCAGGCATCGTGAAGCGGGCCCGGCTCGCGACGCCCATCCCGGCGCCGGCTGCGTCCGGGTTTCCGTTTCTCCGCCGGCTCCCGGTGGCGACGACCGTGGCGGATCCGCTCGCCGTGGTCCGGGCGCGCCTCGAGGCCCGCGGGTTCCTGGTGCGGGAAGGGGAGGGCCGGCTGCGCGCGGTCCGCAATCGGTTCGCGCCGCTCGCCACCATCCTCTTCCACGTGAGCTTCCTGGTGATCCTCACCGGCGCGCTGATCGCCCAGCTCACCCGGTTCGAGGGGCGGCTCGAGCTCGGGGTGGGCGAGGAGTTCACCGGCGATCTCGGCCAGCTCGCCGGACGGCCCGTGCTCGCGCGCTTCGCGACCCGCCCCCGGGGCGGGTTCATCCTCGAGAACGTCTCGCCGGAGATCGTGAACGGCACCGCCGTGCGGATCCGGGTCGTGCTGCGCGACGCGCGCGGGCTCTCCCGGGAGTTCGAGCTGAACGAGCCGTACCGGGCGGAGGACGGGACCTCCTACGTGCTGAACGACGTGGACGTGGCGCCGCTGCTCGTCGTCCACGACGCCCAGGGGCAGGAGCTCGACGGCGCCTACCTCCGGGAGCGGCTCCTTTCGGGCAAGCCCGCCGACGCGCCCATCCGCGGGCTCCCGCTCAAGGTCCGGCTCTTCCCGGACTGGGAGCAGGTCGACGGCGAGGACACGACGCGGTCGGAGGAGATGAAGAACCCCGCCGTGCAGCTCTCGATCGACACGAAGACGGGGCGGACGGTCCGCCGGACCCTGCGCGTGGGCGACTCCGCCCTCTTCGGCCCGTACCGCGTGGAGTTCCGGGAGTGGCGCTACTGGGTGGGGTTGCGCGTCCGCTCCGAGCGCGGGCTCCCCGTGCTCTTCGGCGGGTTCGGCCTCGCCGCGCTCGCCCTCGCGCTCCGGCTCCTCCTCTACCGGCGCGACTACCTCGCGGCGCTCGTGGGAGGAGAGGTCGAGCTCGCGGGGCGCGCCGACTACTACGAGGCGCTCTTCCGCGACGAGTTCGAGGCGACCGCCGGCGACCTCGCCAGCGCGCTCGCCCCGTCAGCGCCGGGCGATCCGCCGGGTGGCGAGGTCGAGGTCGATCCACCGGCCCCGTAGGACGTCTTCCTCGCTCAACCCGAACTTCGCCTCGTGGACGCCGTCGGAGACGGTCCACTCGTGCGCGAGCACCTCGCCGTTCCGGCCGGTCGCGAAGGGGAGGCGCAGCACGGCGCGACCGCCCTCGACCGGCGCCACGTCGGACCAGACCGTACGCCGGCCCGAGTTGGCCTCGAGCTCGGTCCAGACGTCCACGCGCTTCCCCGCCGCGCCGGTGACCTCGACCCGTGCGCCCGGCACGAGCTGGAAGATCTTCCAGGCGTCTTCGAAGGGCTGGGGGGAAACCTCGTACACGAGCCGGAACGCCGCGAGGGCCCGATCGCCGCGGGCGGCGCCGTCCGCGTAGAACAGGCGCGCCGGCGCGATCTCTCCGACGCTTCCGGCGCCGTGGACCCACGAGCGGCCCTCCCAGAGGCTGCTCCGGAACGTGAACGGCAGCGGCGTCCCGGGGGGCGCGAACCCGTGCAGCGTCAGGGCCTCCTGGAGGACGGAGGTCAGGAGGACGTAGCCGCAGCTCCGGCGCGAGAGCGCCGCCTCCGCCTCGGCGTCGTTCCGCGCGAACCAGAAGCCGGCCGCGTCCTGCATCCCCCCGGGGCCACAATCGGTCCCGAACGGGCTCGTGACCGAGGGGCGGCCGCCGTAGAACTGGACGGCGTGGCCGAAGGACCAAGGGGCCAGCACCCCCTCGCGGCCGGGCACGAAGGGCTCGTGCGCGAGCCACTGGAGCGCGGCGAGCTGCGCGGAGCCGGCGATCGCCTCCGGCGCGGCGTACTCCGGCAAGACCGGCGCAGCGGCCAGGGCGGCGAGCGCGCCGACGAGCACCGGGCGCCGGGCGGGCGCCGCGAGCGCGCTCCACCCTCGCGCGGCGCGGTCCGCGAGGCCCCGGATCCCGGCCTCGGCGGCGATCGCGGCGGGGAGGATCGCGTACACGCCGAACCGGCGGCGCGCGAGCCAGAGCGGCACGAGGAGCGCGATGAGGACCGCGAGCAGGAGGAGCGCGGGGCGGCGCTCCGGCTTCTCGCGCCACTCGCGGGCGAGCGGGGCGACGGCGGCCGCCGCGGCGAGCGGGACGAGCCCTGTCGCCATGAGCGCGCGCTCGAGCTCGCTCGCGAGCGGCGCCCGCCACAGGTTCAGGAACGGCTGGAACTCCTGGATGTTCTCGTACCAGGGGTTCGCGGCGCCGGCCGCGGTGAGCCCGTGCGCGATCCCGGCCCGGAGCGAGGGGAACACGAGGAGGAGGAGGAGCGGCGCCGACGCCGCTGCGAGCACCTCCGCCGCCCGCTGGGCGGGCGTGGGCGCCGCGTCCCGGCGCAGCGCCGCCGCGAGGTCGAGCAGCGCGAGGAAGGCCCCGGAAGCGGCGACGAGGGCGACGTGGAGCCCGCGGACCCCGATCGTCTCGCCGCTCGCGAGCGCGCCGGGGGCGCCGAGCGTCGCGACCGTGACCCCGAGCAGGGCCGCGGCGCCGAGGAACCCGAGCGCGAGCGCGCGGATCCCGGCCCGGTGCCGTCCGTCGGGATCGGGCAGGAGCACCCAGACCGCGGCGGCGGCGGCGAGGGGGGGCATGAGGTGGAGCGCGCTCCCCATCCACGTCCAGAACGCCAGCGGGACGAGGACCGCCAGGGCGGCGCTCGCGGCGATCCGGCGACCGGTCCCGGCGAGCGCGAGCGCCGAGGCGAGCTGGATCGCGGTGAACCACACCACCTCGGCGCAATGCTGGTCGAGCCGTCCGAGCCGGCTCTCGAGCATGCCCAGCGGGACCACCGCGACGAGGAACGCGGCGACCCATCCACGCCCGGGCCCGAGCAGCCGGGAGCCCAGCGCGGCGACGAGCAGGACCAGCGCCAGGCCGAGCACGACCGGGAGCGGGGCGGCGGCCCCGGCGATCTCCTCCCGGGAGACGTCCGCGCCGTGGGCCGCGCGGCCGATGGCGGCGATGGTGAAGTCGAACAGCGGCGGCCAGGGGATGGCGGCGCCGTGCGGCCAGTTGAGCTCGGGATCGCGCCAGGGCGCGCCCGGCTCGCCGTGCAGCCAGCGCTGCGCGCGGAGCACGTGGTAGTGGGGGTCCCAGTCGCCCACGAGGAGCGGACGCCCGTGCCCGTACACGTCGCCCCACCCCGCGAGCCGGGTCGTGAGGGCGAGCGCGAGCACGATCGCGGGGATGACGAGTCGCTTCGCCCAGCCAGGGAGCACGCGCGCGGCAGTACACCATGCGCCCGCCGCGCCCACCAGGGTCGCACCCCGGCCCAACCCCCAAGCCGGTTACTTAGCAGTGTCGGCCTCTCGAGGTCGCGCACATCGTGGTGCGGCTCCAGCTCGACGATCTCGTCGCCCGGACCGAACGCCGCCGAGGCGGGCCGGGGAAGGCGCCGTCCTCCTGCGACGCCGCCAGAGTCGCGACCGGCGCCGGACTGACGCGAGGGCCCCGAAACGCAGACGCCGGCGCACGCCCGGGCGCGCCAGCGGCCCACGGCACCGGAACCGGACTGCGACCGGCGCGGCGAAACCATTGAGGGCGCCACCGAGGACGAGCGGGTCCGGCGTGTGCCGCTGTCACGCCGCGTGCACGCCG
>DASWCJ010000098.1:0-14767 GCA_036390155.1 Anaeromyxobacter sp.
CGCGTCAGCGGGGGGAGGCAGGGAGGGGGGGGCCGATCGACGCTTCTTTTCCTTTGCTCCTCTCCCCGCGTCAGCGGGGGGAGGCAGGGAGGGGGGGGCCGCGTGCCCACGGCCGGGCGCGAGCAGGTGGGCCGCGCTCGCGTCGAGCAGGAGGACGTCCGGCCCGGCGAGCTCGACCGCGGGCGCGAGGCCGAGCAGCGCCTCGGCGAGCGCGCGCAGCGCGCTCCGGTCCGCGGCCGGATCGTCGGGGACGAGGGCGAGCCGGCCGCACGCGGCGAGCGCCTCGGCCGCCGTCGCGCCGCTCCGGACCCCCTCCGCCCGGGCGGCGGCGTCGGCGCAGAGCACCCGCCCCTCCGCCACGACCGCGAGCGGGCGCGCCTCCCCGCCCGAGGGCTCGCGCCCGCGCGCCACCCGCTGCAGCGGGAGGTCGGGCACGCGCAGGGCGACGAGGCGGGGAGCGCCTTCACGCAGCATGGCCGCCTCCTCCGGCGCGGACGGGCGACGCGCCGGGTGCCCCCTCCCCAGCCCCGCTCCGCGGGGCGAAGGTAGTCCGGGGACAAGCGCCGGGGCGGCTCGCGACGATCCGGCCGTGCTCCGCCGAGAGCTCGAGCCGCACGGCGGCGGGGACGCGCAGCCCGCCGCGCGCGGCGCTCAGCCAGAGCCCGACCGCGCCGCCGCGCTCCACCGCCGCCTGGATCCGGCGCGCGACCGTCTCCGCCCCGGGCACCGCGCGCGGCAGCGGGACGTCCACGACCACGGCGCCGAACGCGCCCGAGGCGAGGAGCGCCTCGGCCGCCCAGAGCGCCGAGCGCCAGGGGGGATCGCCGCCGGGGGGAGCCGGAGGGCGGACGAGGAGCAGCCGCCCGAGGTCCACCCCCCTCGCCGCCGCGGCGGGCGGGTAGAGCTCGGCGCGGCCGTCGATCCAGGCGAAGAGCTCGTCCTCGCCGAGGCGGGAGAGCAGCGCGAGCGCGACCGCCGTCTTCCCGCTCGCGGGCCCGCCGGCGAGCTCCGAGAGCGCGCCGCGCGGGAACCCGCCGCCCGGCAGCGCGCGATCGACCGCATCGAGCCCGCACGCGACGAGCCCCTCGCGGCGCCCGGGCCGGCGCTCGATCCGGCGGATCTCCTCGCGCAGGCGCGCGAGGACGAGGTGCTGCTCGGGGGGCGGGACTACCGGCATGCGGGCGGCTCCTGCGCCGAAGATAGCTGCACGTTCGTTCAGGTGCAAGCCGGTCTGACAAGAAGCCCTCGCCAGGGCTCTCGGGGAGGGAGTGGCGCTCAGCGCGGCTCGTCTGTCGCGTCCGGGGGGGAGCACTAGCGTTAGGCGAACACGACGCGTCCTGGGCAGGTGTGCCTGGTCCGTCTCAACGGAGCAGCAGTGGGGGGTCACAAATGAAGATCGGCAAGGGAATCATCGCAGGGCTCGGGGTCGCCAGCCTGCTCGTGGCGCTGCCTGCGGTGGCGCAGTCTGCGAGTGGCGGGTCGAGCGGCTCGTCCGGCTCGATGGGCTCCGACCCGTCGAAGTCCGATCCGAGCAAGGGCTCGTCGTCGTCCGGTTCGGTCGGCGGCTCGGGCTCCTCGTCCGACTCGTCGGGGTCGATGGGCTCCGGCTCCACGTCGTCCGATTCGTCGAGCTCCGGCTCGCTCGGCTCGGGCAGCGCGAGCGCGGCGGGCCGTCAGCACGTCACGGGGACCGTGGACAAGGTCGACAGCTCGAGCAACCAGCTCTCGATCCAGCTCAAGACGAGCAGCAGCACGCAGGTGATGAAGGACGGGCAGAAGGCGTCGCTCTCCGACCTGAAGGAAGGCGATCAGGTCCGCGCCAGCCTCTCGCCGTCGGGCACCGTCCAGCGCATCGACATCATGAGCTCCGGCTCCTCGGGCAGCACCGGGGGGACGGGCGGCTCGTCCGGCGCCGGCACCAGCCCGTACGGCGGCCCCTCCGCCCCCGGGAGCAGCGGCTCCGGCGGCACGACCGGCGGCAGCTCCACCCCGTCCTCGGGCGGCACGAGCAAGTAGCGTCGATCGAGGCACGAAGGGCGGGCGGCCGCCGAGGCCGTCCGCCCTTTCCTCTTCGTCTGCGGGCGCGACCGCGCCTGCGATCCGGTCGCGCTCGACGTGCTACGCCGTGCGCTCCTCGGAGTGCTCCTTCCCGTGCTCCGCGATCTCGGCCCGGACCTTGTCCATGTCGAGCGCGCGCACCTGGCGGAGGAGATCCTCGAGCGCGGCCTCCGGCAGCGCGCCCGCCTGCGAGTACAGCAGCACCTTGTCCCGGAGGATCATCAGCGTCGGGATCGAGCGGACGTCGAACGCGCCCGCGAGGTCCTGGCTCGCCTCCGTGTCGACCTTCGCGAAGGTGACGTCCGGATGCTTCTCCGCGACCTTCTCGAACGTCGGCGCGAACATCCGGCACGGCCCGCACCACGAGGCCCACCAGTCGATGAGGACGATGCCGTCCTTCTCGGTGACCTCCTTGAAGTTGGCGCTCGTGACGTCGACGGTGGCCTTGCCCATGGAAAACCCTCTCCGCGCCCGCCGATCCATTCGGCGCCGGCGCTCGCACGTAAGATCCTGCGACGCGAGAAAGGGTTCTGCCGTCCCCGGGCGGAGTGGGGCGCCTGCCCGGGCGCCGGCTCAGCGGGTGGGCGGGTACTTGTGCAGCTTGCGCTGCAGCGAGCGCCGGTGGATGCCGAGCCGGCGGGCCGCCTCGGAGATGTTGCCACCGCAGTCGGACAGGACGCGCTGGATGTGCTCCCACTCCGCGCGGGCGAGCGACGGGGTGTCGATCCCCCGATCCTTCGCGGTGTTGGTCCCCGCGAGCGCGGCGAGGATCTCGTCGGCGTCGGCGGGCTTCGGCAGATAGCCGATCGCCCCCTCGCGGACCGCCTCGACCGCCGTGGCGATCGAGCCGTAGCCGGTGAGCATGAGCACCCGCGTCGCCGGGTCCTGCTTCTTCAGCTCGCGGAGGAGCTCGAGCCCGCCGCCGCCGGGCATGCGCAGGTCGAGGACCGCCATCTCCGGCGAGTCCTTCGCGACCTCGCGCAGCGCGTCGTCGCTGCTGCCCGCGGTGCGGACCTCGTAGCCGCGCGACCGGATCGCGGTGGCGAGGCGCTCGCGCAAGACCTCGTCGTCGTCCACCAGCAAGATGCTCGGGAGGCTGTCCTGGCTCACTTCGACCTGGGTCATCTCGTGCTCCTCTCGGCAGCGCCGGCCGCCGGCAGTTCGATCGACGCCTCGGTCCCCTGACCGGTGCACGACGCAACGTGGAACTTGCCGCCCAGCTGCTCGGCGAGCGCGCGGGTCAAGAAGAGGCCGAGGCCCATGCCGTCGCCCGGTCCCTTCGTCGTGAAGAAGGGCTCGCCCACGCGAGCGAGCACCTCTGCGGACATCCCGGTGCCGCGGTCCCGCACCATGGCGTGGACGCGCCCGTTCGCGCAGGTGATGCGGAGGACGACCGGGGCGGCGGGCGGCGAGGCCTGGATCCCGTTCTTGAGCAGGCTGCGCAGGGCGTCCGCGAGCGCGCGCGGCGGGCCGACGACGGCGGCGTCCGGGGCGACCTCCTCGATCTCGACCCGCTGCGGCGAGGGGAGCCCGTCGAGCGCCACCTTCACCCAGCGCGCGGCGGTGATCCGCTCGAGCGACTCGCCCGCGTGCTCACCGGCGTGGGCCGACATGCGGTTCAGGATCTCGCGGCAGCGCGCGACCATCTCGCGCACGAGCTGGAGGTCGTTCGAGACCTCCGGCCGCGGGTCCGAGGCAAGCGAGCGCTGCAGCTCCTTCGCGACGATGGCGATCGTGCCGAGCGGCGTGCCGAGCTCGTGCGCCGCGCCCGCCGCGAGGGTCGCGAGCGAGGCGAGCTTCTCGCGGCGCGCCGCGAGCGACCGCGCCTGGTGCAGCTCCTGCTCGCGCTGGGCGAGGGCGAGCGAGACGCGCTGCACGAAGAACACCACGAAGATGGACGTGAGGGCGCCCGCCACCCAGGTGCCGCGCAGGTGGCCCTCGATCATCTGCTGCGTGGTGACCATGATCCGGACGTGGTGGCTCGGGCCGACGAGCGCCTCGTGCACGAAGAGGCCGCCGTAGCCGGCCAGGGTCGCGCCCATGAGCCCCCACGACCACCGCGGCGGCAGGAGCACCGCGCCGAGCGCCACGTTGACGAGGTAGAGCGTCGTGAACGGGTTCGTCACCCCGCCGGTGAGGTCGAGCAGCACCGTGAGGACGAACACGTCGAGGAGCATCACCACGACGATCGCCGCGTCGGTCACCGGGGCGCGGCTCGCCCACGCGCCGAGCGCGAAGTTCCCGACCACCTCGACGACGAGGAGCGCGACGAGCGTCGTCGTGGGGAGGGCGATGCCGGTGATGGCCTCGGCCGCGACGACCACCACGGTCTGTCCGAGGATCGCCCACCAGTGGAGCTGGACGAGCCACGAGAGGTGGACCCGGCCGCGCTCGTCGAAGGCGGTGGGCGCAGGTGGGTGCGCGACGTCCGGCCGGGAGGCTGCGACGGTCGGGATCACGGCGGCGCCGAGCGCCTGAGCAGGGGATCCATCCAGCATGTGTCGATCTTTCCGGCCTTTCCCGGCGAAATTATCACACCCGAAGGCGTGCGGCGTGGACGTGGCACGGTGCCGCATGCCGGTGCTTGACCCACCTTCGCGTCACCCGTAGGTTTCCCGCCGCCATGAGAGGACGCCGCCGCTCCCTCGCCTCCGTTCTCGCGGACGCGCTCGCGGGGACCCCGGCGGCGCGGCCGGTAGCGCTCGCGGCCGCCTTCGCCGAGGCCTGCGGTCCCCGCCTCGCGCGGGAGGCGTCGGTCCGGGGAGTCACGCGCGAGGGCCACCTCCTCGTGGTCGCCACCTCGGCGGCATGGGCCGCTCAGCTCCGCGAGCTCGCGCCGGTCCTGTGCGAGCAGCTGAACGCGAGGCTGAAGAGGACCGTCGCGACCGGCCTCGACGTCCACGTCGCTGCGGAGCGCTGAAGCGCGTGCCGATCCGGCCCGCCGCCCTCGCCGTGCTCGCGCTCGCCGCGATCCACCCCCGCCCTGCCGTCGGGGGCGAGTACGGGCGCGAGCCCGCGGTGACGCTCTCCCCGGTGGAGCTTCGCGCGGTGCGCGCCGCGCGCTCTGGGCGGCCGACGACGCCTTCGACCTCGGGCGCCCTCGTGCTCGCCGCGCGAGACCTCGCCGCCCGCGCCGCGCGCGGGGCTCCGGAGCCGATCGCGCGTCCCGCGGTGCGCGCCGCGCTGGCGCGGGCCTTCGCCGCGGATCCCTCCGTCGCGGCGGTCCTGGCCGCGGCCGGACCCGACGAGGCGGCCGACACCGCCGCCCGGTCCATCCGGCGGTACCCGGCGAGCCACCTCGGGGTCGGCGCCGCCGAGCGGGACGGGACGGTGTTCGTCGTCCTCCTCGCCTCCGATCGGCACCCGACGCTCTCGCCCTTCCCGCGCGACGTCGCGCCGGGCGCGAAGGCGACGCTCTCCGGCTCCCTCCCGGCGCCGCTCGGGAAGGCGCGCGTGTACGTGACGCGCCCGTCCGGCGAGGTCGTCGAGGCGGGAGGTGGACGCGGCCGGGGCTTCTCGGCGCCGGTCGAGTTCCCCGCGCGCGGCCGGTACGTCGTCGAGGTGATCGGCGAGGGCGCGGGAGGGCCGGAGATCGCCGGGATGCTGATCGTCTCGGCCGGCGGCGCCGCGCTCGAGGAGCCGCCGCGAGCCGCGCCCGCGCCGGAGCCGGCCGATCGCTCCGAGAGCGAGGCCGGGGTGCTCCGCGCGCTGAACGCGACCCGCGGCCGCCACGGCCTCCCTCCCCTCGCCGCCGCCGCGGATCTCGGCGTGGTGGCGCGCCGCCACGCCGAGGCGATGGCCGCCGCCGGGCGCGTCGCGCACGTCCTGCCGGCCTCGCCCGACGCGGCCGAGCGGCTCCGCCGCGCGGGCGTGCCGTACCGCAAGGTCTACGAGAACGTCGCGCGCGAGGGGACCGCCCTCGAGGCCCACGCGGCGGTGGAGGAGAGCCCGGGCCACCTCGCGAACGTGCTCCGCGCGGACGCGTCCCGCGCCGGGATCGGCGTCGCGCGCGCGCGGTCGCCGGCCGGGCGCGAGGTGGTGTTCCTGTCGGAGGTGCTGATCGAGCCGCCGGACGACGGCGCCTCGAGCCGGCTCACGCCCGACGCGCGCGTGCGCGAGGCGCTCTGGCGCGAGCGGGAGCAGCTCCGCCTCGCCCCGCTCGTCGCCGACCCCGCCCTCGACGACCTCGCGCGCGACGCGGCGGCGGCGATGCGCGCGCGGGACGAGACCGAGCCGGACGGCGTGGGCGAGCGGGCGCTCGCGCTCCGGCGCAAGATCGCGGCGGTGGACGTCTTCGTCGGGACGGGCCCGCTCGATGCGGTACGCTCGGCGAACCTGCGCGACGGCCGGTTCCGCCGCGTGGGCGTCGGGCTCGTGTCCGGCGACAGCGCGCGATTCGGGAAGGGTCGGATCTGGATCGCCGTCATCTACACCGACTGACGGGAGCGACGGTGCGGTCAGGACACGCGGCGCTGCGTGGCGTAGCTCTCGAGGCCGCCCTCGACCTCGGGCTCGGCCGAGTGGAGCTCGCACCTCGTGCAGGTCCAGCTGTTCCAGCCGCGCTTCACCGCCTGGTCGAGGCAGGCGTCGTAGAAGCTGCAGAACAGGTTGCGGTGCCCGTCCACGCCACGGTCCGGGTTGATGGGCGAGGTGAGCTCGGTCGGGCTAGGCTTGGCGAGCACGATGACTCCTCCGGATGGGCGACCCATCTCCCTGCGAAGCACGGACGCGCGACGCGATCCCCTCCCGTCGCCACCGTTTCCCCTGCATCCCGCCTGGCGAGCAGCCCGGCGCACGGCTGGCGGGGTATATCTCAATCCCCCGATACACGAGTCAAGGCCCCCTCCCCGCGGCGTGATCGCGCACACGGATCGCACCGGCAAGCCCCCATGCAGCAACGACATTTCGGCGCCCTGACCCTCGCCGCCGCCCTCGCGGCCCTCGCGCTCCCGGCCCGGGCCGACGCGGCGGAGCCGCTCTGCGACTGGCTCCTATCGATCGGCCGGGCGGCCCAGGCGCAGGCCGAGCACGACTTCTCGCGCGCCGAGGCCGAGGCGCGGCGGGCGCTGCGCGCCCGGCCTCGCGGGACCGCCGCGGCCCGCGCGAGCGCGGCCCTCGGGCTCGCGCTCCTCGCGCTCGACGAGCCCGCGCGGGCGGCCGAGACGCTCGAGGTCGCGCTCGGCTCGCCGATTCCGGCCCGGCTCCACCTCGCGGCAGCCCGCGGCGAGGCGCTCCTCGCCGCGGGCGAGGCCCCTCCCGCCGCCCGCCTCTTCGGCGAGGCCGCCCGCGCCGGCGAGCTCGCCCTCTCGCGCAGCGCGGCGCTGCGAGAGGCGCAGGCCCTCCTCGCCGCCGGGCTCGCGACCGAGGCGGTCCCGCTCCTCGAGACGCTCGTGCGCAGGGCCGCGGATCCCGCGGCCGCGGCGCCCGCGCGGCTCGCGCTCGCGCAGGGGCAGCGCGCGCTCCGCCAGGACGAGCTCGCCGTCGGAACGCTCCGCGCCCTCTGGCTCGAGCTGCCGGAGCGGCCCGAGGGGCGCGCCGCGGGCGACGCGCTCGCCTCCTGGCGCGCCGCCGGCGGCCCGGTGCCACCGGAGTCCGGCGCGGACCAGGCGGACCGCGCAGAGCGGCTCCTCGTCTCGGGGCGGCCGGACGACGCGATCGTCGCCCTCGACGCGGCGGCGCGCGCGGACGAGCCGGAGGCCGATCCCGATCGCGCGGCCCTGCTGCGCGCGACCGCCCTCCTCGCCCTCGGCCGCCCTGCCGACGCCGAGCAGGGTGCGCTGCCGCTCGCGGGCGCGCGCGACCCCGGCGTCCAGCGCGGCGCGCGCCTCCTCCTCGCCCGGATCGCCGCCCGCGCCGGGCGGGTCGAGGAGGCGAGCCGCTTCCACTCGGACGTGGCGGAGGGGCGCGCCGCCATCCCCGGGCTCCCGGAGGCGCGCCAGCGCGAGGTGGCCGACGAGTCCGCCTACCTCGCCGCGTGGCTCTTCTACGACGCCGGCGACTACGCGCGCGCGATCGCGAAGCTCGAGGCGTTCGCGGCCGCGAACCCGCGCTCCCGGCGCGTCGAGGACGCCCGCTGGTTCGCGGCGTGGAGCCGCTACCGGCTCGGCCGGCTCGAGGAGGCGGACCGCGCCTTCGCGCGGCTCGCGCGCGGGCCCCTCGCCGATGCCGCGCTGTACTGGCGGGGCCGGCTCGCGCGGAGCGCCGCCGCGCGCCGCGGCCTGTACCGCGCGGCGGCGACCGCCGGCGGCGACGGGTGGTACGGGGTCCTCGCGCGCGCGCGGCTCGCGGCGATGGGCGAGCCGGCCCGGCGGGCCCGCCCGGGCCCGGCGCGCCCGCTCGCGGAGCAGGTCGAGCCCTGGGCGGCGGGGCGGCTGTCGATCGTGGTCGAGCTGCTCGGCCTCGGCATGCGCGAGGAGGCGCTCGCGGAGCTCCGCGAGCTCGCGCGGACGCCTCGCGTCCGGGGGCCGGCGCCGCTCGTCGCGCAGCTCGCCGCGTTCGCGGGCGACTACGAGACGCCGTTCCGACTCACCCGCGACCACCTCCCCGTCACGCGCCGGACGATCCGCTGGCTCTACCCCGAGCCGCTGCCCGAGGTCACCGCCCCGGCGGCGACTCGCTGCGGCGTCGATCCCGCGCTCCTCCTCGCGGTGATGCGGCGCGAGTCCTCCTTCCGGGCGGACGCGCGGAGCGGCGCGGGGGCCGAGGGGCTCCTCCAGCTCCGGCCGGCGACCGCCGAGCGGCTCGCGGCGTTGCTCGGGGTGCCGGGCGGGGTCGGGGGCAGGCTCCGCGATCCGGAGACGGCCATCCCGCTCGGCGCGCACTACCTCGGCCTCCTCGTCGCGCGCTTCGGGGAGCCGGCGCTCGCCGTCGCCGCGTACAACGCCGGGCCGGCGCCGGTGGCGGGGTGGGCCGCCGCGCGCCCGCCCCTGCCGCTCGACGCGTGGGTGGAGTCGATCCCGTACCGGGAGACGCGCCAGTACGTGAAGGTCGTGATCGCGGACTGGGACGCGTACCGGGCGGTCCGCGCCGAGCCGCCGATCACGATCGACCCGGACCGGCGCGTCGCGGCGCCGGCCCCGGGCGTCTCGTTCTAGCGCCTGGCGCCTACCCCGCCCGCGGCACGTCGCCGGCGGAGGCGAGGGCCTCGGCGAGGGCGCCGCCCATCCGGCGCAGGACCGAAGGCGTGACCCCCGGGATCGTGGAGAGCGCGTCGGCCCCGGGGCGGCGGCGCGCGATCTCCACCATCGGCTGCTCGCCGAGGACCTTGAACGGCGGGCGGTCGTCGGCGCTCGCCCGTTCCTCACGCGCGATCCAGAGCGCGCGCAGGACCTGGCGCCCCGGCGCGTCGAGCTCCCGCGCCCCCTTCAGCCGGCGCCAGCCCTCCGGATCGAACACGCGCTCGCGGAACTCGGCCGCGGCGATCCGGTCGAACTCGCGCCGGGCCTCCTCCTCCGCCCCCTTCGCCGCGAGCTCCGCGGCGAGGGCGTCGTGGATGGGCAGCAGGTAATGGGTGTCGAGCGCGGCGTAGGTGAGGAGGTCGTGGGTGAGCGGCCGGCGGCCCCAGTCCGCCCGCTGGTTCGCCTTCGAGAGCCGCACCCCGAACTGCGCCTCGACGAGGGCCGAGAGGCCGAGCCCCGTGCGACCGACCCGGCGTGCCGCCGCCATCGTGTCGAAGAGCCGGGGGAGCTGCCACCCCCACTCCCGGCGCAGGCAGCGCACGTCGTAGTCCGCGCCGTGCAGCACCGTCACGCGGCCGTCGCAGATCAGGTCGCCGAGGGGGCCGGGGTGCACGGCGAGCGGATCGAGGATCCAGTCCTGGGTGCGCGATGAGACCTGCAGCAGGCAGATCCGCTCCCGGTAGACGTGGAAGGAGTTGGACTCGGTGTCGAACGCGACCGCCGGCTCGTCGCGCAGGCGTGCGACGAGCTCGCGCAGCGCGGCGGGGTCGGCGACGAGCGTCGGAGCGGCGAGATGCAGCAGGCGCTGGGTCATGCGGGGCGGGAATCCTACCCCGGCGCGCGGAGGGCCGCCGCGATCTCTCCGGCCACCCCCGCGTTCCGCTCGAGGAGGGCGAGGTTCGCGCGGCGCGCCCGCCCCTGCGTCGCGCGGGCGACCGCCTCGAGGAGGAAGGGCGTCACCGCCTTCCCGCGCACCGCCCGCGCGCGCGCCTCGTCGAGGGCAGCGGCGATCGCGGCCTCGACCACCTCGCGGGCGATCGCCTCCGGCGGCGGGACGAGCACGAGGACGCCCTCCGCGCGACCGAGCGCCTCCCAGTGGAGCCGGAGGAGGCGCGCGGCGGCGGCGGCGCCGTCGACGCGGTGCTCGAGGGGGACGCCGCTCCCGTCGCAGTAGAAGGCCGGCAGCTCGTCCGTTCCCCATCCGATCGCCGGGACGCCGAGCGTCTCGAGCGCCTCCGCCGTCGCGGCGAGGTCCAGGATCGCCTTCGGCCCGGAGGACACGACGCAGACGCGCGACCGGGCGAGCTCCGCGAGGTCCGCGGAGACGTCGCCCGCCGCGGCGGGCGGCTCGCCGGGGAGCACCCGGTGGACGCCGCCGATCCCGCCGGTCGCGAAGACCTGGATCCCGGCCCGCGCCGCGATCCAGGCGGTGGCGGAGACGGTCGTCCCCGCGTCCCGTCCGGCCGCGAGGAGCGGGGCGAGGTCGCGCGCCGCCGCCTTCGCGGGCGCGCGCGCGGGGTCGGCGAGCCGCGCGAGCTCGGCCTCCGACGCGCCGACGACGATCTCGCCCCCGATCACCGCGATCGCGGCGGGCACCGCTCCGGCCGCCCGGACCGCGGCGGCCTGCCGGCGGGCGGCCTCGAGGTTCGCGGGCGGGGGCAGGCCCTGGGCGACGACGCTCGTCTCGAGCGCCACCACCGCGCCTCCCGCGGCGAGCGCCGCCCTCACCTCGTCGGAGCTGCGGATGCTGCCGTTCACGCGGCGCAGCATAGCGCGCGGCGCGCGGCCCCGCCCTTCCGGCGTGCTATACCGGCCCCATGCTCGCGCGGATCCGCGGCGGGATCGCTCTCGTTTACGCCGCCCTCTCGATGGCCGCGATCTTCTTCGGCTCGCTGCCGGTCATGCTCGTGACCGGCTCGGGCGACCTCCCGATCTGGCTCGGGCGCCGCCTGTGGGGGCCCATCGGCCTCTGGCTCGCCGGGGCGCGGCTCGAGGTCGTCCGCCCGCCGTCGCCGCCGCCGGGGCCGGCGATCTTCGTCTGCAACCACGAGAGCGCCCTCGACATCTGGGTGGTCTTCTCGATCATGCCGCGAAGCTTCCGGTTCATCGCGAAGCAGGAGCTCTACCGGCTCCCGATCTTCGGCTGGTACATGCGGCTCGGCGGGCACGTCCCGGTCGACCGCTCGAACCATCAGCGCGCCCTCGCCTCGCTCGCGAAGGCGGGCGAGACGATCCGGGGCGGCACGTCGATCGTGGCCTTCCCCGAGGGCACCCGGTCGCGGACCGGGCGGATCCAGCCCTTCAAGAAGGGGGCCTTCGTCGTCGCGAAGGAGGCCGGCGTGCCCATCATCCCGATCGCGATCTCAGGCACCGGGGCGATCACGCCGTCGAAGAAGATCGAGATCCACCCGGGGACGATCCGGGTGGTGGCCGGCGATCCCATCGACCCGGCCGCGTTCCCGGAGAAGGAGCGGCTGCTCGAGCACGTGCGCGCCCGCATCATCGAGCTCCACCTCGCGGCGGGCGGCCTCGGCGGGGAGCCCGCCCCGGGCGCCGGCGCCTCCGCCCGCCCGACCGGCGCCTGAACGCGGCCCCGCGCGCGGCGAGGGGGTCGCGCTTCCCCTTGTCGCGCCGCGCCCCGCGGCGATACCCTGCCCGCACATGAAGGAAGCCGCCCGACCGGAACCCGCAGCACCCGCCCCGCGCGCGAAGGAGGCCGCACGACCGGATCCGGCCGCTGCCGCCCAGCGCGTGAAGGAGGGCGTGCGCGACCTCGCCATCGGCGCCTTCGGGGCCGCCGGCGACCTCGCCTCCGACGCGGTCACGGGCTACCGGAAGTCCACCAAGTGGTTCAAGCTCCGCGCGTACGTCGTCGGCACCTGGGTCGTCCTCGGCCTCGTGACCTTCTGGGCCGCCTGCCCGCCCTCGGCCGGCCCGACGAACTCCCTCGGCGCGAAGGCGAAGCTGCTCGCCGGGTCGATCATGGGGAGCCAGGTGTTCGTCGAGAACGAGTCCGAGGACGTGCTCTGGCGCGAGGTGGTCGTGACGCTCGAGGGCGGCTGGCGCTACGAGCGCCGGACGGTGCGGCCCAAGGAGAGCTTCGTCGTCCCGACGAACCGGTTCACGAAGGACGGCACCACCGCGCCGCCGGGCCTCTCGCCCAAGACGATCCTGATCGAGTGCACCGACGGCAAGGTCACGATGCCGCTCCCGGTCGAGCGCTGACGACCTCGTCCGCGGCGTCCTCCTCGACCCGCTCCAGCGCCCGCCGCCGCTCGGCCCGCCAGGCCTCGCGCCGCTCCTCGAGCGCGCGCACCTCCGCGCGCGCCGCGGCCCGCTCGTCCCGGCAGCGGGCCGCCTCGGCGCTCGCCGCGGCGAGCTCCCCGTCCCGCCGCGCGAGCGTCGCGGTGAGGCGGCCCTCCTCGGCCCGGAGGCGGCCGAGGTGCAGCGCCCGCGCGGCGAGGAGCCCCGCGGCGGGGCCTGCGCCCGGGGCGCGCCGCGCCGCGTCCACCGCCGCGTCCCGCCGGGCGCCGAGCGCGCCGGCGGCGCGCTCCCGGGCGAGCCGGCGCGCGCCCTCCTCGGCGAGCGCGTCCGAGAGCGCCGCCGCGGCGCACGCCTCTCTCCGCTCGGCGAGCACGAGCAGGACGGCGAGCGGCCAGCGCGATGCGGCGATCGACGCGCTCACGCGGCGACCTCGGCGAGCCGCGCCACGGCGACCTCGAGCGGGTCGGCCTCGGACGGCGCCTGCCGGAGGAACCGCTCGATCGCGTCCATCCGCTCGAGCGCCAGATCCGCCTCGGCGTCCGCGCCGGTCCGGTACGCCCCGGCGGCGATGAGCTCGCGGACGCGGGCGTGGGCCGCGAGGAGCGCGCGCAGCCGGCGCGCGTGGGCCCGGTGCGCCTCGCCGGTCACCGCCGGCATGGTCCGGGAGAGCGAGGCGAGCGGGTCGATCGCGGGAAACCGCCCCGCCTCCGCGAGGCGCCGGTCGAGGACGAGGTGCCCGTCGAGGAGGCCCCGCACCTCGTCCGCGATCGGCTCGTCGAGGTCGTTCCCGGCGACGAGCACCGTGTAGAGCGCGGTGATTCCGCCCGTGGCCCGGTTCCCGGCCCGCTCGAGGAGCCGAGGCAGCGCGGCGAAGACGCTCGCGGGGTACCCGAGGCGCGCCGGTGGCTCGCCCGCGGCGAGCCCGACCTCGCGCTCGGCGCGGGCGTAGCGCGTGAGCGAGTCGAGCACGAGCAGGACCTGCGCGCCGCGCTCCGCGAACCACTCCGCGATCGCGGTCGCGACGTGAGCCGCCGCGCGACGGACGAGCGCGGGCTCGTCGCTCGTCGCGGCCACCACCACGCTCCGCGCGAGCCCCTCGGGGCCGAGGGCGTCCTCCACGAACTCGCGCACCTCGCGGCCGCGCTCGCCGACGAGGGCGACGACCGAGAGGTCCGACCGGGCGTTCCGGGCGATCTGGCCGAGCAAGGTCGACTTCCCGACGCCGGCGCCGGCGAAGATCCCGAGCCGCTGCCCCTCCCCGACCGTGGCGAGCGCGTCGATGGCGCGGACCCCGAGCGGCAGGGGCTCCACGATCCGGCGGCGCGCGAGCGGCGGCGGCGGCGGGCGGGACACCGGCCAGTCCTCGCCGCTCGGCGGCGGCCTGCCGTCGATCGGCCGCCCGAGGCCGTCGAGCACCCGTCCCCGGAGCCCCTCGCCGACGCGGATCGCGAGCGGGCGGCCGGTGGGGACGACCTCCGCGTCCAGGCCGAGCCCCGCGAGCTCGCCGAGCGGGAGGAGCACCGCCCGCTCCTCCCGGACCCCCACCACCTCGGCCGGGAGCGGCGCCCGCCCCGGCGAGCGGATCTCGACGAGCTCGCCCACGCGGACGCCGCCGATCGCGGCCTCGAGCGCGAGCCCGGCGACGCGGGTGAGCCGGCCGCGGAGCGCGAGCGGCGTCGCCCGCGCGAGCGCGGCGTGGAGCGGCCCGGGGTTCACGGCGGCGTCTCCGCGAGGGCGCGGGCGAGCGCGGCGAGCTGGGTCTCGACCCGCGCGTCCACGTGCCCCGCCTCCGTCTCGACCACGACGTCGCCGGGGGCGAGGGCGGGGTCCTCGCGCACCGAGAGTGCCGCGCGCTCGAGGATCGCGCCGAGCGGGGCCGCGGCGTCCCGGAGCGCCGGCGCGTCGGCCGGGGACACGCGGAGGACGACCTCGCGACGGCCGCGCGCCTGGGCGAGGGCGGCCGCGGCGATCGACCGGACCGCGCCCGGCTGGGCGAGCTCGCGCCCGAGCACCTTTCGCGCGACGGCGATCGCCAGGTCCGCGAGCTCCCGCTCGGCCGCCGCGAGGAGCCGGTCCCTGGCGGCGCCCGCCGCGGCGAGGGTCGCGGCGGCACGCGCCTCGCCGTCCCGGAGCCCCTCCGCGCGCGCCTCGCCGGCGATCCGCTCCCGGGCGGCCTCGGCGTCCGCGACCAGCCGGCAGACTCGCTCGTCGGCCGCGGCGACCATCTCGCGGACCCTGAGGTCCGCGTCGTAGACCACGGCCTCGAG
>DASWCJ010000099.1:0-7737 GCA_036390155.1 Anaeromyxobacter sp.
GCGCGCGGAGAGCTCGTCGAGAAGCGTCGTCATGAGGGGCGTAGATTAACATCTCGCGCTCGCACTCGCCGGAAACCCTTCCCCACGATGAACACCTCGTAGGAGGACTCCCGGGTCGCCTGCGGGCGCGCGACGTGGATCGCCTCGAACCGCGCCGCGAGCTCCTTCTTCAGCGCGGGGAACTCTCCGCCCATGAAGACCTTCGCGACGAACCCGCCTCCCTTCTCGAGGGTCTCCTCCGCGACCCGGAGCGCCACCCGCACGAGCTCGAGCGAGCGCTGCTCGTCGGTGACCTTGATCCCGATCGTCTTCGGCGCCATGTCGCTCGTGACGAGGTGGAAGAGGCCCGGGTGGAGCGCGCGGATCCGCTCGATCGCGTCCGGCGCGAGGAGGTCCACGATCGCGGTCTTCACCCAGCGCTTCCCGATGGCGCGGATGGGCTCGAGGTCCACTCCCACCGCCACCCCCCTCTCTCCCACCACGTCCGAGAGGATCTGGAGGAAGCCCCCGGGGGCCGCCCCGAGGTCGAGGACCGCGTGGCCCTTCCCGAGCAGCCGGTGACGCTTCAGGATCTCGTCGATCTTGAAGGCCGACCGGGCGCGCAGCCCCACCTTCTTCGCCTGCCGGTAATAGAAGTCCTTCGGGTCGTAGGGCTTCGCCATGCCGTGCGGTATCCTTCGCCCCTCCGTGCCCGTCAAGCCGACATGAGCCGCGCGAAGCTCCTTCTCGTCTGCGGCCCCTTCGCCGCCGCCGGCCTCGCGCTGGCGCTGCACGCCACCTTCCGCGTGAACGCGCGGTCGGCGGAGCTCGCCGCCGTGCGCGCGGAGGCGGACGCGGCGGGGGCCGCCTTCGTCGCGACGCTGCGGGGCGAGGACGCCGAGCGGCAGAAGCTCCTGTTCGAGCGGCGGCGCGCGCTCGCGGTGGAGCTCGCGGCAGCGCGGCGGGACCGGCTGCTCGGCCTCCTGCTCACCGGCGCCGCGGGCCTCGCGGGCTCGATCCTGTCGGTCATGTCGCGCATCGCCGCCGAGGTGGAGGAGGACCGGCGGCACGTCGCCGAGGAGCGGAGCGCGGGTGGACGGTCGGGGAAATCCCCCTGAGATCCGGCGGGAAAGTCCGTAACTCCGACCGGAAGGGTCCGGATTTTCCCGAGGAAATCCGCAGAAGTGGGGTTGACTTCCCACCTGGGGACGTGGGATACGGCCACCCGTTCACGTCACCCGCCCTCGCGGCGCGAAGAGAGGAAACAAGATGGCCCTGAAGATCACCGAGGAGTGCATCAACTGCGGCGCCTGCGAGCCGGAGTGCCCCAACACCGCGATCGTGCAGGGCGACGACATCTACTCGATCGACGCCGTCAAGTGCACGGAGTGCAAGGGCGCGCACGATGCGCCGGCTTGCGCCGCCGTCTGCCCGGTCGACTGCTGCGTCACGGGGTAGCCGCGCTGTTCGCAGCCCCGTAGCTCGGACGCCCCGCCCGTGTCATCACGGCCGGGGCGTTCGCCGTTGTATGCTCGTGAGCCCCGAATCTGGAGGAGAGCGGAATGGCGACCTTCATCACCGAGGAATGCATCAACTGCGGCGCCTGCGAGCCGGAGTGCCCGAACGGCGCGATCACGCAGGGTGACGACATCTACCTCATCAATCCGGAGCTCTGCACCGAGTGCGTCGGCTTCCACGCCGAGGAGGCCTGCGCCGCGGTCTGCCCCGTGGACTGCTGCGTGCCCGATCCGAAGCGGCCCGAGACCGAGGAGCAGAACTACGCGAAGCTCGGGAAGGTCCACTCCGACAAGACCTTCCCGCCGCTCGCCGATCTCCCAGCGACGCTCTCCCGCTTCCGCAAGTAGCGGCCCGGGAGGCACCCCGACGCCCCGCCCGCCTTCGACCGGCGCGCGGGGCGTCCACGTTCTATCGTTCGGGCATGGACCCGCTCCCCGGCGGCCGACTCGTCGCGCGCCTGCTCCGCAAGGAAGGCGTCGGCACGGTCTTCACGCTCTCCGGCCTCCACGTCGCGCCGATCTACGCCGGCTGCGTGGACGAGGGCGTGCGGGTGGTGGACCTCCGCCACGAGCAGGCCGCGGCACACGCGGCCGACGCCTGGGCCCGCCTCACCCGCGGGGCGGGCGTCGCGATCGTCACCGCCGGCCCGGGCGTCACCGACGCGGTGACGGGGGTCGCGAACGCGTGGGCGGCGCAGAGCCCGCTCGTCCTCCTCGGCGGCGCCGCGCCGACCTTCAACCTCGGGCGCGGCTCGCTCCAGGAGATGCCGCAGGTTCCGTTGTTCCAGGGGATCACGAAGTGGGCCGACCGGGTCCCCTCCCCCGACCTCGTCCCGAGCTTCCTCGCGAAGGCGTTCCGGGTGGCGCGCGCGGGCCGGCCCGGGCCGGTGTTCCTCGAGCTGCCCTGGGACGTCCTCTCGAACGGCGCGGACGAGGCGCTCGCCGACGCGCAGTCGCTCTACCGCACCGACGCGCGCCAGCCCGGCGATCCCGCGAAGCTCGACCAGGCGATCGCGCTCCTCTCCCGCGCGGAGCGGCCCGTGATCATGGCGGGCTCGTCCGTGTTCCGGGACGACGCGGTGGAGGCGCTCGGCCGGCTCGCCACGCGCTCCGGGATCCCCGTGTTCCTGAACGGCATGGGGCGCGGGTGCCTCCCGCGGGAGCACCCGGCCTTCTTCGAGCTGTCCCGCAAGGACGCGCTCGCCGCCGCGGACGTGGTCCTCGTGGTGGGGACGCCGCTCGACTTCCGGCTCGGGTACGGGACGGAGCCGACCTTCGCGGCGGGCGCCCGCGTCGTGCAGGTGGACGTCGAGGCCGCCGAGATCGGGCGAAACCGGCCCATCGACGTGGGGATCGTCGGCGACTCGCGCTCGGTCCTCGCGGCGCTCGCCGACGGCTGGCGGGGCGCGGTGCCGCCCGAGTGGCCCCGCCTCCTCCGCGAGAAGGAGGCGGCCCGGCGCGAGCGGCAGCGCGAGCACGAGGAGAGCGACGCGCGCCCCATCCACCACTTCCGCCTCGCGAAGGCGCTCGACGCCGTCGCTGCGCGCGTCGGGGACGTGACCTGGGTCGCGGACGGCGGGAACGTCGTCGCGGTCGCGGCGAAGGTGATCCGCGTCCCGGGCCCCGGCCGCTGGCTCGACCCCGGCCCGCTCGGCACGCTCGGCGTGGGCGCGCCCTTCGCGATCGCCGCGAAGCTCCTCGCGCCGGAGCGGCCGGTCTGCGTGATCCAGGGCGACGGCGCGTTCGGGCTGAACGGCATGGACTTCGAGACCGCGGTCCGGTTCGGGCTCCCCATGGTCGTCGTGGTCGGGAACGACGCGGCCTGGGGGCAGATCCGGATCCCGCAGCGCGGGCTCTTCGGCGAGGAGCGGGCGATCGCGACGAAGCTCGCGCCGACCCGCTACGACCGGGTGGTCGAGGCGCTCGGCGGCAAGGGCGAGCACGTCGAGGACCCGGCCGACCTCGTCCCCGCGCTCGAGCGCGCCTTCGCCTCGGGCGCCGTGTACTGTGTGGACGTCGCGATCGATCCGGAGGCCGCCGCGGCCAGCGGCGCCGCCGGCTATGCGATCTGAACGGAAGGAGCGACCGATGCCCGTCCCGAAGCCGAAGCTCGACCGCGCGAGGGCCGCCGTCCTCGTCATCGACATCCAGTCGCGCCTCACCCCGGCGATGCCGCCCGACGCGCTCGCGCGCGTCGTGAAATACACCCGCGCGCTCGTGGGCGCCGCGAAGGAGCTGGGGCTGCCGGTCCTCGCGACCGAGCAGTACCCGAAGGGCCTCGGGCCGGTCCTCGCGGAGGTGCGTGAGGTGCTCCCCTCGCCCCCGCTCGAGAAGGTGCACTTCTCCTGCGGCGCCGATCCCGCCTTCGCCGCCGCGCTCGAGAAGACCGGGCGCCGGCAGGTGATCGTCTGCGGGATGGAGACCCACGTCTGCGTCTTCCAGACCGTCCGGGACCTCGTGGCCTCCGGCTACGAGGTGCACGTCTGCGCGGACGCGGTCTCCTCGCGCACCGAGGAGCACCGCCGGGTCGGGCTCGAGCTCTGCCGCGAGGCGGGCGCCGTCGTGACCACCGCCGAAACCGCGATCTTCGACCTCCTCCACCGCGCCGCGACGGACGAGTTCAAGAAGGTCTCGCCGCTCGTGCGGTGACGTGGCGGAGCACCGCGTCGTGCGGCCGGCAGGCCTCGCACTCGAAGGGCAGCGCCTCAGCGCGCGGCGCCGCCGAGCTCGATCGCGACGCCGTACGCGACGAGGACGTCGCGGCCACCCTTCTCGCCCTCGACGAGCACGAGCAGGTGCCTCGGGCCGAGCGGGTGGGCGCCGCAGAAGGTGCCGCTCCCCTCGGAGATCCGCTTGAACTTGAGGAGCCGCCGCTCCTCGCCGCTCCCCGGGCGCTCGAGGAGCGCGAGCCAGGTGTCGTAGTAGCGGCGCTCGCCCGGGAGCGAGTACACGGCGAGCTCGGTCCGCCCGCGCACGACGACGTGCTTCACCTTCGCGGCAGGAGGCAGCGCGGCGCGGAGGCCGCCGTGGAGCTGCGCGCCGAGATCGAGCTGGTCGAGCGGATCGCAGAGCCCGGGGTGGTGGGCCTCGCTCCGCGCGAGGTGCGCCGCCGAGGGCTCCGCGCGGGCGGCGACGAGCCGCACGCTCTGCGGCGGACCCGACGAGAAGAGGGTCACCTGGTCGTCGCGGAATGCGACCTCGCCCCGCGCTCCCTCGAGGCGAAACGCCCGCCGCAGCTCGGGCTCGCCGGCGCGCGCCGCCCCCGCGGCGAGGCACAGCGCGAGCGCGAACCCCTTCACCCTACCCCGCCTTGCGCACCGGCCTCGCGGCGGGGGTCCGGTTCACGTGCACGATCTTCGCGGGGGGGAAGCCGTTGAAGTGGGTGGACGAGGCGTGGCTGTAGGCGCCGATCGTCGGCGCGTAGAGCAGGTCCCCGAGCTTCAAGTTCCGGGGCAGCTGCTCCGCGAGCGAGACCACGTCGAGCGCGTCGCAGGTCGGGCCGAAGACGGAGCAGACCTCGGTCGGCCCCTTCCGGAAGGCCTTCAGGTGATACTTGCAGTGATCGAAGATGACGCCCGAGAACGTGTGGTAGACGCCGTCGTCCACGTAGTAGCAGAGCTTCCCGTCGCGGACGGCCTTCCCGATGATGGTGGAGACGGCGTAGCCGGCGGTCGCGACGAGGAAGCGGCCCGGCTCGGCGAGGATCTGCACGTCCTTCGGGAAGAGCCGGTCGAGCTCGCGCCGCAGGATCGCGGCGAGCTCCCGGAACGGCTTCACGCTGTCGTCGTAGGGCGCCGGGAACCCTCCCCCGATGTCGAGGAGGTTCATCTTCGAGTAGCCCCGCGCCTTCGCCTCGGCGTAGACGCTCGCGGCGAGCTGGAGGGCGCCGACGTAGTTCTCGAAGTTGGTGGTCTGGCTCCCGACGTGGAACGAGAGCCCCTCCACCACCAGCCCCTCCTTGGCCGCGGCGAGGATGAGGTCCACCGCCTCCCCCGGCCCCGCGCCGAACTTCGAGGAGAGCTCGACCATCGCGCCGGTGTTCGGCACCTTGAGGCGCAGCACCAGCCCGGCCCGCGGGGCGTGGCGCTTGATCTTCCCGATCTCCTCGATGTTGTCGTAGGTGACGAGCGGCCGGTAGCGATCGAGCTGACGGAGCGTCTCGTTCGCCTTGATCGGGTTGGCGTAGATGATCTTGTCCCAGATCCAGTCCTGCCGCTCCTTGTCGGGCAGGTGCCGGATGTACTCATGGACGATCATGAACTCCGGAAACGAGGCGACGTCGAAGCTCGCCCCCGCCTCGTACAGCGTCTGCACGATGGCGGGGTCGGGGTTGGCCTTCACCGCGTAGTACGCCTGCACGCGCGGCAGGTACTTGCGGAACGTCGCGTAGCTCTTCCGCAGGGCCGCGTGGTCCACGACGAACAGCGGCGTCCCGTGCTCCTCGGCGAGCTTCGCGAGCTGGGCGGGCGAGATCATCGTGGCCTCCTGGCGCGGATCGCCGCTAGTCACCGTCGGTGATGAGGAAGTTCTTGAACTGCCACGGGTCCGTCGTGTCGATGGCCGGGTTGTTGTGGCCCTTGAACGCGTTCGTGTAGTGCTTGAGCGGCGTCCAGTCCGAGGCCTTCGAGATCCACTTCCCCAGGTAGGGCTTCGCCACCTTGAGCACGTGCTCGTGCGGAAGGTCGTCCGGGACCATGACGCCCGCGGCCGGGTTCTCCACCATCCAGAGCACGGCGGCGACGACCGAGATCGCGACCTGCATCGTGGTCGCGTTCTGGTGCGGCACGAGGCGGCGCGACTCCTCGATGGAGAGGTCGCTCCCGACCCACCACGACTCGTAGGCGTGGCCCATGATGAGCGCGCCGAGGATGTCGGAGCCGCTCGTGATCTCGTCGTTCAGGATGCGGTAGCGCGGCTGGAGCTTGTAGTCGTACCCGCGCAGCTCGTTCAGCGACACGATCGCGGAGTCCGAAGGGCAGTAGGCGTAATGGACCGTGGGGCGGTAGACGGCCTTGTCTCCCTCCCACACCGTGAGGTGATCGGAGATCGTGAACGCCTCGCCGTGGCGGACCACCATCCCGTGGATGCAGTAGTTCGGGACCCAGGACACCACCCAGGTGTTGATGCCCATCCGCGCGAGGCAGATCTGGTTCTTCGGCCCCTCGGGGTGCTGCATCGCGAGCGGCGGCAGCTCCTTCTCGTGGGTGCCCCATCCCATCTCGGCGGTGGTGGTCCCCTCCTCGCGGAAGCCCTCCACGCTCCAGGTGTTCACGAACTCGTCCACCTGCTTCGGGACGTCCGTGATCTGGGTGTCGCGCTCGCTGCAGTGGATCACCTTCACCCCGAGCTTCCGGGAGAGCCGGTTCCAGGTCTGGTCGGCCATGAGCTGCTGGACCTCCTCGGCGTCCCGGCCGACGGCCTTGCCGTCCTTGAGGAGCTTCTTGCCGATGTCGAGCAGGCCCTGCTTCGTGAAGTGCGAGATGAGCCCGGGGTTCGCGCCGTGCTCCAGGACGGCGGTGGGGCCCTTCTCGTGCCAGCCGCGGATCATCCGGCGCACGTTCATGTGGCGCCAGTAGAGCGTCCGGGTCGTCGGGTGCTTGCCCTCCGCGCCCTCGTACGGATCCCAGACCTCGACCGAGGTGTTGACGTAGAGGACGCCGTTCTCGTGGCACCACTCCAGGATCTCGCAGGCGTCGATGTTCCAGGCGAGGTCGACGACGACGTCGCCCGCGGAGACCTGCTTCGCGAGCACGTCCGTCATGTTCTCGCGCGTGATGCGCTTGCGGAGGAAGCGGACCCCCTTCTTCAGCCAAGGGGCGAGGACCTCGCGCTTGTCCTCGAAGTCCATGACGGTGACGTCCGACGGCTTCACCTTCATGTGCTTCATCAGGATCGGCAGCGTGCACTGAGCGACCGCGCCGTAGCCCACGAACAGGATGCGCTTCCCGAACTCGACCATGTCTCTGGATCTCCCATCGCAGGGCCCGCGAGGACGCGGGCCGTCTGGTTCTTCGAGGAGCGGGATTCTACAGGGATCGTCCCGCCGATCCATCGGAACTCGAGCGGAAGTCGCGCGCGTACCGTGCGCCCGGCGGCCCGACGCCCGGCGGCCGCGGGGGCTGGCGGCGGAACCGGATTTCCGCGATATTGCGCTCCACCCGAGGGGGCGGGGTGAAGGGAGCGCGATGTCGAAGGTCCAGGTGAAGGTCGGGGACGTGACGCTGGGGGGCCCGAGGCCGTT
>DASWCJ010000100.1:0-8554 GCA_036390155.1 Anaeromyxobacter sp.
AGGAGGCCCCCGCGCCCGGGATGACGCCAGAGCGGCGCGCCGCGATGGGCGCGGCCGCGGTCGAGGCGGCGCGCGCGGTCGGCTACGTCGGCGCCGGGACGGTCGAGTTCCTCGTCGACCCCGCGGGCGCGTTCTACTTCATGGAGATGAACACGCGGCTCCAGGTCGAGCACCCGGTGACGGAGCTCATCACCGGACTCGACCTCGTCGAGTGGCAGCTGCGCGTCGCGGCCGGCGAGCCGCTCCCGCTGCGCCAGGAGCAGCTCGAGATCTCGGGCCACGCGCTCGAGGCCCGCATCTACGCCGAAGACCCCGACAAGGGGTTCCTCCCCTCCACCGGGCGGCTCGTGCACCTCGCGCTGCCGGAGACCTCCTACCACGTGCGGATCGACGCGGGCGTGGACGAGGGCGACGAGATCGGCCCGCACTACGACGCGATGATCGCGAAGCTCGTGGTGTGGGACGCGACCCGCGACCGCGCGCTCGCGCGGATGCAGGCGGCGCTTGCCCAGCTCCGGATCGTGGGGGTCTCGAACAACGTCGAGTTCCTCTCGCGCCTCGTCGCGACGCCCGCGTTCACCGGGGCGGACCTCGACACCAGCCTCATCGAGCGCGAGCGGGAGTTCCTCTTCCCCTCCCGGCGCGAGGCGCCGGAGGAGGCGTGGCTCCTCGCCGCGCTCGCCGACCTCGCGCGCGAGCGCTCGGGGGCGGCGGACCCGCGGTCCCCCTGGTCGGCCCACGACGGCTGGCGGCTCAACTCGCGGGCGAGCCGGGCGGTGACGCTCCGGCTCGGCGACGTAACGCAGGACGTCCGCGTCGAGTACGCGCCCGGGGGCGGCTTCCTGCTCGCGCTCGGCGCGGGCGCGCCCGTCGCGGCGTCCGCCTCCCTCGAGGAGCACGGGGCGCTCCGCGCGCGCATCGGCGAGCGCCGGCTCCACGCGGCGGTGGTGACCGCGGGCGAGCGCCGCCACGTCTTCCTGGAGGGCCGGGCCTGGCCGTTCGTGCGCGTCGACGCCTCGCGGGGGAGCGGGCGGGTGGACGACGGGGGCGGGCGGCTGACCGCGCCGATGCCCGGGAAGATCATCGCGCTCCTCGCCGCCCCCGGGACGCGCGTCCTGCCGGGAGCGCCGCTGCTCGTCCTCGAGGCGATGAAGATGGAGCACACCATCAAGGCGCCGCGCGCCGGCGTGGTGAAGGCGTTCCACTTCGAAGCCGGCGACCAGGTGAGCGAGGGCGCCGAGCTCGTCGAGCTCGAGGTCGAGCCCGGCTAGCTCGCGGCTCGCCGGAGAGCGCGCGCCGCCCCGGACGGCTGCGACCAACGCCCGCTTGCGACCCCTCCGAGGGTCGATCCGCTCGCCGCGCCCCGCTACGCCCCGGCTCGTCACCCGAAGTCGAGAGGAGCCACCATGGCCACGGCGAAGCCGACCAATCCGAGAGGGCTGCACACCCTCACTCCGAACCTCACCCTCCGCGACTGCGCGAAGGCGATCGAGTTCTACAAGCGCGCCTTCGGGGCGCAGGAGGTCTCGCGCATGAACGCGCCGGACGGCAAGTCCGTCTGGCACGCCGAGCTGAAGATCGGCGACTCGTTCGTGTTCGTGAACGACGAGATGCCGGGCATGGGCCGCCCCGCGCCGAGCGCCGACAACCCGGTCCCGGTGACGATGTGGCTCTACGTCCCGGACTGCGACACCGCCTACGACCGCGCGGTGAAGGAGGGCGCGAAGTCCCTGGCGGCGCCCGAGGACATGTTCTGGGGGGATCGCTGCGCGGGCGTCACCGACCCGTACGGCTACATGTGGTCGTTCGCAACGCACCAGAAGGACCTGACCGAGGAGGAGATGCGGCGCGCCGGCGAGGAGTTCGCCCGCACGATGCAGCAGCGGCAGGCTCAGCAGGGACAGGGGCCGCAGCAGCCGGGCGCCGGGCACTGAGCCGCTGGCGCGGCCTCACCAGCGCGCGCGGGCGAGCCGCTCGCAGGCGCGCGCGAGCGTGTCGTCGTTCTTCGCGAAGCAGAACCGCAGCACGGGGTCGTGCGGCGGCTGCGCGTAGAACGCCGACACCGGGATCGACGCGACGCCGCCCTCGCGGGTCAGCCGCTCCGCGAGGACGTCGTCGCGCTCTTCGGTGAGCCCCGCGTACGACGCGAGCTGGAAGTAGGTCCCTTCGCAGGGGAGGAGGGAGAGCCGCGTCTGGGCGAGCCCGGCGCGGAAGAGATCGCGCTTGCGCTCGTAGAACGCGGCGAGGCCGAGGTGGAGCGACGCGTCCGAGAGGTACTCGGCGAGCGCGAGCTGCACCGGCGTGTTCACCGTGAACACCACGAACTGGTGGACGCGGCGGAACTCGAGCGTGAGCTCGCGCGGCGCGAGGACGTACCCGACCTTCCAGCCGGTCACGTGGTAGGTCTTGCCGAAGGACGACACCACGACCGAGCGCGCCGCGAGCGCCGGGCGGCGCGCGCAGCTCTCGTGCCGGCGCCCGTCGAACACCATGTGCTCGTAGACCTCGTCGGAGAGGACGACGATCTCGGTCCCCTCCACGAGCGCCTCGAGCCGCCCGAGGTCCGCCTCGCTCCAGATCGTGCCGCTCGGGTTGTGGGGCGTGTTGGTCACGATGAGCCGGGTGCGCGGGCTCACGAGCCGCCGCACCTCGTCCCAGTCCGGGCGGTACGCGGGGAACGCGAGCCGCGCCCGCACCGCGGTCGCCCCGGCGAGCACGACCGAGGGCGCGTAGGAGTCGTACGCCGGCTCGAACAGGATCACCTCGTCCCCGGGCCGGACGAGCGCGGTGATCGCGGTGAAGATCGCCTGGGTGCCGCCGGCGGTGACGGTGATCTCGTGCTCCGGGTCGTACCGCGTCCCGTAGAGCGCCTCGACCTTGCGCGCGATCGCCTCGCGCAGGGCGACGGTGCCGGCCATCGGCGCGTACTGGTTCGAGCCCGCGCGCATGTGCTTCGCGACGAGGTCGTAGAGGAGCGGCGGCGCCGAGAACTCGGGGAAGCCCTGCGACAGGTTGATGGCGCCCGTCTCGGCGGCGAGCCGGGACATCACCGTGAAGATGGTCGTGCCGACGTTCGGCAGGCGCGAGGGGACGGCGCCGGGGAAGCGGGGCATGCGCCACAGTATGCCGGCGCTCGGGCCGGGGCTCCACCAGGCGGGCGAGCGCGGGCTCCGGGCCGGCCCCATCCGGAACGGGCGCGCGGCGGCCGCCGCCGGCATCCTCGACTGGCTGGAAACTGCAACCTCGAATGGAGCAGATCATGGCGGACCTGTACGTCGTCCTCGGAGCCACCGGCCACGTCGGAGGGGTCGTCGCCGCCCGCCTGCTCGACGCCGGGAGGCGCGTCCGCGCCGTCGCGCGCCACGCGGATCGGCTCGCGCCCCTCGCGAAGCGCGGCGCCGAGGCGGCCGCCGGGTCGGTGGACGATCCGGCCTTCCTCCGCAAGACGCTCGAGGGCGCGCGCGCCGCGTTCGTGCTCCTCCCCCCGAGCGCGCCGGTCGCGTCCGGGATCCGCGCCTGGCAGGAGCGGGCCGCCGGGCTGCTCGGCGACGCGCTCGAGGCCGCGAAGGTCCCGTACGCCGTCTCGCTCTCGAGCGTCGGCGCACAGGCCGCGTCCGGGAACGGCCCCATCGCCTGGCTCCACGCGCTCGAGCAGCGGCTCGATCGCGTCCCCGGGCTCTCGCCCCTCCACCTCCGCCCCGGCTACTTCTTCGAGAACCACCTCGCGTCGATCGGGATGATCCGCGGGATGGGGCTCGCCGGCGCGGCGATCCGGCCGGACGTGAAGATCGCGCAGATCGCGGCGCGCGACATCGGCGAGGCCGCCGCGCGCCGGCTCCTCGCGCTCGACTGGAAGGGGAAGGCCGTCCAGGAGCTCCAGGGGGAGCGCAACCTCACCATGCCCGAGGCGTGGACCGTGCTCGGGAAGGCGATCGGCCGGCCCGACCTGCGCTACGTGCAGTTCCCGTACGCCGACGCGCTCCAGGGGATGGTGAAGGCGGGCCTGCCCGAGGAGATGGCCGCGCTCTACGTCGAGATGTCGAAGGGGTTCAACGAGGGGCACATCGGGATGACGCAGCCGCGCGGCCCCGAGACGACGACCCCGACCTCGATCGAGAAGTGGGCTGCCGAGGTGTTCGCCCCGGCGTTTCAGTCCGCGGGCTGAGCGCGGCCGGCGGCCGCCGCCCTCCCGCGTGGTGCGTCTTCGTCGGACCCGCGTCGCTGAGTGGCTCTCGACGAGGGCGAGGCGCGAACCCGTCCCGCCTGCCGGAACCGGTCCTGCGCGGTCGGCTCGCAAGAAGCCAGTAGGCGGAGCGGACATGGTGAGCGCCATCGGAGCCTCTTCTCGAGAGCCAGACCTCGGCTACGCCAATCTCTTCGCCTACCTCCACCGCGAGCTCGGCCTCTCCCGGAGCGCCGCCCACTACCGGAAGACCGCGGTCGACCTGATCCAGCGCTTCCCGCCGGTGGAGGCGGCCTTCCGGTCGGGCCGGCTCTGCCTCACCACTTCCTTCGAGCTCGCCCGCGTGCTCACCGCGGAGAACCTCGACGAGGTTCTCCCCCGCTTCTTCGGGCTGTCGCGGCGGGAGGCCATGGAAGTCGCCGCCTCGATCGTTCCCGCCGAGACCGTTCCCGAGCGCACGGTGGTGACGCCCGTCCGCGAGTCCGGAACCGCCCCGCCAGCCGCCGCCCTCGACCTGGGGAGGCGCGAAGCCGCGGCGCCGGTCGCTCCCGCCCGGGCGCTTGCCGCAGGGTGCCTACCGGTAGGCACCTCGAGCCCCGGCCCGTCGCCTCGGGTCGAACCGCCCGCCCGGGTCGAGGTCCGGCCGCTCGATGCCGAGCGGAGCCGGATCCACCTCACGGTGGACCGTGGCTTCCACGCGAGGCTCGAGGAGGCGCGCGACGCCCTCTCGCACGCGCACCCGAACGCGAGCGACGGGGACATCCTGGAGCTCGCCCTCGAAGCGCTGCTCGAGCGCGCGGCGAAGCGGAAGGGGCTCGGCACCCGGCGGCCGAAGACCCCGCGCCCCGCGAAGCGCGAGCACGTCCCCGCCCACGTCCTCGCCGCCGCGCTCGAGCGCGCCGGCCACTGCTGCGAGTGGAGGCTCGCGTCCGGCGGCTCGTGCGGCTCGCGGCGCCGGCTCCAGGCCGATCACATCCAGCCGCTCGCGCTCGGCGGGACCTCGGACCTCGCGAATATCCGGATCGCCTGCGCGTTTCACAACCTCCTCGCCGCGCGGGAGGTGTTCGGCGACGCCTGGATGGATCAGTTCACGAGGAACCCCCGCGCCGCCGCCGACCGCCGGGCGGGGATGGGGTCCGCGATGGGCTCGGCGCCGGCGCTCGACTTCGGATGAAGGGACGTCCTCGGGCGGGGGCACCGAGGCGCCGACGACGTTCACGGCGCGGCGCGCGCCGCGGGGATGGGTACTTAAGTCCGAGCCCGAGCGTCGACGTGCGGCGTCTCGCCCTCGGGCTTCTCGTGAGCCGATCGCGCGGTGACGGTTCCGGTCCTCGGAAACGGTCCGGCCTCGCTCCCGTTTCGAGCAGCTTCGGAGCCGACCGCCCGCAGAAAACGGCCGCTCGCGTCGGAACGGCGCCGGACTTGTGGTGAATCGTGAGAGCGAAGCCCTACCCCGCCGCCCGGATCTCCTCGGGCTCGCGCAGCTCGACCCCGAAGTACCGCAGGAGCTTCTCCTGGTGACGCGAGAGCCCGCGCACCGTGAGCTGCGTGCGCCCGGCGAGCTCGCCGGCGAAGGTCGCGAACCCGAAGTCGTGGCGGTGGCGCGCGCCCGCGAAGTCGATCACGAGCGGCTCGTGCGGCGGGACCTCGCGGAGCCAGCCCACGAGGCGGCCGGCCTCGCTCGGGTCGAAGTCGCCCTCGACGCGGATGGTCACCTCGCCGCGTGCTCCGCGCGTCACGTCCATCATGGTCTACGGGCCCCCCGGGCTTGGACTGCGCGCCCCGAGTACCACGGCGCGACACGAGGACGCCAACCCGCCGGTCCTGCGCGCCCCAGAATTCCCGCGCCCGTCACGCGATCGAGCGACGCGCGGCCCGTGCGAGGTCCGTCCGGTCGCTCGCCCGGCCGACGCCGGAGTCAGTGGGCGCCGCTCCCACCCTCGGGCGCCATCTCCGGCCGCTCCTCCTGCTCCGCGATGGAGGCTCGCAGCGCGCCGAGCGCCGCGCCGATCGCGAGCAGGTTCGTGGGCGACAGCGCCGAGCGCGCCGCGGTCTTCACGAAGGGCCGCAGCACCGGCCACAGGCCCCCGCCGAGCACGAAGCCTGCGCCCGCCGCCACCGCGAGCACCGTCATCGGGGTCTCGCGCATGCGCCGATCGAGCTCGACCTCCTCGGCGAAGCGATCCCAGAGCTCCCGCGCCTGCCCCGCCAGCGAGCGCATCGTCTCGTTCACGTCCGCCATCTCTTCCATCCCGGCCATGCCGTCCTCCCCGCCTCCCGCTAGGTGCGGGAAAGGAGCCGCCCGACCACGAACCCGACGCCGACCGCGAGCCCGAGCGCCACCATCGGTCGCTCGCGCGCGAGCGCCCGGATCCACTCGCCTGCGTCGTCCGCGTAGCCGCGCGCGTCCTCCAGCCGCCCGCTCACCTCGCGCGCCATTCCGCGCGCGGTCTCGCGCGCCTCGGCCCCGAGGTTCCCCGTCCCGCTCCCGCCGTTCTCCGCCATGGCATCCCCCCGAAACGACCCTCGTCGCAAGGTAGGCCGCCCCTCCGCGCGGCCAAACCCCCGGGTAGGCGGGGTCAGCCTCGGCGGCGGCGGAGCGCGCCGAGCAGCTCGTCGAGCTCGCGGATGCCGAGCGCCCGCGCGGCGGCCAGGTAGGCGAGCGCGCCCGCGGCGATGGGCGCGAGGCCGACGGTGAGCTGGCGCCAGAGCCCGCCGGGCGGCAGGACCGCGTCGAGCCCTCGCCAGGCCCCCCAGGCGACGAGCGCGAGCGGGACGCACGCGAGGACGACGCGGCCGAGCTGCCGGGCCACCCCCACGCCGCCGAGCCCGCCGTGCCGCCGGCGCCAGGCGACCGCGAGGACCGCGAAGTTGGCGGTCGCCGCGAGGGAGGTCCCGAGCGCGACGCCGCGGAACCCGAGCACCGGGTAGAGCGCGGCGTTGAGCGCCACGTTCGCGGCCATGCCGAGCGCGCTCCCAAAGACCGGGACCCGCGCGTCGTCGAGCGCGTAGTAGGCCGGGGCGAGCACCTTCACGGCGGAGTAGCCGTAGAGCCCGAGCGCGTAGCAGAGGAGCGCCGCCGCGGTGGCGTCGGTGTCGGCCGTGCCGAACCGACCGTGCTCGAAGATGAGCGAGATGATCGGGCGCGCGAGGACGACGAGCCCCACCGCCGACGGCAGGTTCAGGAACGCGACGTGGCGCATCGCCGAGCCGAGCGTCTCCCGGACCGCGTGCAGGTCGCGCGCCGCCGCGCGCTGGGCGACCCCGGCCCCCGCCACGGTGGCGATGGCCACGCCGAAGACGCCGAGCGGCAGCTGCATGAGCCGGAACGCGTACTGCAGCCAGCTGTTCGCGCCCGGCTCGTGCGACGCGAACCAGGTGTTCACGACGATGTTCACCTGCGTCGCGGAGAGCCCGATCACCGCCGGGCCCATGAGGCGCGCGATGCGCCGGAGCCCCGGGTCCGCGAGCTCGGCGCGGGAGACGCGCGGGCGGGGGCGGAACCCGAGGACGTGCAGCTGCGGTAGCTGGACCGCGAGCTGGAGCACGCCGCCCAGCATCGTCCCGGCCGACCAGCCCACCACCGCGCGCTCCGGCGGCCACCCCGCCGCCCACAGCCCGAGCCCGACGAGGATCGACCCGACGTTGAACAGGGCGGGGGCGAGCGCCGGCGCCGTGAAGCGCCCCTGCGCGTTCAGCATCCCCATCGCGACCGCGGAGAGCGAGACGACGAGGAGGAACGGCATCATCGCCCGGGTGAGGAGCGTCGCGAGCGCGGGCTCGGCGATCCCGGGCGCGATGCCGCGCACAACCTCCCCCGCGAAGACCTCGCCGGCGAGGACGAGCGCGCCGACCACCACGAGCACGACGCCCACCACCGCGTTCGCGAGCCGCCACGCCTGCGCCGCGCCGCGATTGCGTTGCGCGTCGGCGAAGGTCGGGACGAACGCGGAGGAGAGCGCCCCCTCCGCGAAGAGGTCGCGCAGGAGGTTCGGGATGCGAAACGCCACGACGAATGCGTCGGAGAAGCGGTTCGCGCCGACGAGGATCGCGAAGATCTGGTCGCGGATGAGCCCCAGCACGCGCGACGTCATCGTCGCGGCGGAGAGCCAGACCGCGCGGCCCATCCGGACGGGTTGGTCGGCGCTCGTCGTGTCCAAGTCCAGGTCCAAGTCCAGGTCGGAGAGGGCGCAGGCCCCGGGGTCAGTGCTTTCCCTCGGTCCCCTTCGTCGCCGCCAGCTCCTTCTTCATCATGAACGACTTCGCCTGCGCCTGGATCGTCTGGGGGACGTTCCGGTCGCGGGCGAGCTCCTTGATGTCCTTCTCCTGGAGCGTGAGCATGAGCTTGAGCGCGGTCGGGAGCGGGACCTT
>DASWCJ010000101.1:0-18064 GCA_036390155.1 Anaeromyxobacter sp.
CTGCTCGCGGGCGGGCGCGGGGACCGAGGTGTGGAAGGGCATCCGACGAGGATAACCCGGAACCGAAGGACGCGTTCGGAGGCCCGCCGGGAGGCACGCCGGACGGGCGCCCGCCCGGGCGCGGCGGGCGCCATCCCGCCAGCGTGAGCACCATGTCCCCCGTCGATCATGCGGAAACGGGACGCAGCCCTCCTCCTGGGAGTCGCCGTCGGCGGCGCGTGGGCGCTCGTCCGCCGGCTCGGCCGGGTCGAGCTCCGCGGTCGGATCGCCGTCGTGACCGGGGGCTCGCGCGGACTCGGCCTCCTGCTCGCCGGCGCACTCGGCCGCCGCGGCGCCCGCGTCGTGATCTGCGCGCGCGACGAGGAGGAGCTCGAGCGGGCGCGCGCCTCCCTCGCCGCTCGCGGCGTCGACGTGACGGCCCTCCCGGTGGACGTCACCGACGCGGAGGGCATGGCCGGGATGATCGCCGACGTGGAGGAGAACATCGGCCCGGTCGACGTGCTCGTGAACAACGCCGGGATCATCCAGGTCGGCCCGGTCGAGACGATGGCGCTCGACGACTACCGCCGCGCGATGGACGTGATGTTCTGGGGCCCGCTCCACGGCGCCGAGGCGGTGCTCCCGCGGATGCGCTCGCGCCGCCGCGGGACGATCGTGAACATCACCTCCATCGGCGCCGCGGTCGGGATCCCGCACCTCGCCCCGTACGACGCGGCGAAGTTCGCGCTGCGCGGCTGGTCCGAGGCGCTCGGCGCCGAGCAGGCGCGCCACGGGATCGCGGTGGTGACCGTGGTCCCGGGCCTCATGCGGACCGGCTCGTTCGGGCACGCGCTCGTGAAGGGGCGGCGCTACCTCGAGGCGAGCCTCTTCTCGCTCGCCTCGTCGATGCCGCTCGTGACCGTCTCCGCCGAGCGCGCCGCGGAGCGGATCGTGCTCGCGATCGAGCGGGGCGAGCGCTTCGTGGTGGTGGGGGTGCCGGCGAAGATCCTCCGGATCCTCCACTCGCTCATGCCCGGCGCCGTCGTGCGCGGGCTCGGGATCGTGAACCGGCTCCTCCCGCCGCCGGAGGAGGGCGCGAAGGAGGCGATGCCGCTCCCGGGCGAGATCTTCCGGCGCGGGCTCGCCCGCTCGATCCTCACGGCGCTCGGGGACCGCGCCGCCAGGAAGTACAACGAGGAGCCGGAGCCCGAGTCGGCGTAGGCCGACGGCGGGACGGCTCCTCGGTGCGCGGCGGGCCGCTCGCGACCGGCTACTTCGACGCGCCGACCCCGGTCGCCCAGACGAGGCCGAGCGACGCGATCCAGACGTCCGTCTTGTAGCTGCCCGGGAACGCGGTCGTTCCCGTCACGGTGACCTTGTCGCGGTCGCCGTAGAACAGGGCGGCGTTGACCGCGAGGCCCGGGAAGAAGGTCCAGCCGCCGCCCACCGAGAAGCCGGTGGTGTGCGAGTCGGGCAGCGTCGGCGAGTACGCGTCGGTGTTGAAGCCGGACATGTCGCGCATCGCGCCGGCGCGGAGCGTGAGCTTGTCGGACGTGCTCCACTCGACGCCGCCGCGGATCACGTGGCCGTCGGAATACCGGCGCGGGACCACGATGTCGATGCCGGTGTCGCCGACGAAGTCGTCCTCCTGGTAGCTCTGGAACCGGGAGTAGTTGTACTGCAGCGTCACGAGCACGGGCTTCGTCACCCGCCAGGCGACGCCGACCGCGAGCAAGTTCGGGAAGGTGAGGTGCTCGCTCACCCCCTGGTCCACGTAGGGGAAGTTCTGGAGCGCGGGCGGGGCCGAGAAGTGCCCGTCGCCCGTGGTCTTCATGACGCCCTGGTGCTTGTAGTCGACGCCGATGGTGAGGCCGTCGATCGGCTGGGCCTCCGCGGAGAGCTGGAACGCGAGCGCGCCGCCGGAGGTCTTGAGCTCCGCGAACGCGTCCGGCGTGGACGAGTTCTGGATGCCCTGCTTGAAGTACTGGTTCAGGTAGTAGTAGATGCCGCCCGCGCCGACGCGGAGCCACGGCAGCACCTCGTAGCCGACGTTGCCGTAGAAGCCGAGCATGCGCCGCTCCACCGTGATGATGCGGCCGCGGCCCTGCCAGTCCTCGGGCCACCGCACCTGGCCGCCGGCCGGCACCCCGACGCCGACGCCGACGCCGACGCCGTGGCCGTTCACCTGCGTGCCGTACGCGCCGAAGAGCGAGACCGGGTAGACCGGCGCGGACTTCGTCTCGGCGCTTCCCTTCAGGACGGGGTCGCCCGAGGGCGCGGTCCACTGCGTCCCGACGCCGAGCCAGGTCCCGGCGAGCGAGAGGTTGAGCCCGTCGAGCTTCGAGAGCGCGGCGGGGTTCCCCAGCGTCGCAGCCGCGTCCTGCTGCGCCGCGACGAGGGAGTGCGACATCGCGAGGTCGCGCGGGTTCGTGTTGATGACCTCGAAGCCGCTGGCGAGGGCGAGGGCGGGGCCGAAGGCGAGGACGGCGAGAACGAGCTTGCGCATGGCGTCTCCTCGAGTGGGGCGGGCGGTCACGGCGCGATCTCGAACGTCGAGATGGAGATGGCCTCGGTCACCGGGAACGCGAGGGCGACGGCGGCGAGGGCGCTCTTCGTCGGCGGGTCGCCCGGAAAGCCGGGCACCGCCGCGCTGGCATAGGGCACCCAGCACTGGCCTTCGGCGAACGCCGCCGCCGCGACCCCGAGGATCGCGGCGCAGGTCGCCGCGCCGGCTCCGGCCGGCACTCCGGCGGTGGACCCGTCGTTGAGGATGTGGCCCCAGTCGACGGCGGCCCCGAGGAGCCCCTGCACCTTCTGGAGGCTCGCGGCCTGGTCGGGCGTGAGGGTCGCCGGCCGCGTCTCCGGGCTCGCGAAGTTCACGCCGTGCGTGATGAGGTAGATGGGCGTGCTCGCCTCGAAGGTGCGCCCGTCGCTCGCCTTGACGCCGTTCGGGCCGCCGCGGACCGCGACGACGTAGCGCGCCCCGGCCTCGTAGCCCGCCGCGGGGAAGGCCTGGATCCGCCCGAGCGAGGTGGGGAGGGCGGTCGGGTCGAGCACCGCCGGCGCGCCGGCCCCGCGGACCTTCACGATCGCGACGGTGGTCGAGTTGATGGTCGTCGGGTCGCCCCAGACCGTCGCGGTGGTGCCGACGCCCTCGGACACGAACTCGAACGGCACGCTGATGGCGTTGAGCGCGTTCGGGCCGCCGCCCGGGAAGCCGCCCGCTGTGATGGACCCCTCGAGCGCGGTGCGGGTCGCGCCCGCCGGCTGCCCCATCGCCGCCTGCAGCGCGAAGTCGTTGGGGGTCGGGATCACCCCGGCGGTCGAGTCGAAGCGCGCCCGCAGCATCGAGGGGGACGCCTCCTGCGTCACGTCCGTCACGCAGCCCGAGACGGCCAGCGCGAGGACGGGGACGGCGACGCGGAACCACTTCTGGCGGACGGTCATCTCGGCCTCCGGACACTGAAGGTGAAGCACGCTTGGACCGCGGGACTACGAATGATTCGGCGTACTCGACCGGGATGTCAACGCGCCGTGCGATGCCCTGTGGGGGCCCCTGGACGCGGTGCGTCGAAACGAATGGCTGCGACGAAACGAGAGACCCCGGCCGGTAATCCGGCCAGGGTCTCTGTCCTTCCCCGCGCTCGGGTCGAGCTAGAAGAAGTAGTTCGCCGTGAACATGTACTGGTCGGCCTTCGACGTGAAGTGGCCGGTGACCGACTCCGTGGCCGCGACGACCGACGTCGCGAGCCTCGTCTTGAAGTTGATCCACTCCGCGGAGAGCCCGAAGCCGCCGTCGCGGTACATCGCGATGACGTTCGTGGTCTGGTTCTGGTAGGCGGGGGTCGCCGTCGCAGAGACCGTGGGGTTCGTGCGCGCGAAGTCCGCCTCGTCCACCTTCTGGAGGCCGTAGAGGGCCCAGAGCGAGAAGTTGCCGACCGCCGCGCCCGCCTGGAGCCAGTAGCCGCGGGAGTCGACGTTCGCGTTGTCCTCGGTGCCGATCCGGTACGAGCCGAAGTTCGCGACGAGCGGCGCCGCGTTCCGGCCGATGTACCCGGTGCCCTGGAGGGTCAGGACGAGGGGCTTCAGGTCGTAGGAGAACTTCGCGCCGACGTTGTACGACGAGACCGGGAGGATCCGGACGTTCGCCGCGTTCGTGCCGCCCGCGGCGATGCTGGCGCCCACGCCGACGCCGGTGAGGTCGACCTGGTGGTAGTGGCCGGCGATCCAGACGTTCGCGATCTTCGCGTAGTTGAACGTCGCGCGGCCCTCGATGGCGGGCGTGACGGCGGCCTCAGCCGCGGCGACGCCGCCGCCCGGAGACGCGACCGCCCCGCCGCCGACGCCGCTGCACGCCGTCGGAGCGAGGCCCGAGACGACGCACGTCCCGGTGTCGTTCCAGTTGCCGCGGGCGACCTCCCAGGCGAGCTCGAGCTTCGCGTCCGGGTTCACGCCGAGGGTGTGGAAGCCGAAGATGCCGGGGCGGCGCCAGCCTGTGTTGCCGGTGGCGTAGCCGAGCGGCTGGCCGATGTGCGAGAGCGACGTGGGCGCCATCGCGAAGATGAGGTCGTTCTGCTGGCCGAACTGGAGGCGCGTCGACCCCCAGTCGAGCTCGGCGACCGCGATGCGGAGCCGGTTCATGAGGGACGCGCTGCCGTTCGCGCCGGCGCCCCAGCCGCCCATGAAGTCGATCTCGAGGATGCCGGCCGGGGTGGCGCCGGCGAAGACCTGCGGACCCTTCACGGAGAAGTTGAACCGCGAGTGGCGCACGTCGAACGTGCTCGAGTTCTTGTCCTTCTGGAGCGACTCCGGGGTCAGGGAGTAGTTCGAGAGCTGGCCCTCGCTGTTGAAGAGGCCGGTCTGCACCGCGGCGGACATCGACACGAAGCCATGGAGGGCGAACGTGAAGGTGGGCTTCGGCGCCACGGCGGGAGCCGCAGCCGGGGCGGGAGCCGCAGCAGGAGCCGCAGCCGCCGGCGCGGGAGCCGCGGGCGGGGTCGCGGCGGGCTCCGCCGCGGGAGGCGGCGCCGTCTGCGCGACGGCCGTCGTTGCGATGAGCAGCGACGCAAGGATCACGGTGATTCTCACTGATGACCTCCGAGGGTGAAGAGCCAGGGATCGCGGGGGGACGCGATCGAGAAGAGACGCGGGACAGCGGACCTTCATCGCACCATTGACGCACGGTTTGCAACGCCCGCGCTGCATATTGATCGCGAACACGCAGCGGCTGCGCGCACTGCGTCGCGCGACTCGTTCACTTCCCGCAAGTTTCCCGTGGGTCATCGGCCACTTCGGCGCGCCGCGGATGGCACCGCACCGCGTCGCCGGGGGTTCACCTGCGTCGAGGTCGGATGAGAACGCGGCTCAGTGCGCGTTCCCGCGACCGAGGTAGGCCGCGTGCACGCGCGGGTCCTTCTCGAGGTCGCGCGACGGGCCCTCGAGGACGAGCCGGCCGCGCTCGACCACGTAGGCGTGATCCGAGACGGCGAGGGCGAGCCGCGCGTTCTGCTCGACGAGGAGGATGGTGCGCCCCTCGCGGTGGATCGCGCGCACCGTCTCGAAGACCTGCTGCACGAGGATCGGCGAGAGCCCCATCGACGGCTCGTCGAGGAGGAGCACGCGCGGGCGCGCGAGGAGCGCCCGTGCGAAGGCGAGCATCTGCTGCTGGCCCCCCGAGAGCGAGCCCGCGAGCGCCGCGCGCCGCTCGCCCAGGATGGGGAAGCGCCGGTACTCCTCCTCGATCGCCTTCCGCAGCGCCGCCGGCGCGAGCCGCCGCTCGCCCGCGAGCACGAGGTTCTCCTCGATGGTCATCCGCCCGAGGATCGCCCGGCCCTCCGGCACGAGCGCGAGCCCGGCCGCGACCGCGCGGTGGGCGGCGATCCCGGTCACGTCCTCGCCCGCGAGCCGCACCGTCCCGCCCGCGGGCCGCACCAGGCCTGCGAGCGCGGAGAGGATCGAGGTCTTCCCGGCGCCGTTCGGGCCGATGAGGGTGACGATCTTCCCCTCCGGAACGCGGAGCGACACCCCGCGCACGGCCTCGACGTGACCGTACGCGACCCGGAGGTCGTCCACCTCGAGCAGGGCCGCCGCGCCGTCGGTCATTGCGGTCCCCCGAGGTAGGCGGTGATCACCGCGGGATCCTCCGCGACCTTCGCGGGCGGCCCCTCGGCGATCACCTTCCCGAAGTCGAGGACCGTCACGAAGTGGCACACGTCCATCACGAGCCGCACGTTGTGCTCGACGAGGAGCACGGAGTGCCCCTCCGCCGCGACCTTCGCGATGAGCAGGGCGACCGCCTCGACCTCCACCGGGTTCATGCCCGCGGTGGGCTCGTCGAGGAGGAGGAGCTTCGGCTCGGAGTGGAGCGCGCGCGCGATCTCGACGCGACGCTGCTCGCCGTACGAGAGGTTCTTCACCTTCTCCCGCATCCGGTCGGCGAGGCCGACGCGCTGGAGCAGGGACTCCGCGCGCTCGCGCACGAGCCGCTCCGCCTCGCGCGCCGGCGCGAGCCCGAGCAGGCGCGCGAGCAAGGACTCCTTCCGGCGCAGGTGCGCGCCGACGATGACGTTGTCGCGCGCGGTGAGGTCGGGGAAGAGGCGGATGTTCTGGAAGGTCCGGGCGACCCCGAGCGCGGCGATCCGGTAGGGCGCGAGCCCGCGGGTCGGGAGCCCCTCGATCCGGACCGCGCCCCCGGTCGGCTGGAGGAGCCCGGAGACGAGGTTGATGATGGTCGTCTTCCCGGCGCCGTTCGGGCCGATGAGCCCGTGCACGGTGCCCTGGCGGACCTCGAAGCTCGCGCCGTCCACGGCGCGCACGCCGCCGAAGACCCGCTCGACCCGGTCGAGGGTGAGGAGCGCGCTCACGCGGCGGCGCTCCGGGCCTTCCGCCGCGCCGCGAGCCGCGAGGGGAGCGAGACGATGCCGTTCGGGAGGAAGAGGATGACGAGGAGGAGGACGACGCCGTTCACGAGGGCGCGGAGGGGGCCGGGCTCGATCCCGAGGAGCGGGGCGATCACCCGGAGCGCCTCGGGGAGGATCGTGAGGAACGCCGCGCCGACGACCGGCCCGTAGTAGGCGACCGTCCCGCCCACCACCGCGAAGACGAGCATGTCCACGACGCGCCCGAACGCGAACCCGTTCGGCGCGACCATGAAGGAGAAGTGGGCCTCGAGCGCCCCGGCGAGGCCGGCGAGGGCGGCGCCGACGACGAGCATCGCGAGCTTGTACACGGTGGTGTGGATCCCCATGGTCCGGGCGGCCGGCTCGTCCTCGCGGATCGCCTCGAGCGCGAAGCCCCACTTCGAGCCGCGGAGCCGCGCGAAGAGCAGGAGCGCGAGGGCGACCGCGACGTAGACCATCCAGACCTCGGTCTTCTGCGGGATCGCGACGAGCCCCTGCGCGCCGTTCACGTAGTCCCAGTTCACGAGCCCGAGCCGGACCACCTCGCCGAACGCGACGGTGGCGATGGCGAGGAAGACCCCGCGGATCCGGAGCACCGGCAGCCCGAGCGGCACCGCCACGATCATGGGCAGCACCACCGCGGCGAGGAGCGCGAACGGGAACGCCACGTGGAAGTTGAGGGTCAGGATCGACGCCGCGTAGGCCCCGATCGCCGCGAACCCCGCGGAGGAGAGCGCGAGCTGGCCGCAGGAGAGCGTCGCGTAGACCGAGAGCGCGAGGAGCGCGTTCAGCCCGACGTACGCGAGCGTGGACTGGTAGGTGGAGTACAGCTCCGCGAGCGACTCCATCGGCGGACTAGGCCTCCCGGAGCGACGGCGCGCCGAAGAGCCCGCGCGGGCGCAAGACGAGGATGAGGAAGAGCGCCGCGAAGGAGACCGCGTCCCGGTACGAGCCGCCGAGGTGCGAGACCACGAGGACCTCGGTGAGGCCGAGGGCGAAGCCCGCCACCACCGCGCCCGTCATCGAGCCCATGCCGCCGAGGATGATCACCGCGAGTCCCTTCAGCTCGACGCCGCGCCCCATGTCCGGCGAGACGGAGTTGAAGGAGAGGGCGAAGAGGACGCCCGCCGCGCCGCCGAGCGCCGAGGAGATGAAGAACGCCCAGGCGATGGCGCGGTCCACGTTCACCCCGAGGACCCGCGCCGCCCGCGGGCTCTCCGCGACGGCCCGGATCTCGCGCCCGAGGCGGGTGCGCTGCACGAGCCACCAGAGGACGAGGAACATCCCGAGCGACACGCCGATGATGGTGAGCTGCAGCCGCGACACCACCCCGCCGAGGATCTGGAGCTGCTGGTCGGGGAGGGTGTCGAAGGGGAACCGGGCGGTGTTCGGTCCCCAGATCTCGTGGGCGATGGCCTCGAAGATCGCCGCCATCGCGAGCGACGAGATGAGCCCGGAGATGTTCGAGTCGGACCGGCCCCGGAGCGGCCGGAAGGCGATCCGCTCGAGGACGAGCCCGAGCAGCCCGGCGAAGACGACCGCGACCGGCAGCGCGACGAGCAGGTTCGCGTGCGCGGCGGAGACGAGCGTCAGCGCCACGAACGCCGCGAGCATGAAGACCGCGGCGTGGGCGAGGTTCAGGATGTCGAGGACGCCGAAGACGAGGGTATAGCCGAGGGCGAACAGCGCGTAGATGCCGCCCAGGAAGAGCCCGTTGATGACCTGCTGGCCGCTCACGCCCGTCTCCGGCCCCCCGCCTTACTGGAGGATCTGGAACTTCCCGTCCTTCACGACCTGGATCGCGGGCGTGTGGTCGCCGTCGCGGTTCGGGAGGAAGGAGAACTTCCCGAGCGGCGTCGCGAGGCCCTTCACCTTCGCGAACCCCGCCTTCACGTCGTCGCGGCCGCCCTTCGTCCCGGCCTGCTTGATCGCCTCGGCGATCACGAGCACGCCGGTGTACGCCTGGGCGCAGAACTGGTCGGGGTCGACGCCCCGCGACTTCATCAGGGCGAGGAACTTCGTGTTCGCCTCGTCCGTCGAGGCGCGGTTCCAGGCGGTGCCGACGTAGACGCCCTCGGCGGCCGGGCCGGCGTTCTTCATGAGGACGGGGTTGTTGAAGCCGTTGCCGCCGAAGATCGGCCCCTTCCAGCCGAGCTGCCGGGCCTGGGCGACGATACCGGACGCGTTCTCGATGAGCGCGGAGACGACGAGGATGTCGGGCTTCGTGCCGAGGAGCGAGGTGAGCTGGGCGTTGTAGTCGCGGTCGGGCTTCGCGAAGGTCTGCTCGCCGAGCACCTGGATCTTCAGGTCGGCGAGGGCCGCCTTCATGACGTCGTAGCCGGCCTTGGTGAAGGCGTCGTCGTTGCCGTAGAGGACCGCCGCCTTCTTGAAGCCGAGCTTCGCCTGGAGCGTCTTGAGCGCGCCGGGGATGACCTGCCCCTCGGTGAGCGAGACGCGCCAGATGGAGTCGCCGATGTCGGTGATCCCCTTGGGCGCGGTGTTCGACACCGCGACCACCGGGACCTTCGCCGCCTGGGCGAGCGGGTTCGTCGCGAAGGCGGTGTTGGAGAGCGTCGGCCCGATGATCGCCGCGACCTTGCTCTGGTTGATGAGCTTCTGGAAGACGGCGATACCCTGCTCCTTCGTCGAGGCGTCGTCCTCGATCACCGCCTCGAGCTTCACGCCCTTGAGCGCGCCGCTCCCGTTCACCTCGTCGATCGCCGCGAGGATGCCGGTCTTCTGGTTCGCGCCGTACGCCGCGGCGGGGCCGGTCATGGAGAGGGCGGCGCCGATCCTCACGGTCTGCTGCGCGAGGGCGGGGCCGGCGAAGGCGAGCGCGGCGAGGGCCGCGAGGAACGACCTGACGGGGAAGCGCATCGGGAACTCCTCCTGTGAGGTGCGTGGGTCCGGAGCGACGTAACTACGAGAAACGCGCGCTCCCCGCAAGGAGTCGCACGCCCCGTCGGAGGATATCGGACGGGCGGTCGCTACGACGGGCGGCGGTGGTCGAGGACGCGCCGGGCCTTGCCGGCGGAGCGCTCGATCGTGTTCGGCGCGACGAGCTCGACCGTCATCCGGACGCCGGTGACGGCGTGGATCTCCCGGTCGATCCGGTCGCGCAGCTCGATCATCTCGCGCATCTCGTCGCGGAAGTCGCCGGGGCGGACCTCGACCTTCACCACCGCCTCGTCGAGCGTGCCCGGCCGCGAGATCTCGATGAGGTAGTGCGGCGCCGTCCCCTCGACGCGGAGCAGCGCCTCCTCCACCTGCGACGGGAACACGTTCACGCCGCGGACGATGAGCATGTCGTCGGATCGGCCCACGACGCGGCTCATGCGCACGCCGGTCCGCCCGCACGGGCACGGACGCCGGTCGAGCGAGGCGAGGTCGCGCGTCCGGTAGCGGAGCACCGGCAGCGCCTCCTTCGTGAGCGTCGTGAAGACGAGCTCGCCGGTCTCGCCGTCGCGGACGTGCTCGAGCGTCTCGGGGTTCACGCACTCGACGATGAAGTGGTCCTCCTGGACGTGCATGCCGGCGCGCGCGCCGCACTCGCCGGAGACGCCCGGGCCGATGACCTCGGAGAGCCCGTAGTTGTTGAAGGCGAGGATCCCGAGCCCACGCTCGATCGCGAGGCGCATCTCCTCGGTCCAGGGCTCGCCGCCGAAGTGGCCGAAGCGGAGCGGCAGCTTCCCCGGGCCGAACCCCTCCGCCTTCGCCACCTCCGCGATGTGGAGCGCGTACGACGGGGTGCAGACGAGCACGTCCGCGCCGAGGTCGCGGATGAGCAGCACCTGCCGCGGGGTGTTCCCGCCCGCCGCGGGGACGACGCCGGCGCCGACCCTCTCGATGCCGTAGTGGAGGCCGAAGCCGCCGGTGAAGAGGCCGTAGCCGAAGGCGACGTGGACGAGGTGCTCGGAGCGCAGCCCGCCCGCGACGAGGAAGCGGGCGACGAGGCCGGACCAGGTCTCGAGGTCCTTCCGCGTGTAGGCGACGAAGGTGGGGTGGCCGGTGGTGCCGGACGAGCCGTGGATGCGCGCGACTTCGGCGCGGGGGACGGCGAGCAGGCCGAGCGGGTAGTTCCGGCGCAGGTCGTCCTTCACCGTGAACGGGAGGCGCCGCACGTCCTCCGCGGAGCGGATCGCGGCCGGGTCCACGCCTTCGCGCGCGAGGGCCTCCCGGTAGAACGGCACCGCCCCGGCCCGGCGCACCGACTCCGCGAGCCGGCTTGCCTGAAGCGCGCGCAGCTCCTCGCGCGGCAGGGTCTCCGCGGGGTCCCAGATCCGGTTCTCGACGGCGAGGGGGGTCACGGGCGCACCCCGGCGACGCCGTTCACGTTCACGCTCACGTTCACGCTCACGTTCACGAATTCGGGATTCAGGCGCCGGCGCGGGCGAACAGCTCCTCGGACGTGAGGAGCCGCAACCCGGCCTCGCAGAGCAGGCGCGAGGTCCGCTCCGAGTCGGCGACCCGGAAGACGAGCGTCGCGAACCGCCCGCGCTCCCGCCCCGCGTCGAGCGCGTACATGTACTCGACCCCGACGCCGATCTTCTCGAACGCCTCGAGCACGGAGGCGAGGCCGCCGGGCCGGTCGGGGACGTCGATGGCGAGGACCTCGGTCACGTTCACGACGATGCCCGCGCCCTCGAGCGCCTTCTTCGCCCTCTCCCAGTCCTTCACGACGAGGCGGAGGATCCCGAACTGCTGGGTGTCGGCGAGGGACATCGTGAGGATGTCGATCCCGGCGTCGCCGAGCACCTTGCACGGGGCGCGGAGCTGGCCCGGGCGGTTCTCGAGGAAGAGCGACAGCTGGCGGATGGTCATGGCGGCCTCCCCTCAGATCGCGCGCTGGTCGAGGACGCGCTTCGCCTTGCCCTCGCTGCGGGCGATGGTCTTGGGCGCGACGAGGTGCACCTTCACGCGGATCCCGACGACGTGGTCGATCGCGTCGCCGAGCTTGCGCTGCAGCCCCTCCAGCGCGCCGATGGTGTCGGAGAAGACCTCCGGCGTCACCTCGACCTGCACCTCCATCTCGTCGAGCCCCTTCTCGCGGGTGAGGACGATCTGGTAGTGCGGCAGGGTCCCCTCGACCTGCAGGAGCGCCGCCTCCACCTGCGACGGGAAGACATTCACGCCGCGGATGATGAACATGTCGTCCGAGCGGCGGCCGATCCGGCGGATGCGCCGGATGGTGCGGCCGCACGGGCAGTGCTCGGTCTGCAGCGCGGTGATGTCCCGGGTCCGGTAGCGGATCATCGGCATCGCCTGCTTCGAGAGCGTGGTGAGGACGAGCTCGCCCTCCACGCCGTCCGGCACGACGTCGCCCGACACCGGGTCGATGATCTCCGGGTAGAAGTGGTCCTCGAAGAGGTGGAGCCCGTCCTGCCGGGCGCACTCGATCCCGACGCCCGGGCCGACGATCTCCGAGAGCCCGTAGATGTCGTAGGCCCGGATGCCGCTCTCCGCCTCGATGTGCTTGCGCATCGACTCGGACCAGGGCTCGGCGCCGAACACGCCCACCTTGAGCCGCCCGAAACCGATCTTCGCCTCCTTGGCCCGCTCGATGAGGTGGACCATGTACGAGGGTGTGCAGCAGATCGCGGTGACGTTGAAGTCCTCGAGCACCATGAGCTGGCGCTCGGTGTTGCCGCCGGAGATCGGGATCACCGTCGCGCCGAGCGCCTCGCCGCCGTAGTGCGCGCCGAGGCCCCCGGTGAAGAGGCCGTAGCCGTAGGCGTTCTGGATGACGTCGCCCTTGTGGAGGCCGCAGGCCGCGAAGGTCCGGACCATCACGCTCGTCCAGACCGCGAGGTCCGCCTCGGTGTAGGCGACGACGATGGGCTTCCCGGTCGTGCCGGAGGAGGCGTGGAGCCGCACGATCTCCTCCATCGGCGAGGCGAAGAGGCCGAAGGGGTAGGTGTCGCGGAGGTCCGCCTTCACCGTGAACGGGAGCTTCGCGCAGTCGGCGAGCGTCCTCACCGCGTCGGGGCCGAGCCCGCGCTCCTCCATCCGCTTGCGGAACAGCCCGACCCGCTCGTAGGCGCGCGAGACCACTGCCTGCAGCCGCCCGAGCTGGACCTTCTCGAGCTCGCGGCGCGGCAGGAAGTCGGGCGCGCTCGCGGGGTGGAAGCCGCCGGGTGCGTCGTTCCACTGGGACTTCATCGATCCTCCCTCCTAGCGCTTCGCCGCCTCGCGGCCGAGCTGGAAGGCCTTCTCGTTCACCGCGTGCAGCGGCTTCGGGAGCGCCGCCCGCACCGCCTCGAGCCACAGCGCCTCGGGGAAGTCGAGGTGGCGGGAGAGGGCGCCGAGCAGCGCGACGTTGAGCGATTTGCGGTTCGGGAGCGACTTCTCGTCGACGAGGTCGGGGGGGATGAGCGTCCCGTCCTTCTTGAGGAGCGGCCGCGTGACCTCGACCTCCGACTCCGCGAGGACGACGAGGAAGTCCGCCTCCCCGATGGTCACGAGGGGAGACTCGACGTGGGGCCCGAAGCGGACGTCGGAGGTGACCGAGCCGCCCCGCTGGCTCATCCCGTGGACCTCGGCCTTCTTCACGTCGAGCCCGGCGCGGAACGCGACGTCGGCGAGGATGTCGGACGCCTTGATGGCGCCCTGCCCGCCGAGCCCGGCGACGACCACGTTCGTGACCTTGCTAGGCATCGGCGGCTCCCGTGCAGGCGGCGCACTGGTCGGCCGCGGCCTTCTCGTACTTGCGGATGTCGGCGGCGGCAAGGATGCAGGCGCGGCGCGCCACGATCATCGACACCTCCGGCCGGGAGAGCCGGTCGGCGAGCAGCTTCTCGAAGCCGCCGGGATCGGCGACCGGATCGACCACGTCGACGTTCTTCACGCCCACCGCGCGGCCGAGCCCCTCGATCGAGACCTTGCCGGTCGCGTCGTGCTCGAGGGTGCGGCCGGTGCCCGGGTGCTCCTGCTGCCCGGTCATCGCGGTCGTGCCGTTGTCGAGCACGAGCAGCACGTGCCCGGTCGCGGGCGGGTTGTAGACCATCTCGATGAGGCCGTTCACGCCCGAGTGGATGAAGGTCGAGTCGCCGATGAGCGAGATGACGCGCTTCGCGTCCTTCTCCGGGAGGACGTGGCGGAGCCCGAGGCCGACGCCGAGCGAGGCCCCCATCGCGACGCAGGTGTCGAGCCCCTGGTAGGGCGGCGCGACCCCGAGCGTGTAGCAGCCGATGTCGCCCGCGACGATGCAGTCGAGCTTGCGGATCGCGCCGAAGACCGGGTGGTACGGGCACGCCTCGCAGAGCATCGGCGGCTTGCCCTTCGGCAGCGACGGCTCCGGGGAGAGGTCGCGCGCGAGGATCCGGCGGACGCGGTCCACGTTCAGCTCGCCGAACCGGAACGGCTCCGGCTTCGACTCGACCGCGATCCCGGCCGCGCGGATCCGATCCGCGAAGAACGGGTCGCCCTCCTCCACCACCACGCAGCGCTCGACCGAGGCGGCGAAGGCCCGGATCTTCTCGAGCGGGAGCGGGTAGACGGTCTTGAGCTCGAGGAAGCTCGCGCCCGGCACGGCCTCGCGCGCGTGGCGCGCGGTGACGCCGCCGGTGACGATCCCGAGCTTCCGGTCGCCGTCCACGCGGACGTTCAGCGGGGTCGTCTCCGCCCAGGCCTCGATCTCGGCGAGCTTCTCGCGGAGCCTCCGGTGCGCGGGACGGGCGTACGCCGGGATCATCACCCGGCCGACGATGTCGCGCTCGAACGCGGGCGCCTTCGCCTGCACGGGGGCGCGCCGCTGCACGATCGACTTGCCGTGGCAGACGCGGGTCGTCATCCGGAGGATCACCGGGAGCCGGAAGCGCGCCGAGAGCTCGAACGCTTGGAGCGTGAGGTCGTACGCCTCCTGCGAGTCGGACGGCTCGAGCATCGGGACGCCGGCGGCGACCGCGTAGTTCCGGTTGTCCTGCTCGTTCTGCGAGGAGGCCATCCCGGGATCGTCGGCCGAGACGAGGACGAGCGCGCCGGAGACGCCGGTGTAGGCCGCGGTGAAGAGCGGGTCCGCCGCGACGTTCACCCCGACGTGCTTCATCGTGACGAGGGCCCGCGCGCCGCCGAACGCCGCCCCGAGGCCGACCTCCAGCGCCACCTTCTCGTTCGGCGCCCACTGGGCGCGGCCGCCGAGGCGGGAGAAGGTCTCGAGGATCTCGGTGGAGGGCGTGCCGGGGTAGCCGGTGCCGAGGTGCACCCCGGCGTCGAGCGCCGCGGCCGCGACCGCTTCGTCGCCTGAAACGAGACGTCTTTCCATCGCGCGCTGCGTCTCCGGGCGCCCCGGGGAGCGGGGCGAAAAGGGCCGGGATGATAGCGCGATCGCGGCGAAGCGGGCCACCCCTGCGGGCCGCCGGCCGGGGTCCGGGACGCGAAGGACGGGCGTGCCCTCGGTCGCCGTTCGTCGCCGGAGCCGCCGCTCCCGCAAGTACGGGCCCCGTAGACCGCGATCGGCTCCGAGCAGTTGCCGCCCTTGGGCCGGGTGTAGCGGTTCATGAGGTCGTCGCCGTAGAGCTGCCGCGCCGAGAGGTCCTGGTGAAAGCGGCAGAGGATGCGGCACTCGCCGATCGTGGTCTCCGCGCCGAGGGCCCAGCCCTTGACGTGATCCAGCTCGAGCTGGCGCGTGGAGCCGCAGACGCCGCCGTTCTCGAGGGGCCACGCGCAGCACCCGCGATCGCGCTCCCAGACGCCGCGCCAGACCGCGGCGGGGACGCGGCGGCTGCGCTTCGTCGAGGGAGGCAGCGCAGGCGACGCCGCGGCCTTGCTGTCCTTCGGAGACATCGCGCGCGGCTTCGCCCCGATCCCGCGCCGCTTCGCGTGGCGCTGGAGGATGAGGTCGAGGCCGACCTCGAGGATGGTCTCCTCGGAGGCGCCCGGGTGAGAGTGAGAGAGTGCGTCGCGGGCTGCGGCGAGCTTCTCGAGTACGCGGCGGGAGACCGTCATGCTCACGCGGGCTCGCTCCGCGTCGAGAGGCTTCACGGCCGGCGGTCGAGAACCGGACGCGCGGGGGCGACGGACACCGACGCCGGTTCCACCGAGGGCACTTCGGGCGCCCGAAGTTGGAGCGACCCCTCGAAGACGACGGGTGCGGCTGCCGCCGCTTCGGGCGTGGCAGTTGGCCGCACCTGCGTGACCACGAACGCGCGGCGCGGAAGGTTCTCGACCGGGCGAATGGAGGCGGCGAGGAAGGCGGCGTCGCGACTCGAGAGGCCGAAGAACCGGGGCAGGACCTCCCGGGCGTTCTCGGGCGTGAGCACCTTCGCGAGCTCGATGACGGAGGAGAGGCACAGGTCGCCGCTCCGGAGCGCCGCCTCGACCTCCGGGTACTTCTGGACGAGCTCGGCGGCCGTCTTGCGGTACTGAGCGGCTCCGGCCGAAAGCCGCAGCTCCCTGCGCAGGAACTCGAACAGGCTCCGGTACCCCAGCTCCCCCCACCGGCGCTCCGCGTCGAAGCGCGAGAGCGCGACGAGGAACTCGGAGAGCGCGTGGCGCTCGCGGCGGAGGAGGTCGGCGAGGCGGGAGGTCTCTTCGCGTGCAGTCGTCATGCCCGGAGGGTCTCACGAGGCGTCGAGGCCTCCTGGAACGGCCGCAATCGCCTCCTGCCGCGAATTCGCGACGTACCGGCTCGCACCTCCCCCGCACGGTCGCAGCGCCGAAAGGCGCGGCCCTGGCGCGTTTCCGAGGCCTGCCACGCACAATGCGCGCAGCGCGAACGTGATCCGAGAAGGAACGCGTCAACTTCCCATTTGGGTCGACGATCGTCACTACACGTGAAGTACCGTCGCCGCGCTCGCCCGCTGCGTGTGCGACGGGTGAGCTGGGCAGGCGGAGCCGGTCCCCGCGCGCGGCGCCGCCTCGGCCGGCTCCTCTCGATGCTGGTGAAGGCGCCGCTGCATCCGCTCCGCGTCCGCGACGGCTCGGAAGCGAACCCTCTACGCTGGGGATCGGGGCCCTCAGTAAAAGGCGTGCAGGACGAGCGAGCCCTCGCCGGCGGTGGGGGTCCGCCGGGCGTCGAGCGACAGGGCGAACGCGCGGCCGAGGGGGACGCGGAGGGTGCCGTGGAGCTCGAAGGTCTCCCCCGGCGTCGCGTCCGGCAAGAAGCGCCAGCGCGCGTCGGCGAGGAGGATCGCGAGCCGACCGAGCCGCAGGCGCGCGAGCCCCCCGGGGCCGATCCCGACCCGGATCCCCTTCCCCTCGATCCCGGCGAGCCCGGCGCGCGCCTCGAGCGCGACGTCGGCGCCCGCGTAGAGGTCGAGCGGCCCGAGCGTCTTCGCGAAGCCGGTGCCCACCTCCGCCTGCGGGACGAGGCAGCCGTCGCACCCGGCGTCGTTCACGGTCGCGGCGCCCACGCGCACGCGCCAGGACGGGCGGAGGTCGAACCGGGTGAAGTCGTTCAGCGAGGTGATCCGGAGCGCCCAGAGCTCGTCCACGAACGGCTGCGCGTCGGCGAGGCGGAACCGGAGCCGGGTCTCGACGAACTCGAGGCCGGAGAGGAGCGGGTAGCCGGCGAGCGGATCGGCGAGGTCGTGGAGCGCGACGCGGAGGTCGAGCGCCGCGAAGGCGCCGAGGCGCGAGGAGTCGCCCCCGCCGGCGCCGACGCGCCAGGAGCCGTGCCCGCGCTCCGGGGCGCGCTCCTCCGGCACGGGGACGACGAGCTCGGCGCTCTGGACGCGGAGCTCGGCGCGGCGCTGGAGGAGGAGGTGGCGCGTCTTCGCCGCCTCGGGCGCCGCGTCCACGGCGAGGTTCCGGAAGTGCCGGAGGTCGACGAGGTCCACCGCGGCGTCGAGCACGGCGGCGCGCCGCTCCGGCGCGAGGTCGCCCGGGAGCGCCGTGCTCGCGTCGAGGTAGAGCCGCTCGACGAGCGTCCGCTCGCGCCCGTCGAGCCCGGCCGTGCGGGCCTCGAACTGCGCGCGGATCGAGGGGCGGTAGTGGACGGAGCGGACGAACCCGGGGTTCTCGAAGAGCGCCTTCACGGTGTCGGCGGGGATGACGACGGCGCCGACGTGGTCGAGCAGCGTCACGCGGGGCACCGCGCCCTCGATCGCGCCGAGCACGTGGTAGCTGCAGTTCTCGTCGAGGTACCAGTAGTCGAAGTAGGTCTGTCCGAGCTCCCAGAGGTGCGAGACGAAGAGCCGGACCTCGTCCGGCGTCATCGCGAGGTCGTACTCCCAGAGGTCGCGAGACTC
>DASWCJ010000102.1:0-17308 GCA_036390155.1 Anaeromyxobacter sp.
GGGCCGGAGGTGCCGCAGCGCTTCGGCGAAGCCGCCACGGCGGATGCTCCCGAAGTAGAGGTAGTTCATCCCCTGCTCGAAGGCGGCCTCGACGGCGGCGGCGGGCATGCCATACGACGAGCTGAGGCCGAGCCGGCCGACCCGCAGGCCGGTGCGGCCGAGGGTGGCGGGGGCGAGGAGGTCTGAGGCAGGCCGGGTCATCGCGATAGCCTCCCACGAGGCCTCAGGGCCGGGAAGCGGCGCGGTGACGCGCCTCGAACCGGCGGTCGGGCGGATCCGCCGTCAGTCCAGGCGCACGACGACCTTGCCGCGGGAGTGCTTGGTCTCGACGTGCTCCTCGGCCTCCACGATTCCGGTGGGCTGCCCCCTCTCCCCGACCCTCTCCCCCGGCTTGTGCCGGGGGAGAGGGGGAAATATCCGCGCCCTCGCGCCTCGGTGCTGCCGGGGGCGGGGGTGATATCCGGATCGCCCGGGACGGGGCTGCGGAACTGCGCCGCGCCAGCTCGCGCCGGCACGGTCCCCGTCCCACCCGCGTGCTACCCTCGCCGCGTGACCGTGAAGTCGGTGCGCGACGTCTCCGCGAAGGCCCAGGAGGGCGACGAGCGGCTCGAGCAGTCGCTCCGGCCGGCGACCTTCGCCGAGTACGTCGGGCAGGAGAAGATCGTCGACAACCTCCGCGTCTACGCGAAGGCCGCGCGAGCGCGCGGCGACGCGCTCGACCACGTCCTCCTCTCCGGCCCGCCCGGCCTCGGCAAGACCTCGCTCGCGCACATCCTCGCGCGCGAGCTCGGCGTCGCGCTCCACCTGACGAGCGGGCCCGCCCTCGTGAAGAAGGGCGACCTCGCCGGCCTCCTCACCGCCCTCGCCCCGCGCGACATTCTCTTCATCGACGAGATCCACCGGCTCTCGCCCGCGGTGGAGGAGGCGCTCTACCCGGCGATGGAGGACTTCCGCTTCGACGTGGTCCTCGGCGCCGGGATCGGCGCGCAGACGATGGAGATGAAGCTCGAGCGGTTCACGCTCGTCGGCGCGACGACGCGCACCGGCCTCCTCGCCTCCCCGCTCCGCGACCGCTTCCCGATCCAGGAGCGGCTCGGCTACTACGGGCCGGAGGAGCTGCGCGAGATCGCGGTGCGCGCCGCGGCGAAGCTCGCGCTGCCGGTCGAGCCCGCGGGCGCCGAGGAGCTCGCGCGCCGCGCGCGCGGCACGCCCCGCATCGCGATCCGGCTCCTCCAGCGGGCTCGCGACTTCGCCGAGGTCGAGGGCGACGGCCGGCTCACGAAGGCGATCGTGGACCGGACCCTCTCGCGCCTCGAGGTGGACGGGCGCGGGCTCGACGCGATGGACCGGCGGATCCTCTCCGTCGTCCTCGACACGTTCGGCGGCGGGCCGGTCGGGATCGACGCCGTGGCGGCCGCGGTCGGCGAGGAGTCGGACACGATCGAGGACGTGTACGAGCCGTTCCTCGTCCGGGAGGGCTTCCTCGCGCGCAGCCCGCGCGGGCGCGTGGCGCTCCCGCAGGCCTGGCAGCACCTCGGGCGCGAGAAGCCGCGCGGCACCCCGCAGGGCGGGCTCTTCTAGGACTTCACCAGCTCACCGGCCGCCCGCGCCAGTTCGAGCGACGCCCCACGAGCTTCACGAGCGCGAGCCCGGCGACGAACCCGCCGATGTGCGCGAAGAACGCGATGCCGCCGCCGGGCGCTCCGCCGCCGAAGATCACGGGGAGGACCTGGAGGACGAACCAGCCGATGATGAAGAGGCGCGCCGGCAGGTAGACGAGCCGCACGAAGATGACGACGACGATCGCGGTGAGGACGCGGGCGTAGGGGAAGAGCACGAGGTAGCCCGCGAGCACGCCCGCGATCGCGCCGGACGCCCCGACCATCGGCACCTCCGCGTACCCGGCCATCGTCGACGCCACCGCCTGCGCGACCGCCGCGACGACGCCGGACGCGACGTAGAACGCGACGAACCGCATCCGCCCGAGCGCGTCCTCGACGTTGTTCCCGAAGATCCACAGGGTCAGCATGTTGAACCCGAGGTGGATCCACCCTCCGTGGAGGAACATGCTGGTGAGGACGGTGAACGGGGGCGGGACGAGGTCGGGCGGGTAGACGTCCTGGAAGGTGAGGACCTCGTACGGGATCGCGCCGCCGCGCAGCACCGAGGCGTCCAGGCCGACCTGGAGCTGCCACAGGAACGCGAGCGCGTTCGCGGCGATGAGCGCGACCGTGACGATCGGAAACCGTACGGTGCGGATGTCGTCCTTGAGTGGAATCACGCCGCTTCCGACGTACTCCGAGCATGGTATAAGGCGCCGCTCGAAACCGGTGGATGGATCGTGCCGGCCTGACACGGATGTCGTGATCCGGCACGGGCACCTGGCACCGGATCGAGGGGGGATCGAGGCCGCTGGGGCTGCTCCCTTCACCTACCCCGGAAATCCACTTTGCGGACGCAGGCTTGGATGGGTGCCCGGGCGGGGAAAATCCCGGCGAATTTCAGGGTGATTGGCACATCGATTGCTCTCCTGGTACCCGACCGGGCGAACAGGCCTGGGCAAGGGGTCAGGCGCGGAATGGCACACTGGAATCAGCGAACGGTCGCGAAGCGGGTCTCCTGCACGGGCGTCGGGCTCCACTCCGGCAAGCCGGCGACGCTGACGCTCGCGCCCGCCCCGGCCGACGCCGGCATCTCGTTCGTGCGCATGGACCTCGGCGTCGAGATCCCCGCGCGCAGCGAGTTCCTCGCGGACACGAAGCTTCAGACCAACCTCGCGAAGGACGGCGCCCGCGTCCACACCGTCGAGCACGTGCTCGCGGCGCTTCACGGGATGGGGATCGACGCCTGCCGCGTCGAGGTGGACGGTCCGGAGATCCCGATCCTCGACGGCTCGGCCGCGCCGTTCGTCGCGCTCGTGCGCGAGGCCGGCATCCAGACGCTCCGCGCCGGGAAGCGGTTCCTCGTCGTCGATCAGCCGGTCGAGGTGCGGGACGGCGACAAGGTCGCACGGCTCGAGCCCGCCGACGGGTTCTCGCTCGAGTTCACCGCCGACTTCGGCCACCCGCTCATCACGAACCAGGCGTTCCGGATCGACGTGACCGACCGCGCCTTCGAGCGCGAGGTGGCGCGCGCCCGCACCTTCTGCTTCCGCCGCGACATCGAGCGGATGCAGGCGGCGGGGCTCGCCCGCGGCGGCAGCCTCGCGAACGCGATCGTCGTGGACGACTTCTCGATCCTGAACCCGGAGGGGCTCCGGTTCCCCGACGAGTTCGCGCGCCACAAGGTGCTCGACGCGATCGGCGACCTCGCCCTCGTCGGGATGCCGGTGATCGGCGCGCTCACCGCGGTGAAGAGCGGCCACGCGCTGAACCAGCTGCTCGTGAAGAAGGTCCTCGCCGACGCCGCGACGCACCGCGTGGTGCGCGTCTCCGCCGAGGCCGAGCTGCCAGCGCGCCGCGCCGCCGTCCCGGCGCTCACGGTCGCCGAAGGCCGCGCGAGCTAGACGCGAGCCTCAGCGCTGGCCGGTGGGATGCGGATCCACCTCGCCGCTCGGCTTCACCTGGCCGCGCCAGGCGCCGGTCTCGATGGGCCGCTCCTCGACGAACTCCTTGAAGCGCTCGAGGTCCCCCTCGACGCGCCGCGAGACCACTCCGAGGATGTCGCCGACCTTCTCGATGAAGCCCTTCGGGTCGTACTCGATCGCGAGCGACACGCGGCAGCGCACCCCGTCCACGGGCACGAAGGTCACGACGCCCGAGTTCACCGCGCCGCGCGTGTGGCGCCACGCGATCGACTGGTCCGGGATCTGCTGGACGATCTCGGCGTCCCACTCCTCGATCCTCCCGCCGATCTTCGCCTTCCAGCGGAGGGTCTTGTCGTCGAGCTGGTGGACCGCCTCGACTCCCTCCATGAATCGCGGGAACTCCTCGAACTGGGTCCACTGATCGTAGACCATCCGCAGCGGCCGCTCGATCTCGACGGTCTTCTCCACGCGTGTCATGGCTTCCAACGCCTCCACGGGCCGACGCGACTCCCTCGCCCCGTGCGAGGGGAGCCCCCCCCCGAGGACGACGTTGGGGATTGCCTCGGACGATGTCAGGGCGCGTCCGTGCGCGGCAGGGACGCGGGCGCGTGCGCACGTTCGTCGGGTGGCGGAGGTGGCGCGGGCGCTCGCGACGATCCTGCTCGGCTGCCTGGTGGTGGGACGCCCGCGCCGCGGGCGCGGGGAGGGGGAGCGATGAACGGGACGTGCGAGGTCTGCGGAAACGAGTACGACAAGGCGTTCACGGTCGAGGCGGCAGGAAAGCGGCACGTGTTCGACAGCTTCGAGTGCGCGATCCAGGCGCTCGCGCCGAGGTGCGCGCACTGCGGGTGCCGTGTCATCGGCCACGGCACGGAGGCGGCCAGCCGGATGTACTGCTGTGCGCACTGCGCGCACCAGTCGGGCGTGCCCGAGGTGCACGACCGGTCGGAGCACGTGAGTCACTGACGCCGCGCGAGGGCGGGTCAGCGCCTCGCCGTCGCCGGGGTCCTCGCGACCGCCGGAGTCCTCGCGACGGCCCGCTCCGTGAGCCGCTTCGCGAGCGTCGCCGCGATCGCGACCAGCGCCGCGGCCACGAGCCGATTCGCGATCGACGGCTCGGCCGCGACGCGCCGCGGGTGATCGGCGAGCCGAGAGAGCGCCGCGCGGACGTCCCTCGCCCGGGCGGTCGGGCTCCGGTGGCGCCGCGAGCTCCGGAGCGCCACCGCGATTGCGCTGCCCACCACGAGCGCCACCACGGCTGCGGCCCCGGCGACGACCAGCGGGTGCCGGCTCGCCTGGAGCCGGACGTCGAACGCCTCCTGCCGGCGGCGATCCAGCTCGGCGACGAGCCCGCCCAGCTCGGCCCGGAGCACGTCGATCTCGCCCGCGACCAGCTCGGGCTTCGGCTCGCCGTCCCTCAAGCGATCTGCTCCTTCGCCCATCGGACGTCCTCCCGGAGCGAGCGGCGGGTGGTGTCGAGCGGCTTGCGGACGCGGCGCGCCCAGCCCCAGAGCCCGGCGGCGGTGCCCACCGCGAGCACGACCGCGGCGACGACGAGGGCCGCCGCCCAGCCATGGAGGACGCCGCCCTCCATCAGGGCGAGCACGACGGCGACGAACAGGAGCTGCACGGTGAAGACCGCGCAGAGCCCCGCGACCCCGAGCCCTCCCGCCGTGCGCACCTCGCGGCGGACGTCGGCCTTGAGCTCGGCTTTCGCGAGCTCGACCTCCTTGCGGGCGAGGAGGCTCGCCTTCCGCGCCAGCTCCCCGACGAGGTCCCGCGTGCGCATCCCGCGGAGCGGATCCGGCGCGCCCCGTCGCACGTCCCGGTGAGCGCCGGCCTCGATGAGCCCTCCGGTGTCTTCCATCGTCTCCCCCAGCGCGCGCCTCGGGGCGCGGCCCCGGGGAGAAGGTGGACCCGCACCCGCTCACCGTCACCGGACGGCCGGTCGCCCGAGCGACGCCGCGTCGGGCAGGCGCTGGTGGAGCGAGAGGACGGGGGCGAACAGGTCTCCGTGCTCCTCGACGCGGGCGAGCACGCCGGCCGTCTCGAAGACGAGCCGGTCGGCGCAGCCCGTGCGCGCGGCTCGCTCCACCTCCGCCCAGCGCACCGGGGTGGAGACCGTGGGCCGGCTCCGCGCCCGCAGCGAGTAGGCGCAGATGGTGGTCTTGCTCCGGTCGTTCTGGCTCCAGTCGACGAGCACCTTCCCAGGCCGCAGGCTCTTCAGCATTCGCTCCACCACGAGATCCGGATGGGCGCGCTCGAGCACCCGCGCGACGGCGTGCGCGAAGGCCTTGGTCACGTCGTAGGTCGCGCTCCCGTCGAGCGGAATGTAGACCTGGAGCCCTTTCGAGCCGGAGGTCTTCGGAAAGGTCTCGAGCCCGAGCCGGTCCATGAGGCCGCGGAGGAGGAGCGCCACCCGGCAGCAGGTGACGAGATCCGCCGGCGGACCCGGGTCGAGGTCGAAGGCGAGCAGGGTGGGCCGGTCGAACGAGCGGGCCAGGCCGAGCGGCGTGTGCAGCTCGAGGTCAGCGATGGACGCGAGCCAGACGAGCGGCGCGAGGCCGTCCACCACGCAGTAACGGATGTCGTCGTCGTCGCCGGCGGTCCGGATCGCCTCGGTCCGCACCCAGTCCGGCCGGTGACCCGGGCACCGCTTCTCGTAGAAGTAGGGGCCCTCGACCCCCTCCGGGTAGCGCTTCAGCGTGAGCGGGCGCCCGCGCAGGTGCGGAAGGAGCACCGGCGCGATCCGGACGTAATAGTCGAGGACGTCACCTTTCGTGAAACCGACCTCGGGGTAGAACACCTTGTCGAGGTTCCGCAGGGCGATCCGGTGCCCCTCCACCTCGACCTCGGTGCGGCCTCGCGGGGTCACGCCCGGTGCTTCCCGTGCCGCCGCGCGGTCCGGGCCGCGGCCGCGGGCGGATGCCGGCGCGCGCCGCGCACGTGCGCGTGGCCCTCCTCGTGCCCCGCGGGCCGCTCCTCGCGCTCCTCGCCGCGCCTGCGCGCCGCGGCGAGGCTCGCGGACAGCGCGTCGGCGAGGCTCACCACCTGGGCGGGCGCGGGCTCCGCCGCGGGCGCCTCGACGACCTCTCCGTCCGCCTTCTTCTCGACGAGCGCGAGCACCTCCTCGCGGTGGACGTCGGGGTAGCGCTCCGGCTCGAACTTCGCCGCGAGCGACTCGACGAGCTGGTGCGCCATCTGCAGCTCGCGCTCGCTCGCCTCGCCACCCTTGGGCAGGTCGAGCGAGGTGACGGGGATGACCTCGTCCGCCCGATTCATCGTCGAGAGGGCGAGGGCGCCGTGCTCGATGGGCCGGACGCAGCAGAGCGCCTCGCGGGTCCGGAGCACGAAGCTCGCGATCCCCACCTTCCCGGCCTTGCGCATCGCGTCACCGAGCAGCCGGTACGCCTTCGCGGCCGGGGGGTCCGGCACGAGGTAGTAGGTGGCCTCGTAGTAGACGGGGTCGATCTCGGAGAGATCGACGAAGTCGCGGATCTCGATCGCCCGCGTCTTCTTCGGGTCGAGCGCGGCGAGCTCCTCCGGCGTGAGGGCGACGTAGCGGTCCTTCGAGAGCTCGTAGCCCTTCACGATCTCCTCGAACGGGACCTCCTTCTCGTCCGCGCCGCAGAAGCGCTTCATGTGGATCCGGCCGCCGTCCTTCCCGTGCAGCAGGTGGAAGCGGACCTCCTTCTGCTGGACGGCGGTGTAGAGCTTCACGGGCACGTTCACGAGCCCGAAAGAGAGCGCCCCGCTCCAGATGGCCCTGGGCATCGTTCCGTTCCTCCGCGAGAACGTTCCATCCCCTAATCGGAGGCGGCAACGCGGGCGGCTTCCCCGCGGGGGGCCCCGGAACCACCCTTCTGGCAGGAGGTTCCGCCATGCCGAAAGAGCGAAAGACGCCGCGCAAGGAGGCCCCGAGCAAGGAGGCCCCGCGCACCGACCTGACGCCCGAGCGCGAGCCGTACTACGAGGGGTACTTCGGCACCGAGGAGGAGGAGGGCGTGGTGCGGGAGGAGCAGGCGCCCGACGACGCGCCTGCGCGCTCGCCGCACGAGGAGGACGCGGCGGGCGGCGACCGCGAGATCTGAGCGGCGGGCCGATCGAGGGCGACTACCACGTCCCGAAGCGGCGGCGGGCGTCGGCGGCGAGGGCGTCGCGGTGCTGCGGGTGCGCGATGGCGATGAGCGCCTGCGCGCGCTGCCGGAGGTTCTTGCCGAAGAGGTCGGCGATCCCGTGCTCGGTCACGACGAAGTGGACGTGAGCGCGCGTCGTCACGACCCCCGCGGCCGGCTTCAGGAACGAGACGATGCGCGACTCGCCCGCGGACGTCACCGACGGCAGCGCGATGATGGGCTTGCCGCCCTCGGAGAGCGCCGCCCCGCGGATGAAGTCCATCTGCCCGCCGACGCCGGAGTACTGGCGGTCGCCGATCGAGTCGGAGCAGACCTGGCCGGTGATGTCCACCTCGATCGCGGAGTTGATCGCGGTGACCTTCGGGTTCCGCCGGATGACCGCGGTGTCGTTGACGTAGGCCATGTCGAGCATGGCCACGAGCGGGTTGTCGTCGAGGAACTCGTAGAGCCGCTTCGAGCCGATCGCGAACCCGCCGACCACCTTCCCCGGGTGGACGCGCTTTGCCTCTCCGGTCACGACGCCCTTCTCGACGAGGTCCACGATCCCATCCGAGAGCATCTCGGTGTGGATGCCGAGCCGGTGGTGATCGACGAGCGCGGCGAGGGTCGCCTGCGGGATCGCGCCGATGCCGATCTGCAGGGTGGCGCCGTCGTCCACGAGCTCCGCGCAGTGGCGGCCGATGGCGCGCTCCTGGTCGGTGAGGGTGTGCGGCGGCAGCTCGTAGATCGGCTCGTCCACCTCGACCATCGCGTCGATCTGGTCGATGTGGATGAGCCCGTCGCCGTGCGTGCGCGGCATCCGCGGGTTCACCTGCGCGATCACCGTCCGCGCGGTCTGCACTGCGGCGCGGGTCACGTCCACCGAGACGCCGAGCGAGCAGAAGCCGTGCGGGTCCGGCGGTGAGACGTGGATGAGCGCGACGTCGAGCGGGAGGATCCCGGTGCGGAAGAGCGACGGGACCTCGGAGAGGAACACGGGCAGGTAGTCGGCCCGGCCCTCCTCCACGGCGCGGCGGACGTTGGCCCCGACGAACAGCGCATTCACGCGAAAGCTCTTCGCGAGCTCCGGCGCGGCGTAGGGCGCGGGTCCCTCCGTGTGGAGTGAGACGATCTCGACGACGCGCAGCTCGGGCGCGCGCGCGGTCATCGCCTCGATCAGCCGGCGCGGCGCCGCCGCGACGCTGTGCACGAACACGCGCGACCCCGACTTGATGACGGAGACCGCTTCCTCAGCGGACACGAATCGGCTCATCGGTGAGGAGCTCCTTATCCCGTCCCCGGTATGAAGGGGGAGTCTAGCAGCGCCGGGTCCGTGGAGTGAACCCCGGACCGCGAGGTCGCCCGCTCGCCCGGCTCCCTCCTGCTCAGTGCATGTCCCAGGCGAGCTTCGCGGCGAGCGCGAGGGCCACCCCGACCACCACCCGCCGGACGAGCGCGTCGCCCCGCCGCACCGCGAGGTGGGCCCCGAGCCATCCGCCCGCGAGCTGGGCGGCCGCCATGGGCAGGGCGACGCGCCACAGCACCGTCCCCCGCGCGGCGAAGAGCACGAGGGCAGCCAGGTTCGAGGCGAAGTTCACGACCTTCGCCTCCGCGGAGGCGTGGGAGACCCCGAGGCCGAGGAGCGCCACGAACGCCACGATGAGGAAGGTCCCCGTCCCCGGCCCGAAGAAGCCGTCGTAGGCGCCGATGAGCGCCGCAGCGCCCGCGGCGAGGATGAGCCCATGGCGCGGCGGGGGCGCGTCCTCGAGGCGAACGGGCGACCCGCGGCGGAGGCCCATGAACAGCGCGGCGCAGGCGAGGAGGACGAGCACCACCGGCCGGAGCGCGCCCGGGGGGACCGCGAGCACGAGGGCCGCGCCCGCGAGCGATCCCGCCGCGCCGAGCGGGAAGGTGAGCTTCGCGCGCCCGGGGTCCACGAGCCCCGCCCGCGAGTAGCGGACGAGGGCGGCGAACGACCCGAAGACCGACTGGCCCTTGTTCGTGCCGAGCGCGAGGTGCGGGGGCAGCCCGGCGGCGAGGAGGACGGGGAGGGTGACGAGGCCGCCGCCGCCGGCGATCGCGTCGATCGTCCCCGCCACGAGGGCGACGAGGACGAGGAGCGCGATCGAGGGGAGGCCGGGATCCAAGGCGCCGGCACTCTCAGGAGCGGAGGACGTTCCGCTCCACCGCGTCGAGGATCTGCTCGATCCCGACCGGCTTCTTCAGGATCTCGGCGGCGTGCAGCGGCGACGCGTCGAACCCGGTGCTCGCGGTCATCACGATGACGGGGATGTCGCGCAGCGCCACATCCCGGAGCTGCTCCTCGCGGAACTGCCAGCCGCTCATCCCCGGCATCATGAGGTCGAGGAGGATGAGGTGCGGCCGGGCCCCCTCCTGCAGGAGCGCGAGCGCCGACTGTCCGTTCGCGAAGAGGTGCGTCTCGTAGCCTTCGTCGGTGAGGAGATCCCCGAGGACCTCGCGGAGATCCGGATCGTCGTCCACGACGAAGATGGGCGCGGAGGTGCGCATCGAAGGCGCAGCACTCTACCCTCTCGCCGTTCCCACCGGGGGGCCTCATGTGGGATGGCGCGAGGAGCTCGTGGCGTGGATCAGGCGGCGATCGCGGCGCTCGGGCGCTCGTCTTCGGACACCTCCCTGCGCTTCCAGAGCAGGTAGATCGCGGGGTAGACGAGCAGCTCCATCAGGAAGGACGTGACGAGCCCGCCGATCATCGGCGCGGCGATCCGCTTCATGAGGTCGGCGCCGGTCCCGACCGACCACATGATGGGGAGGAGGCCGAGCATCGCGGCGAAGACCGTCATCGCCTTCGGCCGCACGCGCTTCACCGCGCCGTGGACGATCGCCTCGACGAGGTCGCCGCGGGTGCGGAGCGCGCCGCGGGCCCTCGCCTCGTCGTGCGAGAGGTCGAGGAAGAGGAGCATGAACACGCCGGTCTCGGCGTCGAGCCCCATGAGCGCGATCATCCCGACCCAGACCGCGATCGAGATGTTGTAGCCGAGCGCCCAGAGGAGCCAGACCGCGCCGATCGCGGAGAAGGGCACCGCCGCCATCACGAGCGCCGCCTTGAACGACGACCTCGTGTTCAGGTAGAGCAGCCCGAAGATGAGGACGAGCGTGAGCGGGATGATGAGCTTCAGCCGCTCCTTCACGCGCAGCATGTTCTCGAACTGGCCGCTCCAGAGCATGTGGTAGCCGGTCGGGAGGTTCACCCCCGTCGCCACCGCCTTCTTCGCCTCGGTCACGTAGCTGCCGACGTCGACCTTCGAGGTGTCGAAGTCCACGTACACGTAGCCGGCGAGCATCCCGTTCTCGTCCCGGATCATCGACGGACCCTGGGCGAGCACCACGTCGGCGATCTCCTCCATCGGGATCTGGCCCTGCCCGCCGGGGAGCGGGAGGAGCACGCGGCGGAGCGCGGAGAGGTCCTCGCGGTAGTCGCGGGCGTACCGGACGTTCACCCCGTAGCGCTCGCGCCCCTCGACCGTGGTGGTCTGGTTGTCGCCGCCCACGGCGGTCATGACCATCATGTTCGCGTCGTCCACGGAGAGGCCGTAGCGCGCGAGCTGCTCGCGCTTCAGCACGAAGTCGAGGAAGTACCCACCCGCCACGCGCTCCGCGTAGGCGCTGCGGGTCCCGGGCACCTTCTGGATGACGGCCTCGGTCTCCTTCGCGATCCGCTCGATCGTGGCGAGGTCGGCGCCGCTCACCTTGATGCCCACCGGCGTCCGGATGCCGGTCGAGAGCATGTCGAGCCGGCCCTTGATCGGCATCGTCCAGGCGTTCGAGATGCCGGGCAGCTGCAGGGCCGCGTTCATCTCGTTCTCGAGGTCCTCCTGCGAGATCCGGTCGCGCCAGATCGGCTGCAGCACGCCCTTGAGCCATCCCGGCGCCCAGGACGAGTACCAGCGCGACCGCTCGCGCCACGCGGAGTCCGGCTTCAGGATGACGGTCGTCTCCATCATCGTGAACGGCGCCGGATCGGTGGAGGTGTTGGCGCGCCCCGCCTTCCCGAAGACCCGCTCCACCTCCGGGAACGTCCGCAGGATCTTGTCCTGGACCTGCAGCGCCTTCTGCGCCTCGGCCACCGACATGCCCGGCTCCACCGCGGAGGGCATGTAGAGGATCGTCCCCTCGCGCAGGGGCGGCATGAACTCGGAGCCGAGCTTCAGGTAGACCGGGACGGTGGTGAGGACGAGCGCGATCGCCGCGGCGATGGTGGCCTTCGGGTGGCGCAGGACGAACCGGCACGGGCGCTCGTAGATCCGGTGGAGGAGCCGAGAGATCGGGTGCCCCTCCTCGGAGTGGTACCGGCCCACCAGGATCGCGTTCGCCGCCTTCGCGAGGAACCGCGGGCGGAACGAGAAGTCGTCGATCCGCGCGAACATCATCCGCATCGCCGGGTCGAGGGTGATCGCGAGGAACGCCGCGATCGCCATCGCGAGGTTCTTCGAGTACGCGAGCGGGCGGAAGAGCCGGCCCTCCTGGTCCACGAGGGTGAAGACCGGCATGAACGCCACGGCGATGACGAGCAGCGAGAAGAAGACGCCGGGCCCGACCTCGAGGAGGGCCTCGAGCCGGACGTGGTGGAAGTCGCCCTTCTTCCCGTCCCGGATCCAGTGGTGGATCTTGTTGTAGGCGTTCTCCACCTCGACGATCGCCCCGTCCACCAGCACGCCGACGGAGATGGCGATGCCGGCGAGCGACATGAGGTTCGCGTTGAGCCCCATCGCGTACATGGGGAGGAACGCGAGCACGACCGACACCGGGATCGTGACGATCGGGATGATCGCGGACGGGACGTGCCAGAGGAAGACCAGGATGACGATCGAGACGACGATGATCTCCTCGACGAGCTTCGACTTCACCGTCTCGATGGCGTGGTGGATGAGCTCCGAACGATCGTAGGTCGTGACGATCTCGGCGCCCTTCGGGAGCGAGGGCTTCAGCTCCTCGAGCCGCGCCTCGATCCGCTCGATCACGTTGAGCGCGTTCTCGCCCGACCGCATCACAACGATGCCGCCGACCACGTCCCCCTCGCCGTCGAGATCGGCGATGCCCCGGCGGAGCTCGGGCCCGAGCGAGACGGTCGCGATGTCCTTCACGAGCACCGGCGTCCCGCCCTGCGAGCGGAGCACCAGGTTCTCGAGGTCCTGGATCCCCTTCACGTACCCGCGGCCGCGGACCATGTACTCGCGGCCGCTGAACTCGACGAGCCGGCCGCCGACGTCGTTGTTCCCCCGGCGCACCGCGCCGATCACCGCGTCGAGCGGCAGCTTGAACGCGGCGAGGGCGTTCGGGTTCACCGTGATCTGGTACTGGCGCACCTGCCCGCCGACGGTCGCCACCTCGGCGACGCCGGGCACCGACTGGATCACATAGCGGAGGTTCCAGTCCTGGAAGGAGCGCAGCTCGTCCGACGAGTGCCGGCCGGTCCGGTCCACGAGCGCGTACTGGTAGACCCAGCCCACGCTCGACGCGTCCGGGCCGAGCTCCGTCGTGACGCCCTGCGGCAGCTGCTGCGTGATCTTCGAGAGGTACTCGAGCACCCGCGTGCGGGCCCAGTACGGGTCGGTCCCGTCCTCGAAGATCACGTAGACGTAGCTGAACCCGAAGTCCGAGAAGCCGCGGATCGCCTTCACCTTCGGCGCACCGAGGAGCGCGGTGGTGATGGGGTAGGTGACCTGGTCCTCGATGATGTCGGGGCTCCGGTCCCACCGCGAGTAGACGATGACCTGCGTGTCGGAGAGGTCCGGCAGCGCGTCGAGCGGGATGTTCTTCATCGCCCACCCGGCGCCGAGCAGGGCGACGAGGGTCGCGGCGAGGACGAGGTACTTGTTCTCCGCGGAGAACCGGATGACCGCCTTGATCATGGTGGCGCCTACCGCTGGTGGCCGGCGTGCGGGTCGGCCGCCGCGGGGCTGGACGGGGCGGGGGCTCCGCCGGGGGCCGCGGGCGCGGGCTGGGCCGCCGCGGGCTCGGCGGAGGGCGCTGCCCCGGCGCCGGGGAGCGCGTCGAGCGACGCGCGCAGGCGCGACTCCGAGTCGACGAGGAAGTTCGCCCGGGTCACGACCCCGTCGCCGCTGCGGACCCCGGAGGCGATCTCGACCCACTCCGAGTTGCCCTCGCCGACCTGGACCTCGCGCGGCTGGAACTTGCCGTCCGGGAGGGCGACGAAGACCACGCTCCGCGTGCCGGAGTGGATGATCGCGTCGGCCGGGACGCGGAGCGCCTGGCGCGCCGCGCCCTGGAACACGACGTCGCCGAACATCTCGGGCTTGAGCTCGCCGCTCGGGTTGGCGAACTCGACCCGGACCTTGGCGGTGCGCGTCCTCGGGTCGAGGAGCGGGTCGATGAAGGCGACCCGGCCGGTGAAGGTCCTCGCCGGGAAGGCCTTCAGCGAGAGGGTGGCGGGCATCCCGAGCCGCACCAGGTGGAGGTCCGACTCGTACGCGTCGGCGAGCACCCAGACGCGGGAGAGGTCCACGATCTCGAACGGCATGTCGCCGGCGTTCACGCGCATCCCGGGCACCACGTCCTTCTTCGTGAGGACGCCGGACGCGGGTGAGTAGAAGGTGAGCGCTCGCGTGGTCTGGCCGGTCCGCTCGATCCGGTCGATCTCGGAGGCGGGCACGTCCCACAGCTCGAGCTTGCGGCGCGCCGCCTGGACGAGCGAGTCGCCGTCGGCGGTCATCCCGCCCGCGGAGGAGAGGCGCTTTCGCGTCTCGATCGCGAGGAGGAACTCCTGCTGCGCCGCGAGGAGCTCCGGGCTGTAGATGGAGAAGATCGGCTCGCCCCTCTTCACCGGGCGTCCGACGAAGTTCGCGTGCACGTGCTCCATGAACCCGGAGAACTTCACGTTCACGTGGTGCACGCGGGTCTCGTCGATCGCGACGCGCCCGCTCGTGCGCCAGGCGCCGCCGACCGGCCCGCGCTCGACGTGGGCGATCTTCATCCCGATGAGCTGCTGCCGCTGCGGGTCGATGGTGACGCCGGAGAGCCCCTCGGGCGCCGGGCCTCCGTCGCCCCCGTGCTCGACCTTCACGAGGCGCATGCCGCAGATCGGGCAGTCGCCGGGGTGGTCCTGGACGACGGACGGGTGCATCGGGCACTGCCACAGCTCCTTCTGATCGGCGGCCGCGCCGGAGGTCGCGGGCGCCGCGCCGCCCGCGCCGCCCGAGCCGGCCGGCGTCGCCGGCCCGGCCGAGACCTTCACGAGCTTCATCCCGCAGATCGGGCAGTCGCCGGGGTGGTCCTGGACGATGGACGGGTGCATCGGGCACTGCCAGCGCTCCTTCGCCTCGGCCACCGCCGCGCCCTCCGCGCCGTGGTCGTGCCCGTCCGCGCCGCGGCGGACGAGCAGCCAGGTTCCGCCCGAAGCGGCGATCGCGGCCGCGCTCACCGCCAGGGCGAGGGACGCCGCGCCGAAGCGCCGGCGGCTGGAGGTGGGCTCGGCATTCTCGTTCGTCGTCGTCATCTCGTCCTCACATCCCCGGGGCCATGCCACCGGCGGCGGCCTCCGCGGCCCCGCCCTCCGCGCCCGCCGACGGCGCTCCGCCGCTCCGCAGCGCGCCTGCGCCCGGCATCCCGCCGCGGCCGATCGGCGCCGCGCCCGGGCCGAAGACCGGGTCGAGGCTCACCTCCGCCGCGGCGATCGCGACGCGCTGCGCGTCCGCGACCGCGCCGAGGTGGCCGTCCTCGTCGGCGACGAGCCCGGCGTTCGCCTCGAGCACCGAGGCGAAGCTCACCTTGCCGACCCGGTACTGCGCGAGGGTGCTCTCCGCCGTGGCGCGGGACTGTACGAGCAGCCCCTCGCGGAAGACCCGGACCGTGTCGAGCAGCGCGAGCGCGACGTTGCGCCGCTCGGCCACGCGGAGCCGCAGGATCTGCTCGAGCGCCTCCTCGCCGCGCGCCCCGCCCTCTGCGCGCGCCTCGCTCTCCGCGACGGCGCGCGACTGCTTGCGCCCGGCCCAGATCGGCAGCCCGACGGAGAGGCCGGCCGTCCACATCGGGTCGAGCGAGCCGCGGGGCATGATCCCGGCGTTCACCGCGAGGTCCGGGTACCGCTCGCGGCGCGCGAGGTCGGCGCCCGTGCGCGTGCGCGCGGTCGCGGCCTTCGCCTGAGCGAGCTCGGGGCTGCGCGCGACGGCGTCGGACAAGGCCGCATCGAGCGGCGGCGGCTCGGGCGCGCCGAGCTTCGCCACGGTCGCCGTCGTCGGGACGGGCTCGAGCACCGGGCGGTTGCGGAGCCGGTTCAACGCCTGGATCGCGGCGGTCTCCTGCGAGGCGAGCGCGATGCGCCGCTGCCGGATCCGGTTCAGCTCGAGCTGCGCGCGCAGCACGTCGGACTGGGCGCCCTCGCCGGACTCGTACCGGGCGCGGGCGACGCCCGCCGAGGTCCTCCAGATGGCCTCGAGCCGGCCGAGGAGCTCGAGCCGGTCGCGCGCGACGAGGAGGTCGAGATACGCGCGGCGGACGTCTGCCTCCGCGGTGAGGCGCGCGCGCCCGACCCCCGCGTTCGCCTCCTCGGCAACGAGCCGCGCGACGTCGGTTCGGAGGCCGCGCTTCCCCGGCCAGGGGAGCGGCTGGGTGATCATCACCTGCCAGTAGCTCGTCTCCATCTTCCCGATCTGGAGCTCCTGGAACCCGTCGTTCTGGATGCCGAGGCTCAGGATCGGGTCGGGCAGCGCGCCGGCCTGATCGACGCGCTCGCGACCGGCGCGGGCGGTCGCCTCGGCCTGCCGGAGCTCCGGGCGCGCCGCGAGGCTCTGCGAGACGAGCTCGGCGAGGACCGGGTCCGTGAACAGCGGGCTCTCTCCCGCGCCCGCCGCCTGCGCGAGCGCGACGGGCGCCGCCGCGAGCGCGAGCAGCGCGGCGAGCGTGCGGGCGCTCGGGGACGTGCGGCGGGCGGGGAGGGTGGCCACGGCGCCTCCGCTACGGGACGAAGATGACGCCGGTGATCATGTCCATGCCGCAGGCGTACTTGAGCTCGCCGGACTTCTTCGGCGTGACCTCGACCGTGACGGTCTTCTCGAGCGGCAGCGGCGTGTTGATGCCCGCCTCCTTGATCACGATCTCCTTCGCGCAGGTCCGGTCGGTCTTGCGGGTGATGACGAGGCGGAGCTTCTCGCCCTTGCCCGCCTTGATCTTCGCGGGCACGAAGCCGTCCTCGGTCACCTGCATGTCTACGGTGCGGACGCCGTTCTTCACGGTGCCCTCGGCGATGCCGGCGCTCTTCAGGGGCGATTCCGAGCGCGCCGGCATCGCGGCGTGATCGTGGGTCTCGGCGGCGCGGGCGGACCCGGCGAGGAGGGCGAGCGAGGCGGCGGCGAGGAAGGCGGTGCGGGTGGTGGTCATCACTTGTCTCCGTGGCGTTGCCCGGGATGGGCGCCTACTCCCCTCGCCTAGCAGGAGCCGTGCCGGCTGAGATAGCGTGAAGACGGGCTATCGCGCTGTCGGAAGACGCGATTTCCGACGAGGCGGGACACACTGTGACCGGCCCGGTCACGGTTTCCGACGCCGCTCCGCGCGGCGCTCGCGCGCACGAGCAGGTGGTACATTGCGCGCCCATGACCGCCCCTGGCACCCGTCTCGGCGCCATCCACCGGCTCGTCTGGACCGCGCTCCTCGCCGCCTGCGTCGCGGCGGG
>DASWCJ010000103.1:0-2227 GCA_036390155.1 Anaeromyxobacter sp.
CGATGCTCGGGCGGCGGCAGGCGGAGGGCGGCCGCGAGCCCCGCGAGATCCTCGATGAGCCGCTGCAGCTCCGTCCGGCGCGCCGCGTCGTCCGGGGCGCGGAGTATCGAGGACGGGTGGACGGTGGCCATCACGAGCGGCGCGAGCGGCGAGGCGACGAGCTCCCCTCGGTGCTCGGTGACGCGGAACGCGGGGCCGAGGAGCGCCCGCGCCGCGGTTGCGCCGAGGCACGCGATCGCGCGCGGCCGAACCACCTGGATCTCCGCCTCGAGCCAGGGGCGGCAGGCCCGCACCTCGCCGGCGCTCGGCTTCTGGTGGATCCGCCGCTTGCCGCGCGCCTCCCACTTGAAGTGCTTCACCGCGTTCGTCACGTAGGCGTCCCGGCGGTCGATCCCGGCGGCGGCGAGCGCCCGGTCGAGGAGCCGCCCGGCGGGCCCGATGAACGGCTCGCCCGCCCGGTCCTCGTCGCTCCCGGGCTGCTCGCCCACGAGCATCACCTCGGCGAGCGGGCGTCCGGCCCCGAACACCGTCTGCGTGCCGCGCTCCCAGAGCGGGCATGCGCGACACCTGGCGGCCGCCGCGCGGAGCGCGGGGAGGGTGGGGCGTTCGGGGACGAGCGGGGCGGCCGTCCCGTCGCCCGCCGCGGAGTGGTCGAACCGGGCCATGTCTCGATGATGCGCAGGCCCGCCGCTCGCGGGAGCGTGGCACACCCGCGCCGCGCGCGGATGTTCGGGGGCGACATGAGCGCAAGCGTCCGCGGGCTCAGCTCCGCGGCGCCGCGAGGGCGAGCAGGGCAAGCTCCCGCACGTTCCGCGGGCACTCGACCGAGGCGAGGTCCGAGCCCGTCACCCACCGCGCCGCCTCCCACTCGTCGCAGGCGACGAGGGTGCGCGAGGCGACGTCCGCCACGAACGCGAAGTTCAGGTGGAGACCCTTCGAGCCGGCGAGGTGCTCCTCGTACCCGACGAGCCCGGGGGGCGTGCCGTCCACGCCGAGCCCGCCAGGGAAAGCGCCCTCGAGCCCGGTCTCCTCCCGCAGCTCCCGGCGAGCCGCCTCGAGCGGCGTCTCGCCCAGCTCGATCTCGCCGCCGACCGGGAGCCAGGTCCCGAGCCGGCGGTGCTTCACGAGGAGGAGGGCGCCGGCGTTCCGGCAGAAGACGGCGACGGAGAAGGCGCGGCGCTCGGGCGTGGCGGGACTGGCGAGGGGACGGGAGCGGAGGGGCATGGAGGGCTCCGTGGATGACCGCGGGGTCAGCGAGTGGCGGACCGGCGCGGCGTGGCCTCGGCGCGGGCGAGGATCCCCTCGTAGACGACGACGAGGAGCGAGCGCGCCCAGGCGGCGAGGTCCGGCTTCACGCGCAGGTCGGCCATCCGGCAGGAGAGGTCGTCGTAGGCGCCGGCGACCACGTCCGCGACCACATCGCGGTCGACGTCCTTCCGTAACACGCCCACGCGCTGCCCCTCGCCGATCCGTTCCGTGACCAGCGCCCGCAGCCGGCGGCGGGACCCGGCGAGGAGCTCCCGGTAGGCCTTCCCGCCGTTCTCGACGGCCTCGATGACCTGCCGGTTGCGCCAGAGGAGCTCGAGCAGGTCCACGTCGGCCGCGCATTCCGCCTCGAACGCGGCCGCGAGCGCGCTCTCGGCGCCCGCGAGGCGACCGGCTCGCTCCGCGATCTCGGGGCGGCGCCGGACGTGATCCTCGAGCGCGCCGAGGAAGCGCTGGATGATCTCGCGGAAGGCGTCGTCCTTCGTGCGGAAGTGGAGGTAGAAGGCGCCCTTCGAGATGCCGGCGCGCCGGGCGATGTCCTCGACCCGGGCGCGGTCTACCCCGACCCGCCCGAACTCGTCGCGGGCGGCGTCGAGGAGCGCCTCGTGGACGCCCGGGATCGGTCGGCGGGCCATGCGCCGTCGTTCCTACCCTCTCGGTACGGGCAAGGCAAGCTAAAATGACCCGGTGGTCAATAACCAGCGCGGGGCGCGGCCCCGCGGCGCGCCCGGTCCGAAAGGCGAGCGCGGCGCCTTCCCCGTACTAGTGCGGCGCGTGCCGGGCGCGCTCCGCCTCCGCGCGCACCCGCTCCTCCTGCGCGCGCAGCTCGGGCGTGAGCGCCTCGCCGAAGTCCTCGGGCTCGAAGATCGGCCGGACCTCGATCTCGGTGCCGCCGTCGAACGGCGCCTTCTTCAGCCACTCGAGCGCCTCGTCCATGGACCGGACCTGCCAGATCCAGAAG
>DASWCJ010000104.1:0-14145 GCA_036390155.1 Anaeromyxobacter sp.
GCCACCGGGCGTCCTGCAACTCAACTCCACCGAACTCATCCTGGGCCCACGCCGCCGCGCTCGCGCTCTTCACGCAACGCACGTCCCATGATTCCCCAGCGGCGCCAAGTTCTTAGGCGTCGCTGAGATCAATGGCGAGCCCTGCGGGGGAGAGGGGGACCTTTTTGCTGCCGCCGTCCGCTTCCCCCGCGCCCCCTTCTTCGCGCGCGCGCGCAGCGCCGACTCGAGCGCGAGGCGCGCCCAGGGCGCCATCGCCTCGGGATCCTCGTGCGCCTCGTCGGGCGGCCGGAAGTAGCCGGTGTTCTCCATCCGAACCTTCTTGTTCACGTAGTGCCACTGCCGGCAGCCCGCCTCGACGAACGTCGCGCGCGTCGCGTCGTCGGTCTTGAGGAAGAGCTCGTCGTCGTCGAGGAGGCCGAACATCACCGCCTCGGCGTAGATCCCGTGTCCGCCGAACATGGCGCGCGCCGTGACCTCGCCGACCGGCGCGAGGAGGTCGAGGACGTGGGCGATGAAGCTCGGATCCGTGGGCATGTGGGAACTCCTCCTCACTCGAACAGCCGCTCGGCGAGCGCGCTGTGCAGGTCCATCCCGCGGCTCGTCAGGACGAGCCGCCCGGCGCGGCGGACCGCGAGCCGCCGGCGCACCGCCTCGGCCGCCTCCCGCGCCTGCGCCGCCGAGAGCACCCCGAGCTCGGCGCCCCGGGTCGTACGCAGCGCGAGCATGAGCCGCTCGTTCCGGGCGGCGCGCGGCTCGACCCGGTCCTCCTCCGCCGTCGGGAGCCGGCCCGCGAGCACCGAGCCCGCGTAGGCGCGGGCGTCCCGCACGTTTCCCCAGCGCACCGCGCCCACCTCGCCGCGGAGGCAGCCGTACGCGCCGGCGCCGAGGCCGAGGTAGCTCTCGCCGTCCCAGTAGAGGCGGTTGTGCACGGACTCCCGACCGGGCCGCGCGTAGTTCGAGATCTCGTAGCGGCGGAGGCCGAGGCGGCGGAGGGCGGTCCGGATCGCGGCGCCCTGGCGGGCGGCGTCGTCCTCGTCCGGGAGCGGGAGGCGTCCCTGCCGGCGCATCCGCGCGAGCGGGGTCTCCTCGGCGAGGACCTCCGGGTCGAGCGTGAGCTGGTAGGCGGAGACGTGGACCGCGCCCGCCCCGACGGCGCGCACGGCGTCCGCGCGGGCGACCTCGACGGTGGAGCGCCGCGCGCCGTAGATGAGATCGACGCTCGCGTTGCCGAGCTCGTCGGCGGCCGCGCGGATCGCGCGCGCGGCGTCGTCCGGCGTGTGGCGGCGGCCGAGCTTCGCGAGGACGCCGGGGTCGAACGACTGCGCACCGAGCGAGACGCGGTTCACGCCGGCGCCCCGCCAGGCGCGGAGCCGCCCGCGGTCGCAGGACTCCGGGTTCGCCTCGATCGTGGTCTCCGCGCGGGCCGGGAACGCGAAGGTGGAGCGGATCGCGTCCAGCACCTCGGCGACCTCGTCCGGATCCCAGAGCGAGGGCGTCCCGCCCCCGAGGTAGACGCTCGCGGGGGCGAGCCCCCGGAAGGCGGGCGCGCGGAGCGCGAGCTCGGCGAGGACGGCGCGGGCGTACCGGCGATCGCCCGGCACCGCCTCCGTCGTGACCGCGAAGTCGCAGTACGGGCAGCGGTGCGTGCAGTACGGGAAGTGGACGTACACGCCGAACGGCCGCGCCATGGACGGGTTCTACCGCGGCGCGGGCACAGTCGCCGCGCCGGCCACCGCGGGAGGCCGGCGCGCGCCGACGACGAGGAGGTAGGCGGCGAGGAGCGCGAACGGCACGAGCGAGAGGAGGTCCGAGCGCGGCCCCTCGAAGAGCGGGTTGTGCGCGGTGGCCCACCGCCCGATCGCGATGTCCACCTGCTCGAGCACGCCCGCCATGAAGGCGATGCCGATCCCGGCGATCGCGCCGCCCGCGATGTAGCCCGAGGCGAGGAGGACGCCCGGGCTCCGGTCCGCCTCCGCGGCGATCGCCTCCTCGCCGAGGCCGCGGGCGACGAGCGCGGGGCGCTGGCGCCGGTCCACGAGCCACCGCACGAAGCCGCCCACGAGGATGGGGGTCGAGGAGGCGAGCGGCAGGTAGACCCCGACCGCGAACGCGAGCGAGGGGATCCCGGAGAGCTCGAGCACGAGCGCGATCATCACGCCGAAGAGGACGAGCCCCCACGGCAGCTTCCGGTCGAGGATCCCCTTGATGATGTACGACATGAGCGTCGCCTTGGGCGCGTCGAACTTGCGGACCTCGCTGCCGTCCGCGCGCTTCGGGTGGACGCCGTTGATGCCCGGATCGACGAGCCACACCGCGCGCCCGTCGTCGTCCACGAGGTATCGGCCGGCGGGTCCGCCGGCGGCGTCCGTCTTGTGCCAGACGAGGAGCGGAGCCGGCTCCTGGCCGCGCTCGAGGGGAGGCCGCTCGCGCGCCCCGGGGAGCGTCCGGGGATCGACGCGGAGTCCGGCCGGCGCGACCTCGGCGGCGGGGACGAAGGTGGTCGCGGCGTCGTTCAGCTTCAGGAGGATCGGTCCGAGCACGAGCGCGGAGACGAGCGCGCCCACGAGGATCGCGATCTGCTGGAGCCGCGGCGTCGCGCCGACGAGGTGGCCGGTCTTGAGGTCCTGGGAGGTGGTCCCGCCGTTCGACGCGGCGATGCAGACCACCGCGCCGACCGAGAGGGCGGTCACGTAGTAGGTCCCGCCGGTCCAGCCCACCGCGAGGAAGACGAGGCAGGTGATGAGGAGCGTCGCGACCGTCATCCCGGAGATCGGGTTCGACGAGGAGCCGATCTCACCGGTGAGGCGGGACGAGACGGTCACGAAGAGGAACCCGAGCGCGACGACGAGCACCGCGCCGACGAGGTTCATGTGGAGCGGCGGGGCCGCCCAGATCGCGAGGACGAGGAGGGCGGAGCCGGCGAGGACCAGTCGGTACGGCAGGTCGCGCTCGGTGCGGCGGTCGCTCCCGCCGCGGACTACGCCCACGTCGCGGAGCCCCTCGCGGATCCCGCGGGCGATGAGCGGGAGCGAGCGGAGCAGGCTCACGATCCCGCCCGCGGCGACCGCGCCCGCGCCGACGTAGAGGACGTACGCGCCGCGGATCTGGGACGGGCCCATCTCGTGGATGGGGATCGTCCCGGGCGCGAGCGCCCCCGGGATCGCGTCGCCGAAGAACTTGATGAGGGGGATGAGCACGAGGTACGCGAGCACGCCGCCCGCCGCCATCACGGCGGAGATCCGCGGGCCGATGACGTAGCCCACCCCGAGCAGCTCCGGCGAGAGCTCCATCGCGATCGAGCCCGCCGCGAGGGGGCTTCCGAACACCTTCTCCGGCACTTCCTTCCAGCCCTTGAGCGCGACCATCGCGGTCTTGTAGGCGAGGCCGATCCCGAACCCGGTGAAGATGACGTTCGCGGAGAGGTGGCTCCCACCCCGGAGCGCCTCCTCCGCGCGGGCCTCCGGCGAGGCGGCCTCGCGCGACTCCGCCGAGGCGCCGGCCTTGAGGACCTCGGCGCAGGCGGTGCCCTCGGGGTACTTGAGCCGCTCGTGCTGCGCCACGATGAGCGCGCGGCGCAGCGGGATCATCATGAGGATCCCGAGGAGCCCGCCGAGCACCGCGACGAGCGTGATGCGCCAGATCTCGAGGTCGAACCCGAGGATCAGGATCGCGGGCATCGTGACGCCGATGCCGAACGCGATCGACTCGCCCGCGGAGCCCGCGGTCTGGACCACGTTGCTCTCGAGGATGGTCGCGTCGCGGATCCCGAGCTTCGAGGCGAGCCGGAAGAGCGCGATCGAGATCACCGCGACCGGGATCGACGCCGAGACGGTGAGCCCGACCTTGAGGACGAGGTAGAGCGAGGAGGCGCCGAAGACGACGCCGAGGATCGTGCCGAGCACGAGCGCGCGCGGCGTGAGCTCGCGCAGCCGGGTCTCGTCGCCGATGTACGGGGTGAGATCCTTCGACATGCGCCCCTTCCGCCGTGCGTGGCCGAGGAGACCACGGCTCCGGGGCTCTGTCACGGCGGCGGCGCGGCCGCCGGGCCCCGGAAAGGGCCCGGCGGCGAGGGAACCGCTACAGGCGACCGAAGTACACGGAGACGCCGACGTTCACGCCGATCCCGGTGCTCGAGATGTCGACGCTCGGGCTCGTGTCGCCCGTGAGGCTCAGGTACTGGAAGGCGACGCCCGCGTCGAGCGAGATCGCCTTCACGGGGAAGTACTTCACGCCCGCCTCGAGGCCGATGCCCCAGCCCGAGCTGTTCACGTCGCCGCCGCCGAAGTTCATCGAGCTCTCGGCGTACACGATCGAGCCGCGGCCGAACACGGCGACCTGGGGCGCGACCGGGAACGTCACGCCGACCGCCGGCCCGACGGTGAAGGTCGAGGTCTTGTTGTCGAAGATGCCGTCCACCTTCAGCGTCTCGCTCTGGTACGAGAGCGTCGCGCCGACGCCGATGTTCGGCGCGACGTAGTAGAGGCCGCTGCCCCGGAGATCCCAGTTCTGCTGGTCGCCGCTCGTGGTCGCCCCGCCCGACTTCACGTCGATGGACGAGCTCAGGAACGAGAGGCTGGTCTCGCCCGACAGCTCGAGCGTGCCGGGGTCGATCGCCTGCGCGAACGCGGCGACGGGGAACAGCGCGAGCAGCGCAAAGAGCTTCTTCATGTGGAGTCCTCCCAACGAGTGGTCCCGTCCCCGAAGGGTCGGGCGCGGACACATTAGGATGGATGACACCGCCTGTGGAGAATCTGTCCGGCGAGGTGCGCGCGGGCGCGCAGCGGACAGAGGCGCTAGGTCTCCCGCAGCGACGCGAGCTGCGCGGCGAGGTCCTTGTTCTTCTGGACGTACCGCGCGACCTCGCCGTTCAGGAAGTCGTTCTCGCTGCGGAGCTCGTCGAGGTCCTCGGTGAGCTTCACGATCGCACCCTTGAGCTGCTGGACGAGCGCAGGATCCGAGGCGGCCGGCGCGCCCTTCGCCTGCGCCTGGCGCTCGACCTCCTGCAGCCGCTTCTTGAGCTGCATCTCGGCGCGGGCGCGCGCCTCGAGGTGCCGCTCGAGCTCGACCATCGCCGCCTTGAGCCGGGCGATCTCGGCCGCGTGGCGCTGCTCGGCGTCGGCGCCCTGGGCTGCGATCGCGCGCCGGCGCTCCTCGGTGTCGTGCCCGACCTTCCTGAGCTGCGCGTCGCGAGACGAGCCGTCGCGCTCGAGCTCCTCGACGCGGCGCCGCGCGAGGCCGAGCTCCTGCTCGAGGCGGGCCGACTGGGCCTGCAGCCGCCCGGTCTCCACCGCGAGCCGCTCCTCGGCACGCGCGCGCTCCGACGCGCCCGAGTGCGCCGTGCGCGCCGAGTTCTCCGCGGCGACGGTGCGCGCCTGGAGGAGGTCCTTCAGCGTCGCGACCTCCTTCCGCAGCCGCGCCGCCTCCTCGGCGACCGGCTCGAGCTTCGCGAGCCGGGCCACCTCGGTCTGGAGCCGCACCGCGCGCTCGAGCTCGGTCGCGGTCGCGTCGTTGGCGGCCTCGGTCTCGCGCCGCGCCGACTCGACCTCGCGGAGGAGCTGGTCGCGCTCGGCCTGGACCTGCGCCGCCCTGCGCTCCGTCGCGCCGCGCGCGTCCTCGATGCGCGCGACCTCGCCGCGCGCGCCCTCCGCGGTGGCGCGCCCCTCGTCGAGCGCGGCGCCGAGGTCGCGGATCCGCTGCTCGGCCGCGGAGAGCTCGGCCGCCTTCGCCTGGTAGGCGTGCTCGGCCGCGACCGCCTTCTCCTCGTACGCGCCGGTCTCCGCCCGGGACTGCTTCAGCTCCTTCGCCGAGCGCGCGACCCCCTCCTCGAGCGTCGAGATCCGTCCGCGGGCCTCCTCGAGGTCGGCCTCGAGCGCGCCGGCGCGGCCGATGGCCTCGTCGATCTGGCCGCGCAGCGCCGCCCCCTCCTCCACCGCCGCGCGCGTGCGCGAATCCGCGTCCTGCTCCAGCGCGCCGACGCGGAGCTCGTGCTCGTGCTCGCGGGTGGCGACCTCGGAGACGAGGTTGTCGCGCTCGACGCCGAGCGCGGTGATCCGCTCCTCGGCGAGCTGCTGCCGCGACGCCGCCTCGGCCCGCTCCCGCTCGCGCTCCTCCCGCTCCGTCGCGCGCTCGCGGCCGTGGGTCTCCTCCGCCTCCGCGCGCGACGCCTCGGCCCGGGCGCGCTCGTCGGCGCGGTCGGCTTCGAGGGCCGCCACGGCGCGGGCGTGCGCCTCCGACTGCTCGGCGAGCGCGGCCTCGAGCCGGGCGCGCTCCGCCTCGCTCTCGGCGCTGCGGGTCGCCCACTCCTGGTCGGCGGCCTCGCGCTGCTGGATCGTCTCGGAGAGGACGTCGGACAGCGACTGGCGCGTGTTCTCGCTCTCCTCGAGCTGGCGCCGGAGGTCGTCGATCCGGGCCGCCTGGGCGGCCCCGTCCTGCGCCGCCTCCTGGAGCCGCCCCTCGAGCCCGAGCGCCTTGTCGCGCTCCTGCTCGAGCTCGTGGTGCAGGAGGTCGCGCTCCGCGGAGAGCTCGGCCTGCGACCCCTTGAGCTCGCCGAGCGCGTCGCGGACCTTCGCGAGGAACGTGTCCCGTGCGCGGAGCCGCTCGCGGAAGTACTCGAGCTTCTCCTCCGGCGTGCCCTTCGGCGGCGCGGGGTCGCGCGGCCACTCCTCGAGCACCTGGAACGGATCGCGGCCGGAGGGCGCCTTCATCCGGGCGACGGTGGTCGGCCTCTTCCCGGGCACGGGCGGCGGGACCGGCGGCGGCGAGGCGCCCGGGGCGCCCGGCGGCGCGACGGCGGGCATGGACGGGCGCGAGAGGCGAGGCGGCGGTCCGGGAGGCCCATCGGGTGCGGCCCGTGCGGCCTCGAGGGCGGAGGCGAGCCCCTTCGCGACCACCTGGCCGGACTCGACGCGCTGCAGGACGGGCGCGACCTCGCCGGTCTGGCGGCGGCCGTCGGGGCGCGGCGCGGACGGCGGCGCGGGGGGTGGCGGCGGGCCGGGCTGGTCCGCCTGGAGCAGCGTCGCCGCGCGGGCGAGCAGGTCCGCCACGTCGAACGGCTTCTTGAGGTAGTCGTCCGCGCGCGTGCGGGTCGCGCGATGCGCCTCGATCGCGGCGTCGGTGGCCTCGCCCGTGTAGAGGACGAGCGGGACCGACGCGAGGGCGCGCTTCAGCCGGTTGCACACGGAGAAGCCGCTCATGTCGGGCAGCTCCGCCGCGAGGAGGATCAGGTCCGGCGGCGTCTCCTTGCACCGCTCGATCGCGGGCTCGCCGGCCCGCACGGCGGAGACGGAGAACCCGAGCGGCGCGAAGGCCCGGCGGATCTCCTCCGCGAAGCCAGAGTCCGGCTCGACGAGGAGGACGTTCAGGGACATCGGGGGCATCGCGAGGAGCCATCGTACCCCGCAACCCGCCGGGGTGCGAAACGCGCGGATTCGATATCGGGCCCCGCGCTGTTACAGTCGGCGCGATGCCCACCTGGTCGCTCAGCGTCGAGACGGAGGTCGCCTTCGCGGACGAGCGCTCGGCCGACCTCTTCGAGGCCGGGGCGGCGGGCGTCGAGGTCCGCGACGGCGAGGCGAGACCGATGCCCGGCACCCCGCCGCTCCCGCCCGGACGCGCCCTCCTCGTCGCGTGGTTCGCGACGGCAAGCGAGGCCGAGACGGCGCGTGCGGCCCTCGGCGGCGCGATCGTCGAGGTCCCGGACGAGGACTGGGGCGAGGGCTGGAAGAAGGACTTCCGCCCGCTCGACGTCGGCCGCGTCCGCGTGCGGCCGTCCTGGATCGACGCGCCGCCGCCGCCCGGCGCGGTGGAGGTGGTGCTCGACCCCGGGATGGCCTTCGGCACGGGGACCCACCCCACGACCGCGCTCTGCCTCGCGGCGCTCTCGGACCTGCTCGGGAACCGGACCGGCGCGAGCGTGCTCGACGTCGGGACCGGCTCGGGCCTCCTCGCCATCGCGGCGCGAAAGCTCGGGGCGGCCCGGGTCGCGGGGAACGACGAGGACCCGGTGGCCGTGCGGGTCGCGCGCGAGAACGCCGAGAAGAACGGGACCGCGCTCGAGCTCACCGAAGCGCCGCTCGAGGCGATCGCGGGCACGTTCGACGTGGTCGTCGCGAACATCCTCGCGAACGTGCTCGTCGAGCTCGCCCCCGCGCTCGCCGACAAGGTCGCGCCCGGGGGCGTGCTCCTGCTGTCCGGGATCCTCCACCCGCAGGAGGACGAGGTGCGCAGCGCCCACGAGGCGGTGGGGCTCGCGCCGCTGCCCGGCGGCGACCGGCGCGAAGGCGAATGGAGCCTCCTCGCGCTCCGGAGGCCCGCGTGACGCTGCGCCGCGTCCACCTGCCGCCGGAGCGGATCGCGGGGACGCGAGGCCTCCTCGGTCCGGAGGCACGCCGCTACCTCGCGGACGTCCTGCGGCTCGCGCCCGGCGCGGAGCTCGAGGTCTTCGACGGACGCGGCGGCCGGTACCGGGCCGAGATCGAGCCGGGGTTCGAGGCGGTGCGCCTCGGTCCGCGCGAGGACGCGCCGCCGGCCGGGCTCGAGCTCGCGCTCGTCGTCGCGCTCGCGAAGGGCGAGAAGATGGACCTCGTGGTCCAGAAGGCGACGGAGCTCGGGGTCGCGCGCGTGCTGCCGTTCGAGGCGGAACGCTCCGTCGTGCGGCTCGACGCCACGAAGGGGGACGAGCGCGCCGAGCGCTGGCGCCGGATCGCCGCGGAGGCGTCGCGCCAGTGCGGCCGCGCGGACGTGCCGGAGGTGCGCGCCCCGGCGTCGCTCGACGCGGCGCTCGGATCCCTCGCTCCGGGCGCGCGCGCCGTCGTGTTTCACCCCGGCGGCGGGCCGCTCGCGGGCCCGTCGGGCACCGCCTCGATGGCCGCGATCGTCGGGCCGGAGGGCGGCCTCACCGACGAGGAGGTGCGCGCCTGCGAGGCGGCGGGCGCGGTGCGCGCGGGGCTCGGGCCGCGCGTGCTGCGCGCCGAGACCGCCGCGATCGTCGCGGTCGCGCTCCTGCAGGCACGCTTCGGGGACCTCGCATGAGCACGAGCTGCCCCCGCTGCCACCGCGAGGTGCCCGACCTCACCGCGTTCTGCGCGGGCTGCGGCGCGCCGCTCCTGCTCCCGGACGAGCCGACCGCTCGGCCGATCGACGAGAAGGTCGAGCTCGACCGGCGCGGTCCGCGTCCGGCGGGCGACGAGCCGACGCTCACCGGTCTCCGCCCACAGCCGCTCCGAAACCCGTCTTCTCCGCCGCCGGAGCCGAAGCCCCGCCCGTCGCCCCCTGCGCCTCCCCAGCGCGCGCCGCCGCCGTCCTCTCGCGCGGTCCCGCCGCCGCTCGCGCCGCGCCGCAACCCGGAGCTCGCCGAGCTCGAGCGGTCGAGCTGGAAGCTCGGCGGCCCGAGCGCGGCGCTCGCGATGCCAGAGCCGGCGCTCCCGAGCCCCACGGCGCGACCGCCGGCCCCCGGGCCGCTCCCGGAGGCGCTCCCGGACGCCGAGGTGGAGACGCTCGAGGTCCACGTCGAGCGCGCGCCGTCGTGGCGGCGCGTCCTCGCCTCGCTCCTCGACCTCGTCCCCTTTGCCGCCGGCGGGATCGCGCTCGCGTCCCACCTCGTGCGCGAGGCGTCGCCGCTGCCCGCGGACGCCCCGCTCGAGCTCGAGGCTTTCTTCGACGTCGCGCTCCGGGAGCGGACGATCCTCGCCTCGGTGGCCGCCGCGACCGTGCTCGGCCTCGCGGTGTACGCCACCCTCGCGCACGCGCTCGGGGGCGCCACGCTCGGCAAGCGCCTCCTCCGGATCCGGGTGATCGGGCCCGACGGCGCCCCGCCCTCCCCGGCGCGGAGCGCGATCCGCACCGTCCTCGCGCTCGTCTCCGGCGGGCTCCTCGGCCTCGGGTACCTCCTCGCGCTCTTCACCCGCACCGGGCGTGCGCTGCACGACTTCCTCGCGCGCACCTGGGTCGTGAAGGCTCCTTGACCCTCGGCCTGGGGGGCCCTAGAACCGAGCGAATGCCCAAGGATCTCGCCGCACTCCTCGTCGAGGAAGGGGCGGTGCCCGCCGACGTGGTCGAGCGGGCGCTCGCGCGCCAGCGCGAGCTCGGCGGGGCGCTCGACACCGCGCTGCTCGAGCTCGGCGCGATCCCCGAGGCGCAGCTCGCGAGCTGCCTCGCGCGCGCCGCGGAGCTCCCGCAGGCGCCGGACTCGGCGTGGGCGGCGGCGGATCCGCGCGCCCGGCGGGTGTTCCCCTCGCGCGTCGCGGAGCGGCACGGCCTCGCGCCGTTCGCGCTCGAGGGACGCGAGCTCGCGCTCGTCGCGACCTACCCGGTCGACCTCGGGCTGCTCGACGAGATCAGCTTCATGCTCTCGCTCCACCTCACGCCGCACGTCGGTCCGGAGTGGCGTGTCCGCGACCTCATCCACCGCATCTACGGCGGCCCGCTCCCGCAGCGGCTCGCGGCGCTCTCCGGGGCCGCGCCCGTCGAGGCGCACCCTCCGCCGTCCCCCGCGGAGGAGCGCCCCGCCGAGCCGCGTGCGCCGCCCCCCACGACCGCCGCCGCGGCTGCCGGGTTCACCGCCGACGGCCAGGAGCCGCTCGAGCCGCTCGCCGCCGCGCTCGCCCAGGCGCTCGAGAGCGTCGAGATCACCGTGGACGACGGCGACCTCCCCACCGCCGGCGCCCCGTCGCCCGACGACGCGCTTGCCGAGGCGGCCGAGGCGGCCGAGGCGGATCTCCCGGAGGAGGGCCTCGCCGAGGAGCCGCCCCAGGCGCTCGACCGGAGCGCACCGCCGCACTGGACGCTCGACGAGGCGCGCGCGGTGCTCGCGGGGGCCCGCCACCGCGACGAGGTCGTGCTCATCGCGCTCCGGTACGCGCGCGACTTCTTCGAGTTCGCGGCGATGTTCGCGGTGACGCACGACGCCGTCGCCGGCCACGACGCGCTCGGCGTGGAGGAGGGCCGCGACCGTGCGCGCTCCGTCGCGATCTGGGCGAGCGACCCCGGGATCTTCCGCACCGTCCTCGAGATGCAGAGCCCGTACCTCGGGCCGGTCGTCGCGGGGGCGGCCGGGACCGACGCGGTCCTGCACGGGCTCGCGCGCACCCCGCGCACCGTGCTCGTCTACCCGATGCTGCTCCGCGACCGCATCGTCTGCGTGCTGTACGCCGACAACGGGGAGGCGCCGGTCTCCGCGCGCAGGCTCGGCGACCTCCTCCTCTTCCTCTCCACCGTCGGCGGCGCATTCGAGCGGATCATCCGGGACCGCAAGGGCCGGGGTCGCCGCGCCGTGGCGCCCGCTCCCGCCGTCGAGCCGGAGCGCGCCCCGGAGCCGCCCGCGATCGCCGCGCCCGTCGAGCCGCCGTTCGCCACCTTCTCGTCGTCCGTCGAGGAGCCGGCCCCCGACCCGCAGCCACCCTTCGAGGCGGTCCCGGCGCCGGAGCCGCCGGTCGAGGCCCCCGCCGAAGCGCCGGGCAAGACCGGGATCCTCTGGCCCGCTGCGCGCGGCGCCGCTGCCGAGCCCGCCGCGCCGGCGCGGGGAGCGTCCGCCACCGCCGACTCGCTCGCCGCGCTCGAGGAGCAGTTCTTCTCCGGCGGCCCGGGCGACGTCGCTGGCGTGGAGGAGCCGGCCCCCGAGCCGTCGTCGCCTGCGCCCGAGCCCGTCGCGCCCCCGCCCGCGCCCACCCGCACGCCGCCGCCGATCGCCTCGCCTCCCGCGGCGGCCACCGTCGGCGCGCTCGCGGATCGGGCCCTGGACGCGGACCCGGCGATCTCCGCCGCCGCCTGCGCGGCGCTCGGGAACCTCCGGCGCGATCCCGCCGCGCGTCAGGCCGGCGACAAGCTCCGGCGTGCGCTCCTCTCCGGCATCTCCTCGCGCTCGACGCGCGCGGCGCACGCGCTCGGGGCGCTCCGCGACGTGGACGCGATCCCGCTCCTCATCCAGGTGCTCGAGGCGAGCGATGCGGAGACCGCCGCGGCCGCCGCCGACGCGCTCGCCGGGATCACGCTCCAGCGGCTCGGGCCGGACGCGCGCAAGTGGCTCACCTGGTGGAAGGCGAACCGCGGGCGCGGCCGAGCGGACTGGCTCTTCTCCGGGCTCACCCACGCCGACCGCGACACGCGCGTCGCCGCCTCGCTCGAGCTCTCGCAGGCGGCGCCGCCGCCGGTCGTCTACACCGCCGACATGCCCGCGTCCGACCGCGAGCGCGCGGCGCGCGCCTGGGCCGGCTGGTGGGCCCGCTCCGGCCACGTGCTCTGAGCCTCGCTCGATGGCCCGGTGACCCCATGACCCTCCCGATCGATCCCGACCCGGTCCGCGCGCTGCTCGACCGCCTCGACGCAGAGGCGGAGGAGGGCGGCGGCGCGGACCGCGTGAAGCGGCAGCACGAGGCCGGCAAGAGGACGGCGCGCGAGCGGATCGCGCTGCTCCTCGACCCGGGGACGTTCGTCGAGCTCGACAAGTTCAAGACCCACCGCTGCTCCGAGTTCGGCATGGCCGGGCAGAAGGTGCTCGGCGACGGCGTCGTCACCGGCCATGGCGAGGTGGACGGAAAGAAGGTCTGCGTGTTCGCGCAGGACTTCACGGTCTTCGGCGGCTCGCTCTCCGGCGCGGTCGCGGAGAAGATCTGCAAGGTGCTCGACCTCGCGGTCGAGGTGGGCTGCCCGATCGTCGGCCTCTACGACTCCGGCGGCGCGCGCATCCAGGAGGGCGTCGTCGCCCTCGCGGGCTATGCGGACGTCTTCCTCCGGAACACGCTCGCGTCCGGCGTCGTCCCGCAGATCTCCGTGATCCTCGGCCCCTGCGCGGGTGGCGCGGCTTACAGCCCGGCGATCGGCGACTTCCTCTTCATGGTGCGGAACACGTCGTACCTGTTCCTCAACGGGCCCGAGGTGATCCGCGGCGCGGGCGGCGAGGCCGTGACGCGTGAAGAGCTCGGCGGCGCGACCGTCCACGCCACGCGCTCGGGGCTCGCCCACTTCGCGCACGACTCGGAGGAGGAGTCGCTGCGCGCGGTGCGCGAGCTCCTCTCCTTCCTCCCGCAGAGCCAGCGTGAGCCCGCGTCGGCGCGGCCGGTCCGCGACGATCCGGCGCGGACGGACGAGCTCCTGAAGACCGTGGTCCCGGACGCCGCCGACCGGAACTACGACATGCGCGAGGTCGTCCGGGCGGTGGCGGACGACCGGAGCTTCCTCGAGGTCGCGGAGGCGTTCGCGCCCAACGTCGTCGTCGGCTTCGGCCGGCTCGCCGGGCGCACCGTGGGCGTCGTCGGGAACCAGCCCGCGGTGGCCGCCGGCGTCCTCGACGCGGACGCGTGCGTGAAGGCGGCCCGGTTCGTCCGCTTCTGCGACGCGTTCGAGATTCCGCTCCTCACCTTCGTGGACGTGCCGGGATTCCTCCCGGGCGTCGCGCAGGAGTGGGGCGGGCTCCCGCGCGAGGGCGCGAAGCTCCTCTACGCCTTCGCGGCGGCGACCGTGCCCAAGGTCACGGTGATCACCCGGCGCGCGTACGGCGCCGGCTACGCGGTGATGGCGTCGAAGCACCTCCGCGCGGACGTGAACCTCGCCTGGCCCGGCGCCGAGATCGCGGTGGTGGCGCCGGAGGGGGCGGTCGGGATCATCTCTCGCAAGGAGATCGAGGCCGCCCGCGATCCGGTCGCGGAGCGCGCCCGGCTCGTGCAACAGTACCGCGACGAGTATGCGAACCCGTACCGCGCGGCGGCGCTCGGCTACGTGGACGAGGTGGTGAAGCCCGAGGACACGCGCCCGCGCGTCATCCGGGCCTTCGACCTGCTCCGAACGAAGCGCAGCACGCTCCCGCCGCGCAAGCACGGGAACATCCCGCTTTAGAGCCAATGCCGGTCACTTCGCGGTGCCGGCCGCCCGGACCGAACGCCGCCGTGGCGGGCCGGGGAAGGCGCCGTCCTCCTGCGCCGCCGCCAGAGTCGCGACGGGCGCCGGCCTGACGAAAGGGCCCGGAAACGCAGACGCCGGCGCACGCCCGGGCGTGCCAGCGGCACACGGCACCGGAACCGGACTGCGACCGGCACGGCGCAACCAGTGCGGGCGCCACCGAGGACGAGCGGGTCTGGCGTGTGCCGCTGTCACGCCGCGTGCACGCCGGCTCCGTCGATCGGAGCGGTCCGAACGCAGCGACGGCGGCGTGCT
>DASWCJ010000105.1:0-3961 GCA_036390155.1 Anaeromyxobacter sp.
CAGAACCGGTTCCGGCAAGCGGGACGGGTTCGCGCCTCGCCCTCGTCGAGAGCCACTCAGCGACGCGGGTCCGACGGAGACGCACCACGCGGGAGGGCGGCGACCGGACTTGCGTCGAATCTTGAGGCTCGCCTGGGAGCGGGAGTCGCGCGCCGATCAGGCCCGGCGCGGGACGAGGTCGGTCCGCTCGAGCAGCGTCTCGAGCAGCTCGCGATGGCGCTCGAGCAGGCTCGTGAAGTGCACGAGCCCGCGGCGCGTGAACACCGCGACGACGCGCCCCCCCAGCCCGTCCCGGACCACGATCTCGAGGATGTCCTCGAACGCGACCGGCCGGCGCGCGAGGAGCGTCGACGAGACGATCCCCCGCGGGCCGACCGAGATCCAGGTGCGGGCGTAGAGCAGGTAGGACCAGACGAAGAAGACGGCGAACCCCGCGGCGCCGGCCGCCGGGAGCGCGCGTCCGCCGGGCAGGCGCAGCACCGCGAGCATCATCCCGGCCCAGAAGAGCGCGGCGAGCGCGACGGCGATCCGGAGCGAGCGCCTCGTCCGGTAGGTGCGGCCGGGCTCCATGCCCCAAAGCTGCGCCTCCGGCGGGCGATCGGCTACTTCAGCTCTTGCGCCCGCTTCGCGGCGGTCGCGCGGAGGTCGTCCCGGACGTCGGCCGCCATGGACTTCGCGTACCTCTCGTACATCTCGGCGGCCTTCTTGTTCTCCCCGAGCACGCGGTGGCACTCGGCGAGCCCGTAGAACGGCGTGGCGAGGTTCGCGTCGAGCGTGATCGCCTTCTGGTAGTCGTCGCCCGCCTCGGTGTAGCGCCCGAGCCCGAAGAGCGCGCTGCCGCGGGCAGAGTAGGCGACCGCGAGCTGCGGGTCCGCGTGGATCGCGGCCGTCAGCTCCATCACCGCCCCCGTCCAGTCGCGGTTCCCGAGGAGCCCGATCGCGATCCGGTAGCGCTGCGCCGCGGCCTCGGGATCCAAGACCGGCGCGGGGGCCGGGGCGGGCGCGGCGATCGCCGCCGTCGCCGCCGTGAAGGAGCGCGCGCCGGTCGTGGGCTTCGGGTCCTCCGGGGGCGGCGTGAGCTTGTAGGTCTTCGGTCCGGGACGGGACGGCGGCGGGGTCGCCGCCGCGCCGGGCAGCGGCGCCGCGATGGCGCTCTCGCCCGGGGTCGCGGCCTGGACCCGGGCCTCGTCGAGGAGCTTGCGCGCATCCGGCGCGGCCGCGTCCTCGGCGAGCGCGAGCTCCGCCTGCTCCATGGCCTTGTCCGCGTGGCGCAGCGCGAGGTAGGCGCGGCCGAGCCGGACCCGCGCCGGCGCGTACCGCGGCGCGAGGAACGTCGCGTCCTGGTACGCGAAGAGCGCGTTCCGGTAGTCGCCGGCGAGGTAGAGCCGATCGCCCTCCCCCATCTTCTCGACTGCGGCCTGCGGCGGCGAGGCCGGCGCGGCCTGCACCGGGGCGGCCGGAACGGGGGCCGGCGCCTGCGCGAGCCCGAGCGCGGGCGCGAGCAGGAGCAGCAGCGGAGCGAGCGGGCGCATGGCTACGGGTGAGCGGCTCAGCGGCGGAACGGGTTCTCGCGGAGGATCGTCTCACCGCGATCGGCGCCGACCGAGACCCCGATCACCTTCACCTCGGTCAGCTCCTCGATCCGCTTCAGGTACGACCGCGCCAGCTTCGGCAGATCGTCCCAGGTCCGGAGGTGGCCGACCTTCTCCGACCAGCCCGGCAGCTCCTCGTAGACGGGCTTCGCCCGCTCGAGCTGCTCCGGGTCGGACGGCATCTCGTCGAGCCGCTTGCCGTCGACGTCGTAGGCGACCGCGATCTTCACCTTCTCGAACCCATCGAGCACGTCGAGCTTCGTGATGGCGAGCGCGTCGAGACCGTTCACCCGCGCCGCGTAGCGCAGCGCGAGGGCGTCGAGCCAGCCGGTCCGCCGCGGGCGACCGGTGGTGGCGCCGAACTCGTTCCCGATCTTCCGCAGCCGCTCACCGGTCTCGTCCGAGAGCTCCGACGGGTACGGACCGCTCCCGACGCGGGTCGAGTAGGCCTTGGAGATGCCGAGGACGTAGTCGACGGCGCGCGGCCCGAGGCCGCAGCCGATCACGGCGTTGCCGGCGACGGTGTTGGAGGAGGTGACGAACGGGTATGTGCCGTGATCCACGTCGAGCATCGTGCCCTGGGCGCCCTCGAACAGGAGCGACTTCCCCGCCTTCAGCGCGCGGTGGAGCCAGAGCGAGACGTCGGTGGCGTAGCGCGCGACGCGCCGGCCGTACTCGGCGTACTGCTTCACGATGGCCGCCTCGTCGAGGTCGGGCGTCGCGCCGAGCCGCTTCAGCTCCTCGCGCGCGGCGGGCAGGCGCTCCTTCACCTTGCGCGCGAGGCGGGCCTCGTCGAGGAGGTCGCGGACGCGGACGCCGCGCCGGGCGACCTTGTCCTCGTAGGTCGGCCCGATGCCGCGACCCGTCGTACCGATCTTGCCCTGGCCGGCGGCCTGCTCGCGCGCGATGTCGATCGCCTTGTGCCACGGCATGATCACGTGCGCGTCGAGCGAGATCGCGAGCTGGCCGTCGTCCTTCATCCCGCCCTTCGCCTTGAGGCGGTCGATCTCCATCACGAGGACCGCCGGGTCGGCGACGACGCCGTTGCCGATGACGCACGCCTTGCCCGGGTGGAGGATGCCCGCGGGGATGAGGTGGAGGACGGTCTTCTCGCCGCCGACGACGAGCGTGTGCCCGGCGTTGTTCCCCCCCTGGAAGCGGACCACCACGTCCGCGTCCATGGTCAGGAGATCGACGATCTTTCCCTTGCCCTCGTCGCCCCACTGGGCTCCGACGACGACCACGTTCGGCATGCTTGGACTCCCTCACCGCCGCGGCCCGGGAAACGGGCTCCACGCAGCGCGCAGGTGCGGCACGATAGCAGGGCTGTCAGTGGTCCGCTAGCGTGCGCGCGCCGCGCGGGAGGCCCGCCCGCGCCCGCGCGCCGGACCGGCCCGCGCCCGACCTCGGCCGGTGGTGCGCTCGAGCGCCTGGGTCGCGAACTCGAGATCCACGGCGAAGCCGATCGCCGGGCCGGGGCGGCCGAAGCGGGCCAGCAGGCCGTCGTACCGCCCACCGGCCGCGACGGCGCTGCCCGCGCCGGGGGCGTGGCCCGCGAAGGTGATGCCGGTGTAGTACCCGAGGCCTCGCGCCTCGCCGAGGTCCACGGCGAACGGACCAGCGCGACGCCGCACGGCGGCGCGGATCGCGGCCTCGACCTCGCGGAGCGGCTCGGCGGCGGCCGGGACGACCCGGGCGATGGCCCGGGCGCGCGCGAGCGCGTCGTCGCCGTAGAGCGTAGCGAGCTCGGCGAGGACCGCGCGGACGCGGGGGGCGCCTCGGCCACGGGCCGAGAGCGCGCGGAGCGACTCGGCGTCCTTGCGGGCGAGCGCCTCCCAGGCCTCCCCGCGGAGCCGCGCGGGCAGCCGGACCGCCTCGAGCACGGCGGTCGCGAAGCGGGCGTGGCCCACCTCGACCACCGCGCCCGCGAGCCCCACGCGCTCGAGAGACCGCGACAGGAGCACGAGCATCTCGGCGTCCGCCGCGGGCCCGCCCGCCCCCAGCATCTCGACCCCTGCCTGGTAGACCTCGCGGGGCCGGCCGGCGCGCGCCTCGCGGGCGCGGAGCACCGGGCCGTCGTAGCAGAGGCGCGCCGGGGACGGCAGCGCGTCCGGACGGGCCGCGTAGAGCCGGGCGATCTGCGGGGTGATGTCGGGGCGGATCGCCACGACCTCGCCCGAGCCCGGCTCCACGAACTTCATGACGTCCGCGAGCGCCGCGGCCGAAAGACCGCGCTCGACGACCTCGAGCCGCTCCAGCGTCGGCAGGAAAACGCGCCGGTAGCCGAAGCGCGAGAACACCTCCTGCAGCCTCCCCGAGAGTTCGGCGAGGTGGGCGGAGTGGTCCGGCAGGAGATCGCGGAGACCGGT
>DASWCJ010000106.1:0-5058 GCA_036390155.1 Anaeromyxobacter sp.
TCGACCGTCCGGTGCCGGTTGCGACCCTGGCGGCGGCGCAGGAGGACGGGGGCCATGCCCGAGGCCCGACGGGAGCGTTCGCCGTTAGCGGCCGGCCGCTAAGTGACCGGCATTGAGTCTAGACGTCGACCACCCGGAACCGCCGGTCGAGCACGCGCTTCAGGAGCGGCATCGCCACGTTGTAGACGGGGATCCCCTTCGGGGTCCGCCCCTCCACCGCGCCGTGGTGGGAGTGACCGTGGAACACGGCGAGCGCGCCGAACGCCTCGCACGGGCCGGAGAGGCGTGTCGTCCCGAGGAACGCGCGGAGCTCGACCTCCTCGCCGTCCGTCGTCGCGGCGATCGGGGCGTAGTGCATGAGCACGACCTTCTTCGCGATCTCAAGCTGGCCGAGGGCGGCCTCGAGCTTCAGCGCCTCGTTCACCGCCTCCTGGACGAACGCCTTCACCGCGGGCTCGCCGAAGGCCTGGAGCAGCCCCTTCTCGAAGCCGCCGGCGAACCCCTTCACCCCGGCGATCCCGAGGCGCCGGTCGAACACCGCGTGGTCGCCGTCGAGGACCTCCACCTTCACGTCGGCGAGGATCCGGACGATCTCGCGAACCTGGTTGCCCTCGAAGTCGTGGTTCCCGAGCACCGCCGCGCAGGGCACGCGCAGGAGCGCGAGCGCCTCGGCGAGCGTCTCGGCCTCCGCGACCGTCCCGTGGTCGGTGAGGTCGCCCGCGAGGACGAGCCCCTCCGCCTCGCCGTTCACGGCGCGGACGAGCTCGCGGAACCGGCCGTGCTGATCCGCCCGGCCGTGCAGGTCCGCGACCGCGGCGAGCCGGAAGGGCGCCTCGGCCACCGCTCAACCTCCCCCGCTCCGCTCCGCCTCGTCCCAGGCGCGGCCGTCCTCGTACCCGAGCCGCTCCAGATCGTGCCGGTACTGCAGGCGCGAGATGAGGTTCCCGCGGCAGAGGGCGCGCGGGTGGTCGGTGCCGAGCTCGTCCTCGACCCGGTCGAGCAGCGTGCGCAGGACGCGGTCCGGCACCTTCGAGCGCTCGCCGGGGAAGGCGAACCGATAGAGGAGGAGGTGGCTGAGGAGCACCTCCCAGTACCGGTCGAAGCGCCGGATGATCCGGTCCCAGTCGAGCTCCCCGCCGAGGGCGTGGACGAGGTGGACCACGTCCGCGCCGTCGTACCGCTCGCGCTCGAGCACGAACGACTGCGTCCAGATCATCTCCTCCGGCGGCGCGAGGAGCACGTCCGTCCCCATCACGCGCGCCGGGCGGGCGTGCTCGAACCAGACGTCGTCGACGACCGCGACGCCGTTGCCGGAGCAGAAGATGAGGTCCACGAACCAGTCGCCGCGCCACGCCTTGGCGAGCCAGACCGGATCGAGGACCTCGCCGCGGAACCCCGCCTGCTCGAGCACCGCGATCGCGCCTTCGAGATCGGCCCGCGCGAGGAAGACGTCGAGGTCCTTCGTGTCGCGGACGATGCCGGTGTACTCGAAGAAGGCGTAGGCCCCCGCGACCAGGAACGGCACGTCCGAGGCGGCGAGCGCCCTGAGGGCGTCCGCCCGCGCGTCGAGCTCGGCCGGATGCCGCCCCGCCGCTGCCGCGGCCCCCTCCGGATCGCGTTCCGACGCATCCACGGGCGACAAGGTGGGGCTCCCCGCGGGCGCGAGGAAGCGGGTGCCCTTCCGTCAGCGGCGACGCGGGGTCCCCGCCGTGTCGGCGGGAACGACCGCTCCGTCGCCGAAGCGGTCGGCCAGCCGGTCGAGGGCGGCGTTGAGCGCGCGGCGCTTCCCGTCCTCCGCGGCCTCCGTCGGGGCGGCGGCGCCGAAGAGGTCGAGCTGCTCGCGCTCCTCCCGCCCCGCGAACCCGGAGACCGAGATCCCGGTGAGCCGGATCGAGCGGGCCAGGTCGACCCGGGGGAGCAGCCCGCGCGCCGCCTCGAACAGCGCCCGGCCGTCGTCGGTCGGGCGGGCGAGGGTGGACCGGCGGGTGACGAGCGTGAAGTCCGCGTACTTCACCTTGAGCGTGACCACCCGTCCCGCGACGCCCGCGGTGCGCATCCGGCGCGCGACGCGGACGGACTGCGCGAGCAGCTCGCGCTCGAGCGCCTCCGCGCCGTGGAGGTCCTCGCCGAAGGTGTCCTCCGCGCCGATCGACTTGGCCTCCTCGTCCGGCACCACCTCGCGCGGGTCCTCGCCGCGGGCGAGCGCCGCGAGGCCGCGCGCGTGGTTCGCGCCGATCGCGGCGGCGAGGGCGGGCTCCGGGGTGCGGACGAGGTCGCCGATGGTCGCGATCCCGAGCTTGCGGAGTTGCTCCTCCGTGACGCGCCCGACGCCCCAGAGCCGCGAGACGGGGAGCGGGGCGAGGAACGCGGCGACGCCGCCCTCGGGGACCTCCACGAGCCCGTCGGGCTTTCCGAGATCGGTCGCGATCTTCGCCGCGAGCTTCACCTCGGCGATGCCGGCGGAGACGGCGAGGCCGCACTCCGACCGCACCGCGGCCTTGATCGCGGCGGCGATCTCGCGCCCGCGGCCGTGGAGCGCGCGGCTCTGGGTCACGTCGAGGAACGCCTCGTCGAGGGAGAGCGGCTCGACGAGCGGCGTGTATCGCCGGTAGACGTCGAACACCCGGTGCGAGAGCTCGCCGTACCGCTCGAAGCGGGGCCGGAGGAAGACGCCGTCCGGGCAGAGCTTCCGCGCGCGCGCGGTGGGCATCGCGGAGCGGACCCCGAAGCGCCTCGCCTCGTAGCTCGCGGCGCACACGACCCCCCGGTTCGTCGGGCCGCCGACGATCACCGAACGCCCTCGGAGCGAGGGGTCGTCCAGCTGCTCGACGGAGGCGAAGAAGGCGTCGAGATCGAGGTGGATGATCGTCCGCTGCACCTAGAAGGAGGATGTACCTTGGCGCGCCCACGAGAGGTGACAGATTGCCGCAGTCTCTCTTGACCGCGGTCAACCCACCAGGTAAGGAAGGGTTTGATGGACGCCCCCTTCTCCAGCCGGCGCGTCGGTGTCCCCCGCTCGGGGGTCGCGGAGAGGATCTGGGCTTCCGCCCGCTCCGAGTTCTCGAAGCGCGGCTACCACGGCGCCCGCGTTCAGGGCATCGCGCGGGGCGCCGCCTGCAACGTGGCGCTCATGTACCGCCACTGGGCGTCCAAGCGGGCGCTCTACGTGGACATCCTCCGGGCGGTCTGGATCGCCTCGGCGAGCGAGGTCGCCCGGCTGCTCGAGGAAGGGAGCTCCGGCCCGGACTCGGTGGTCGTCGCGTACGTCGACGCGATGACCTCCGACCCGCTCGGCGCCCAGATCCTGATCCGCGAGTACCTCGACGGCGCGCCGTTCCTGGCGCAGCTCGCGGCCTCCGATCCCTCCCTCGTCGAGCCGCTGCACCGCGCGGCGCGCGTGCTCGCGCCCGGGACGCCGGAGGGGCTCGACCCGGTGCTCGCGGTCGTGACCGTGGGCGGCGTCGCCGCGCTCGTCGCCTCGACCCGCGAGGCCGCCCGGCCGTTCACCACCACGCTGCCGGACCCCGAGGCGTGGCGCGGGCACGTGCTCGACCTGCTCGTCCACGGCCTGAAGCGCGAGGCCGCAAGGCCGAACGGCGGTGCGCGCCCGGCCGCCGCCAGCGACGGCGCGCCCGGGAACGGCGCGAGCGGCTTCCACGGGTCCTGAGGCCCGGCCTCCGGTCGCCGCGCGACGCCGCTGCCGCTGCGCCCGCCTTGCGCTACGCTCACGCGCATGAGAGCGGACGTCGTCGTCGTCGGCGCGGGCGTGCAGGGCTCCTCCGTCGCGCTCCGGCTCGCCCAGGCCGGCCGGTCGGTCGTGGTGCTCGAGCGGGCCGTCCCCGGCGCGGAGGCGTCGAGCGCGGCGGGCGGCATCCTCTCCCCCGGCGTGGAGGCGGTCGAGCCCGGCCCCTTCTACGCGCTCTGCCGCGCCTCGCTCGCGCGCTACCCCGCCTTCGCGCGCGAGGTCGAGACGGCGTCGGGGATGTCGATCGCCCTCCGGTTCCTCGGGACGCTCGAGGTGGCGTTCGACGACGACCACGCGAAGATCCTCGCCGCGCGCGCGGAGAAGCTCCTGCGCCGGGGCCTCCCGGTCGAGGTCCTCGACGACGCCGCGGCGCGCCGGCTCGAGCCTGCGCTCTCCCCCGAGGCCCGCGGCGCGCTCCTCTTCCCGGACGAGGGGTCGCTCGACCCGCGCCTGCTCGCGCGCGCGGCGTACGTCGCGGCCTCGCGCGCCGGCGCGAAGTTCCTCACCGGGCAGGTCCGGCGGATCGTCGTCGAGGGCGGAAGGGCCCGCGGCGTGGAGCACGAGAGCGGGCGGATCGACGCCGACCTCGTCGTGCTCGCCGCCGGGAGCTGGTCGCTGCAGGTGGAGGGGCACGGGCTCCCGCCCGGCGCGGTCCGCCCGGTGCGCGGCCAGATCGCGGTCCTCGACACGCGCCCCCCGCTCCTCTCCCACGTCGTCTTCTCTGGACACGGCTACGTCGTGCCGCGACCGGACGGCCGGATCCTCTGCGGCTCGACCATGGAGGAGGTCGGGTTCGAGAAGGCGGTCACGCCCGGCGGCCTCCGCCACGTCTTCGACGTCGCGATCGGGATCGCCCCGGCGCTCGAGCGGGCGCCCGTGGTCGAGACCTGGTCGAACTTCCGTCCCGCGAGCCCGGACGGCGAGCCGATCCTCGGGCGCGGATCGGTGGAGGGGCTCCTCTACGCCACCGGTCACTCGCGGAACGGGATCCTGCTCGCGCCGATCACCGCGGACGCGATCGCCGCCGAGGCGCTCGGGCAGAAGCCGCCGGTGGATCTCGCGCCCTTCTCGCCGGCGCGGCTCGCGCAGTACCGGCGGACCTAGCGCGCATCCCACAACCCCGGACCGTAGCGAGGCGAGTGAGGCCGTCGCCGAGCCGGGCGCGCGACTCTCGCTCCCAGGCGAGCCTCAAGATTCGACGCAAGTCCGGTCGCCGCCCTCCCGCGTGGTGCGTCTCCGTCGGACCCGCGTCGCTGAGTGGCTCTCGACGAGGGCGAGGCGCGAACCCGTCCCGCTTGCCGGAACCGGTTCTG
>DASWCJ010000107.1:0-5416 GCA_036390155.1 Anaeromyxobacter sp.
CGCGGCGATGCTCGCGCGACCCGCGCAGCGCGCGCTCGACCTCGCGGTGGGGAGGGCGCTCGGGCTGTCGCGCGGCGAGGTGGAGCGCGCGCGAACGGCGCTCGTGGATCGGGTGGAGGCGCGGGCGGCGCACGGCGCCGCAGTGCGGCTGGCGCTGTCGTCGCGCTGACGCCAAGGGGAGAGGCGGGAGCGGGGGGCTAGACCACGCTCTTTCCGACGTCGCTCTTGCCGACGTCGGGGCTCGGGGCGGGCTCGGGCGTTCCGCCCTCTCGCGCGAGGCACTCCGGGCAGGTGCCGACGAGCTCGTGGTGATGGGTCTCCAGCCGGAAGCCGTACCGCCCGGCGACCTCGCGCTGCAGGATCTCGAAGGCCTCGAAGCCGAACTCGACCACCTTCCCGCACCGGGTGCAGATGAGGTGGTCGTGGTGCTCCTGGCCGTAGGTCGTCTCGTACGACTTCGACTCGCCGGCGACGATCGCGGGCTGGAGGATGCCGGCCTCGGCGAGGAGCGGGAGCGTGCGGTAGACGGTCGCCTTGGACCCGCGGATCCCGCGCGCCTTGAGGTCGGCGATCAGCTCCTCGATCGGGTAATGCCCGCGCCGGGCGAGGGCCGCCTCGACGATGGCGGCGCGCGCCTCGGTCAGCCGGAGGTCGCGCGTCTGCAGGAAGCGCTCGAACTTTTCGAGGGCCTCGGTCGTACGGTCGGGGGCGTCGGGAACTGTGGGAAGCTGTCTCACGGTCAACCACCCACCTTGCGTATGTCCTCGAAGCCTATCGGAGCAAAGCGTCACAGGTCAAATGGGGGCGGAATTCTGCCGCAGGGTCCGAAGGTTCTGCGCTCGGCCCCCTCCGGCGCTCCGTCCGGCGTGCACCGTTCTCCGGGCATTCCGGTTAAAGAAGAGCCCCCGTGACCCTCCGCCCCCTCCGCCGCATCCTCCCCACCTCGCTCTTCCTCCGCGCTGCGCTCGCCTCGCTCGCGCTCGCCGCCAGCCCGGTCCCCGCCGCGGAGTCGTCGCGCCCCGCCGATACCGGGTCGCGCGAGCTCGACTCGGCCCTGCGCGCCATCGTCGGAGCCGGCCCGCTCGCCTCGGCGCGGACGGGCGTCGTCGTCACGGACGTCGAGACGGGACAGGTGCTCTTCGCGCGCGACCCGGACGTCCTCCTCAACCCCGCGTCCAACGTGAAGCTCGTCACCTCGGCGGCGGTCCTCGCGCGCCTCGGCCCCGAGTTCCGGTTCGACACGGAGATCTACGTGGACGCCGCGTCCGGTGGCGACCGCGCGCGGGCGCTCTACGTGCGCGGCAAGGGCGATCCGACCCTCGTCACCGAGCGGCTCTGGGCGATCGCGGGCGACCTCGTGCACCTCGGGATCCGGCACGTCGGCGACGTGGTGGTGGACGAGTCGTACTTCGACGGCGAGCGCGTCGGGCCGGGCTTCGACCAGGAGTCCGGGGACCGGAGCTACCTCGCGCCCGCCGGCGCCGCTTCGCTCAACTGGAACACCGTCGCGGTGCACGTGGCGCCCGGCGACCGGCGCGGCGGCAAGGCGCGGGTCGAGCTCGAGCCCGCGAGCGACCTCTTCGAGGTGGACGTGCGCGCGACCACCGTCGCGGGCGGCGGCCGCCGCCGGATCGTGGTGTCGTCCGTCCGGGCCGGTGCGCGCCAGCGCATCGTCGTCGACGGCCGGATCCCGATGGGCAGCCGGATGCAGACGGTCTGGCGACGGATCGACGATCCCGCGCTGTACCTCGGCCACACCCTGCGCCGGCTGATGGAGCTCCGCGGCGCGCGGTTCGCCGGGAAGGTCCGCGCCGGCGCGGTCCCGCAGGGCGCCCGTCTCGTCCACGTCGCGCAGTCGGAGTCGCTCGGCGAGGTGGTGCGGCGGCTCAACAAGACCTCGAACAACTTCATGGCCGAGCAGCTCCTCAAGACCCTCGGCGCGGAGGCGAAGGGCACGCCCGGCACCTGGCCGAAGGGAGTCGAGGCGGTCGAGGAGTTCCTCGACGACGCGGGGATCGCGCGCGGCGCGTACGTGATGCGGAACGGCTCGGGCCTGAACGACACGAACCGGTTCAGCCCGAGGCAGCTCGCGACGCTCCTCCGCTCGATGTGGGCGCGCTTCCCGCTCCAGGCGGAGTACCTCGCGTCGCTGCCGGTCGCCGGCCGGGACGGGACGATCCGCTGGCGCATGGAGGGGAGCGAGGCCGAGGGCCGGCTGCGGGCGAAGACCGGCACGCTCGAGAACGTGACGAGCCTCTCCGGCTACGTCGAGAACGCCGCCCACCGCACGCTCGCGTTCTCGATCCTGGTGAACGACTTCCCGGGGCGCGCAGGGGGCGCGGTGCGGGCCGTGGACGCGCTCGGCGCGGCGCTCGCCGCGAGCGGCGGGCCGCCCGGCTCGCTCGGGCCCGCGGTGGCGCTCGCGAAGGCCGCGCCGCCCGCCGAGGCCGCGCCCGCGGCCGACCTCGCGGCGAAGCTCCGGACCTACTACGCGATGGGGCGCACCGCCGATCGGCGGAACATGCCCTTCTTCCGCAACGCGCTCCGCTCGGAGCGGGACCCGCAGCTCCGGCTCGTGCTGGGGGAGTGCCTCTACCTGTCGGATCCCGACTCCGAGACGGCGCGGCGCAGCTTCATCGACGCGATCCCGGCGGATCCGCAGGCGCTCGCCCGGGTGTTCGCCGCGGCGGGCGCGGCGGCGGAGGGCGCGGACCTGCCGGTGCTCGCGTCGCTCGGCGACCTCGCCGCGGAGGGCACGACCGACGCGCTTCCGCGCCTCGTCGAGCTCGCGCCCGCATCCGCCTCCGACGGCGCGCTCGCGCGCGCCTACGCCGATGTGCTCTCGGACGAGGCCGCCTCGCTCCCCGGCGACGTCGTCCAGGCGCTCGCCGCGGCGTCGCCCGCGGCGCAGGAGGCCGCGGTCGGCGCGCTCGCGGCGGGGATCGTGCGCTCGGACGAGCGGGAGCACCCGTTCCCGGGCGCGCTCCGCGCGCTGGCGGAGCGGAAGGACGACGGGGCGGCGTTCGCGCGGGCGCTTCAGCAGCGCCTCGCGACCGCGATCTCCGCGGCGAACGCGAACCGCGGGGCGGCCACGATCGTGCCGGCGTCGGGGTCCCTCCCGCCGCGCGCCCCGTAACCGGTCCCGACTTGGACTTGGACTTGGACTTGGACCTGGACCTGGACCTGGACTTGGTCCTGGTCCTGGTCCTGGACTTCGTCCTCGCCCCGGACCCCGGTCATCGCCCCCCGCGGCGTCTTGCCGCGCCCCCCGCGCCCCCGGCGGCCGCCGGTCATCTAGCATTCTTGCTAGATTGCTAGTTTGTGGTCGCGCCCGATCGGCGCCGACCCGCCCGGAGGAGCACATGACCTTTACGAAGTACGTGCTGTGCGCGGCCCTGGCCACGTGGACCATGGCGGCGGGCGCCGCCGACGAGCCGCGGCTCAAGCCGTTCGTGCTCGCGAGCCGGGGCGCGGGCGACCTCCAGAAGGCGACCGAGGAGGTGAAGGGGAAGCTCGGCGCCGCCGGCTTCACGGTCGCCGGGACCTACGAGCCCTACCCGGGCGCGGTCGTGCTCGCGGTGACGGCGGACGACCTGCGCGCGGCCGCCGCCCAGACGCGCTTCGGCGGCTACGCCGCGGCGCAGCGGGTGACCCTCACGAAGGTCGGCGACGAGCTGCAGGTCGCCTACACGAACCCGGTCTACATGGCCGCGGCGTACCGGCTGAAGGCGGACCTCGCGCCGGTCGCCGCGCGGCTCGCGAAGGCGCTCGGCGCGCTCGAGGCGTTCGGCCCTCCGGAGGGGATCACCGCGAAGGACCTCGACCGGTACCGGTACATGTTCGGCATGCCGCGCTTCGACGATCCCTGGAAGCTCGCCTTCTTCGGCTCGCACGCGGAGGCGGTGGCGGCGGTCGAGGCGGGCCTCGCGAGCGGGCGGGGCGGGACGAAGCGCGTCTACCGGATCGACGTCTCTCCCGACGAGACCGTGTTCGGCGTCGCGCTCGCGGACGGCTGCGGGGGCGACGCGAGCGTCATGCACGAGATCGACTTCAAGCCGGTCCGCTCCACCGCGCACCTCCCGTACGAGATCCTGGTCTCGAAGACCGAGGTGCGGGCGCTGCACGCGAAGTTCCGGATCGCGGTGAACTTCCCCGACCTCTCGATGATGGGCGCCCACAGCTTCATGAAGATCAGCTGCGCGCCGGACTCCATCGAGGCCGCGCTCGCCGCCGCGGCGGGCGCGACCGGGAACTGATCGGTCACCCCGCCCGCGCGATGCTCCCCGGAGTGGGCGCGGCTCCGCACGCCCACTCCGCGCGGCCGCCCTCGTGGATCGCGGCGTAGACCGCGTCGCGCAGCCGGTTCGCCTCGAGATCGGTGAGGGTCCGCCCGACCGCGCGGAGCGTGATCCGCACCACCACGTTCTTCTGCTCGGGACGCATCCCGAGCCGCTCGCGCGCCGCCGGCGGCAGGGCCGCCGCCCACGTCTCGGAGAGGACCTCGATCGACTCGACGTCCACCGAGCGCTCGCCGAGCGCCTCGCGCACCCGATCGCCGAGCTCCTCCGCCACGGCGTACTCGCCCACCGCGAGCGACAGGTCGCGCTTCACCGACGGGTGACGCGAGACCGGGCGGTACGGGGCGAGATCCTGCAGCTGCGAGGCGACGCGCGGATCGTCCGAGCGGATGAGCCGGATGTCGTCCATCCCCTTCGCGATCATGAGGAGCCGGTCGAGCCCAAGCCCCATCGCGAGCCCCGAGACGCCGTCGGGGAGGCCGCAGGCGCGGAGCAGGTACGGGTGCGCGACGCCGCACTCCGCGATCTCCACCCACTCGCCGTCCACCTCGATGTGCACCTCGAGCCCGCCCGCCGTGTACGGGTGGACGGTGCGCTCGAGCCGGACCCGGTGGCCGGGCGCGACCGCGCCCGCGACGAGCGCGATCATCTCCTCCAGCTCCGCGCTCCCGAAGTCCTCGCCCTTCCGGATCCGCCACAGGTCGAGCTGGTGCGGCTCGCCGACGTGCAGCCGGTCGATCCGATCGCGCCGCCACACGAGCCCGGGGCACGCGAGGAGGACGTCGTCGGGCGGCGCCTCCGCGAGCCGCCGGAGGAGCGGGGGGATCATCGCGGAGGTCTGGGTCCGGAGCAGCGTGTCTCGCGAGACGTAGCGCGTGTACCGCGCGTCGCGCGCGGCGCCGCCCGGCGGGTAGAGGAGCGCGTCGTAGTTGTCCGTGACGGTGACGATCGGGCGGGCGCGCTCCACGCGAACCGGGGCGCCCCACGCCCGCGCGAGCGCGCCGGTCGCGGCGTCCACGAGGAGCTGCATCGCGTGCGGCCCCTGGGCGGAATCGGTGAGATCGCGGAGCGCGAGGGCGCGCTCGAGGGCTTCGGGGGAGAGGATGGCGTGCGGCATG
>DASWCJ010000108.1:0-5415 GCA_036390155.1 Anaeromyxobacter sp.
CTCCGCTCCTCGTGACGCTCGCGGCCGTCGTGTTCTGGTTCCTCACCGCCCCTTCGCCACGGTTCGGGGTCGCGTACCTGCTCCCCGCGGCGATGCTGCCGATTTCCGCGTGGGCCGCCGAGAGGGCCCCCGCGCTCCCGAGCTGGGCGCGGAGAGCGGCACTGATTGTGGCCATCGCGGCGGCGGCCGCGTATCTGCAGTGGTCCGTTCGCCCGCTCCGGAAGCTGCGGCCGGACACGGTCGCGCTGGCGAGTTGGCCGCAGTTTCCCAAGCCCGACCTGATCCGGCGCGTCACGTCGCGGGGCACCGAGATTCGCGTCCCCGTCGGAACCGATCAGTGCTGGGACTCGGAGCCCCCATGCTCGTCGAGGTATGCGTCTGACCTCCGCTGGGACGGCACGGGTTTCGAGGCACGTTCCGGACCGACGGAGCGCGAGACGAAGGCGCTCCTGCCTCCCCGTGAGTAGAACTGCGAGCGAGTGGTTCGGGAGACCTACGCCTTCGCGCTTGCCGCCGACTCCTTCTCCGCGCCTTCCGGGCCTTCCGCCCCGCGCTCGCGGGCCTCGGCGGCCCAGCGGTTCAGCTTGTTGTAGAGGGTCTTCTCGCTGATCCCGAGGATCTCGGCGGTGCGCGCCTTGTTGCCGCCGTTCTTCTGGAGCGAGGCGAGGATGTAGTCCTTCTCGACCCGGTCCATCGGGATGCCGAGCGGCACCCGGAGCATCGCCGCCTCCGGCCGCGACGACTGCATGTCGGGCGGGAGGTGCTCCTCCCCGATGACGTCGCCGTCGACGAGGATCATCGCCCGCTCGAGGGTGTTGCGGAGCTCGCGGATGTTCCCCGGCCAGGCGTAGCCCTGCAGCGTCGTCATCGCGGCGGGCGTGAGTCCCTGCACCCGCTTGCCGGTCTCCGCGTTGAACTTCTCGATGAAGTGGTGGACGAGGAGCGGCACGTCTTCGCGCCGCTCCCGGAGCTGGGGCAACACGATCGTGAAGACGTGGAGCCGGAAGTAGAGGTCCTCGCGGAAGCGCCCGCGGCGGATCTCCTCCTTGAGGTCGCGGTTCGTCGCGCAGAGGACGCGCACGTCCACCTCGACCTCGGCGCGCCCGCCGAGCCGGCGGAACTTCCGCTCCTCGAGCACCCGGAGGAACTTCGCCTGCAGCTCGAGCGGCAGCTCGCCCACCTCGTCGAGGAAGAGCGTGCCGTTGTGCGCGAGCTCGAAGTTGCCCATGCGCCGCTGGTCCGCGCCGGTGAACGCGCCGCGCTCGTAGCCGAACAGCTCGGACTCGATGAGGGTCGCCGGGATGGCCGAGCAGTTGAGCGCGACGAAGGGCTTGTCCTTGCGCGGGGAGAGGTTGTGGATCGCCCGGGCGACCACCTCCTTGCCGGTACCGCTCTGCCCGGAGATGACGACGCTCGCGTTCGACGGGGCGACCTTGTTCACGAGCTCGAAGACCCGCTGCATCGCGGGCCCCGAGCCGATCATGTCGGTGCCGGGCGCGAGGGCCGCGATTCGCCGCCGGAGCAGCTGGACCTCGCGCATCGTCTCCTTCTTCTCGAGCGCGCGCTCGAGGACGATGCGGAGCCGCGGGATCTCGAGCGGCTTCTCGATGAAGTCGTACGCCCCTTCCTTGATCGCCTGGACGGCGGTCTGGATCGTCCCCCGCCCGGTGAGGAGCACCACCGGGCACTCCGGGAGCTCGGCGCGGAGCGCCCGCAGGAGCCAGAGGCCGTCCATGTTGGGCATGACGAGGTCCGTGAGGATCACGTCGGGGTGGCCCTCGATGGCGCGCCGGAGCGCCTCGGTGCCGTCGGCCGCGGTCTGGACGTCGTAGCCCCACCGCTGCGTCAGCTCCGCGAGCGCGTCGCGGCTGTCCGCCTCGTCGTCGACGATGAGGACCCGGTACTTCATCGAGCGCCTTCCGTCGCCGGCGCGATCTGGGGCAGCGCGAGCGCCATGCGCTCGATCTCCCGCTCGTGGGTTCGCTCCAGCCTGCCCCCGAGCGCCGCCGCTGCCGCCGCCAGCACGTCCATGTCATACCCGAGACCGTCGCCCGGGTCACCCGAAGTGCGCTCGATCTCCAGCACGGCCGCCCCGTTCCGAACGGCCGCCCGCGCGCTCAGCTTCCCACCCCGGGGCGTCCCGGCGAGGGCCCGCCCGAAGACGCACAGGACGAGCCGCCCCACCGCCTCCGGGTCGGCCCCTGCGCGGACCCCCACGGTGCGCGGCTCGACCGTGAGCTCGACGCCGTGGAACCTCGCCTCGTACGACAGCGCGCCGGCGACGTCGGGGAGGAGCGCGGCGAGGTCGACCCACCCGAGCGGCGCGGGCGGCTCCACCGCGCTCGCGAGCTTCCGGAGGATCTCCGTCACGCGCTCCACCTGCGCGTCGAGCACGCGCAGGTGCTGCGGCAGCTGCTCCCCCGGCAGGCCCCCGTCTCCGGCGGCGTCGCGCAGGAGCTGGAGCTTCATCATGATTGTCCCGAGCGGCGTGCGGATGTCGTGCACCGCCCCGGCGATGACCCGGGCGAGGATCCTCGAGCGGAGCGCGTGCTCGGCTTCCGCCTCCTGCGGGGGGCGCTGCGGGCTGGGGACGGGCTCGGGCATCGATCGCTCCGGAAGACCGCGCACTGAGATGCGTCGCGGGGGCTCCCATTACAAGCCGGGAGGGATCATGCCCTAGACTGCCTCGACGTGCGCCCCTTCCTTGCGATCACGCTCACGATCGGATGCCTCGCCGGCTGCGCCCCCGCCCTGCACGGGCCGGCCACGCCTGCCCAGCCGCCTCCCGCGCCCGACCCGCGCGCGACCTCCGCCCGCTCCGGGGCGGCCGCCAGCGGTCCGGTCGCACCGGGCGCCCCCGCGATCGAGCCGGCGCGCACCCTCGCGCGCGCGACGATCGGCGCGGTGGGCGACGTCCTCATGCACGAAGCGGTGAAGCGGAGCGCGGAGCTGCACGCGCGCGACGCCTCCGACGGCGGCTACGCGTGGCTCTACGCGCAGATCGCCGACCTGCTCGCCGAGCCGACCGTCACCTTCGCGAACCTCGAGACGCCGGTCGCGCCGGGCTCGCCGGGCGGCACGCGCGAGTACGTCTTCAACGCGCCGCCCGAGGCGATCGCCGCGCTCGCACACGCCGGCGTGGACGTGGTCGCCGTCGCCAACAATCACGCGTTCGACCAGGGCCGCGCCGGGTTCGAGGAGACCTTGCGCCGCGTCGGCTTGGCGGGGCTCACTCCGGTCGGCGCGGGACCGGAGGGACGATCGGCTGGGCCGGTGCGGGTCGAGGCGGGCGGCCTCGCGGTCGCGTTCCTCGGCTATGCCGCGTTCTTCAACCAGGAGGGGAACGCCTGCCCGAAGCCGGCGCCCGGCCCCGCGCCCTGCCAGCAGGCGTCGCTCCTCGACCGCAGGCGGATCGTCGAGGACGTCCGGGCCGCCGCCGCAGGCGCGGACGCGGTCGTGGTCTCGCTGCACTGGGGCGTCGAGTACGACGCGCAGCCCCGCGCCGAGGACGTCGAGCTCGCGCACGCGCTCGTGGACGCGGGCGCGCTCGTCGTGCTCGGGCACCACCCGCACGTGCTCCAGCCGGTGGAGCTCCACCGGACGGCGGACGGGCGCGTCGGGGTCATCGCCTATTCGCTCGGGAACCTCGTCTCGAACCAGTCGCGGAACTACCTGCCGGGCGTGACGCCGGAGAAGGCCGCGGCGACGCGCGACGGCGCGCTCCTCCGCGTCGCGCTGGTCCGGCGCGACTACGGCCGCGGCGTCGTCCGGGTCGAGGTGGACGGCGCGGACTTCGTGCCGCTCTGGACCGAGAACGACACCGTCGAGATCGACCGCAAGCGCGAGCCCGCGCGACGGCCCGCGATCCGGGTGGTCGCGGTGGACCGGGCCCTCGCGGAGGCGCGGGCGGAGCTCGCCCGGCTCCCCGATCCGGTGCCCGCCGCCGAGCAGGCCCGCTTCGTCGCGCTCCGCAAGCGCGAGGCGCTCCTCGTCGCGCGGCGCGCGGCGATCGCGGCGCTGCTCGGGGAGGAGCTCCTGCGGCCGCTGCCGTCGGCGCCACCGCTTCCGGCGACGCCCGTCGTTGCTCCCACGCCCACGCCGGCTAGCGCGGCGCCGTGACCTTCCGCGCCTGGCCGGTGTCCGCCGGCTGCACGTCGGGGCTCGCCGGGACCTCGAGCTCCACGAGCTCGATGCCGGCGCGCTTCGCGTACTCGAAGATCCGCTCGTCTCGGTAGAACTCGCCGAACACGATCCGGGTGCACCCCGCGTTCGCGACGAGCTTGAAGCACGGCCAGCACGGCGAGGCAGTCGTGTAGATGGTCGCCCCCTCGATGGCGACGCCGTTCTTCGCGGCCTGGATGATGGCGTTCGCCTCCGCGTGCACCGTCGCGACGCAATGGCCGTCCTCCATCATGTGCCCCGCCTCGGTGCAGTGGGGCAGCCCGCGGATGGACCCGTTGTAGCCGGTCGAGAGGATGGTCCGATCCCGGACGAGCACGGCGCCGACGTGCTTGCGCTCGCAGGTCGCCCGGGTCGCGACGACGCGCGCGACGTTCATGAAGTACTCGTCCCAGCTGACGCGTTGGTCCATCGAGGCCTCCGTAAGGTGCGCGATGCTACCGCAAGGGGCCGACGCCGCGGAGGGCATCCGGGATTACGATGGCCTCCATGATCCGCGCCGCCCCCATCCTGCTCGCCGTCCTGACGGCCGCGCCCGTGCTCGCCCAGGGCGGGCTCGAGCCCTCCGGCCGGCTCCCCCCGATCACCCCCTCCCCGTCGTCGTCGCCCAAGAACGCGACGCCGGTCCAGGTGCCGGCGGCGCCCCCGGCGCGGGGCACGGTGCTCGAGCAGGTGACGGGGACGGTGAAGGAGGTGGACCGCAAGGAGCACCGGATCGTCGTCGACGCGGGCGGCGCGACGATCACGCTCTCGCTCGACCGGAACACGATGGTCTACACGGCGGCCGGGCTCGGCACGGTGCTCGACGTCGTCCCCGGCGCGCAGATCCGCGCCGGGCGGAACGCCGAGATGGTCGCGTACTGGGTCCAGGTGCGGCCGGCGGCGCCGCCCGCCGGGACGACGCCCGTCCCGGGCCAGGGCACCGGTCCCGGAGGAGGCTCCGCCGCGCCAGCGACCGAGCCGCGCGGCGGCGGCGTCGCCGGGCCCCAGGGCGGGACCTCCTCGACGCCGAGCTCGCCCGGCGTCCCGCGGTAGAGCGAATTCCCTGACCCTGGACCTAGAGCCAATGCCGGTCACTTAGCGGCCGCCCGCTAACGGCGAACGCTCCCGTCGGGCCTCGGGCATGGCCCCCGGTCCTCCTGCGCCGCCGCCAGAGTCGCAACCGGCACCGGACGGTCGAACGGGTCCAGAAACGTGGACGCCGGCGCACGCCCGGGCGCGCCAGCTCCGCGCGAG
>DASWCJ010000109.1:0-1706 GCA_036390155.1 Anaeromyxobacter sp.
GCCTGCCGTCCGTCCCCGGCGACCACGACCTCGTCCCCGCCGTCGCGGAGGATCTCGGCGAGGTTCTCGGCGAAGTCCCGGTTGTCGTCCACCACGAGGTAGCTGCGCATGACGTCCTCCGTCACGCCTCGGCCGGCGCGGGGAGCCGCAGCGTGAAGCGCGCGCCCCCCTCCGGCCGGGCCGAATAGATCACCGACCCGCCGTGCCGCTCCGCGATCCGCTTCACGAGCGCGAGGCCGAGCCCGATCCCGCGCTCCTTGGTCGTGATGAGCGGCTCGAAGAGCCGTCGCAGGGTGGCCGCGTCGACGCCGGGGCCCGTGTCCTCGACGTGGACCTCGACCGAGCCGTCGGGTCGGGGGTCGGAGCGCACCGCGACCTCGCCCGCGGGCGAAGCCGCGTAGACCGCGTTCTCGAGCAGGTTCACGAACACCTGCCGGAGCTGGACCGGGTCGCCGTCCACCGCGGGCAGGGCGTCGACGCCGTCGAGGGCGAGCCGAACGCCCTCGGGGCGCTTCACCGACGCGGCGGCGCCCGCGACCACCTCGCCGAGCGCGACCTTCTCGCGCTGGAGCGGCCGGTTCCGGATCATGTCGAGCAGGTTCGTGATGATCCCGTTCGCGACCTGGAGCTGCTCACCGATGCGATCGAGGTGCTTCGTCGTCCGCTCGTCCGCGCCGGCGCCCACGCGGCCGCGCAGGATGTAGAGCGACGTCTCGATCACCCCGAGCGGGTTCCGCAGGTCGTGACCGATCGAGCCCACCAGCTGGCCGAAGGTCGCGAGCCGCTCCGCGCGTGCCTGCTGGGCGAGGAGATCGTCGCGGTAGGTGGTGAGCATGATCGCGAGCTCGAGGTCGAGGATCTTCTCGAGCGCCGACCGGACCCGCTCGAGCTCGGCCGGATCCGGGTGGAACCGGGTCCACGCGAGGCGGGTGAGCTCGTCCCGGATCACGTTCATCGCCCCGAACATGTAGTGCTGCGGGAGGCCGATGCGGACGTGGACCCGGCCGATCTGGTACCGGCGCTGCCAGTAGGCCTCGTCCCACGGGCCGGTGAGGAGCGTGTCCATCCAGGCGACGAGCGTCACCTTGAGCTGCCCGACGCGACTCTCGCCGCCGACGAGCACGTTGCGCGCCTCCTCGTGCGAGAGGATCCGGTCGTAGAACGTCTCGGCGATCGCCTCGAAGCGCGGCGCCGCAGCGACGTGCAGCGCCCGGAGCGCCGTGCCGTCCTCGTCGCCGAAACGGACGTAGCGCTTCAGCTCCTCGAAGACCGTCTCGATCATGCGCGCCTGGGTACTACTCCGGCGGGCGGTCGGCGGCAACGCCCCCTCAAGCCTCGCCCGTGCGCTCCCTCGTCCGGACGGTGTCGGCCATGAGGTCGAGATGTCAGTGCACGACGAGGACGGGCTTCGGGCTGATGTGGATCAGCCGGTCGGAGACGCTGCCGAGGAACATGCGCGCCACCGCGCCGTGCCCGCGGCTGCCGATCACGATCATCCCGACGTCGGCCGCGGCGCCCTCCTCCGCGATCGACTCCGCGGGCGAGCCGTAGAGCACCGTCGTCGACACCTCGAGCCCCGCCTCGTCGAGCGACGCCACCGCCCGCTCGAGCAGCTTGTCGGCGTAGGCCCGGTGCTCCTTCTCGACCTCGGCGATCGTGAGGCCGTACACGTCCGGGGGGAGGAGCAGCTTCGGGACGACGTGCAC
>DASWCJ010000110.1:0-8207 GCA_036390155.1 Anaeromyxobacter sp.
GGAGGAGCTGCTCGATGCGCGTCGGGAAGAGGTGGAGCGCGAGGGACCAGCCCTCCGCCTTCACCCGCCGCTCGAGCTCCTCCGGCCCGCGGATGCCGCCGACGAAGTCCACGTCCTTCGAGGTGCGGGGATCCGCGATCCCGAAGAGCGGCGCAAGGAGCTGGTCCTGCACGATGGAGCAGTCGAGCGAGGCGACCGGGTCCTTCGCGTCGTAGCTGCCGGGCCGCACCCGCGCGCGCCACCAGCGTCCGCCGACGAGGACGCCGTACGAGAGCGGCGCGTCCGGCCGCGGCGAGGAGGCGGCCTCGAGGTCCATGACGCCGCGCAGCGCGCCGAGGAGCGCCTCCGGCCCGCGCCCCTTCGGATCGCGGACGAGCCGGTTGTAGGCGAGGATCTGCATCTGGTCGTCCGGGAAGACGACCGCGAGGAAGGCGCCGTGCTCGCCGGGCTTCCCCTTGCGCTGCGCGTGGACGCGCGACGCGGCCGCGGAGCGGTGATGGCCGTCGGCGACGTACAGCGCCGGCACCGCGCGGAAGAGCGCCTCGATGCGGCGCCCGGCGTCCGCCGGCAAGACCCAGAGCTGGTGGCCGACCCCGTCGGGCGTGACGAGGTCGTAGATCGGCGCGGCGCGCTTCACGTCCTCGACCGCGCGGTCGATCTCGGGCACCGCCCGGTAGGTCAGGAACACGGGCTCGTCGTGGGCGGAGAGCGCGTCGACGTGCCGGACGCGGTCGTCCTCCTTGTCGGCCCGCGTCTTCTCGTGCTTCTTCACGAGGTCGCGGTCGTACTCGTCGACGGACGCGCAGGCGACGAGCCCGGTCTGGCGGTGCTCGCCCATCCGCTGCGCGTAGACGTAGAGCCGCGGCTCGGGATCCTGCACGAGGACGCCGCGGTGCACGAGCTCCTCGAGGTTCTCGCGCCCCTTCGCGTAGACGGGGGGGGTGTGCTCGTCGATCCCCTCGGGGAGGTCGATCTCGGGACGCGACACCCGGAGGAAGCTGTCCGGATTTCCGCGCGCGAGCGCCCGCGCCTCCGCGGTGGAGACGACGTCGTACGGCGGTGAGGCGACCCGTGCTGCGAGCGGCTCCGGCGGGCGGAGGGCGCGGAACGGCGAGAGCGACGCCACCCTACCCCCAGAGCTTCTCGTCGCGGGCCTTCAGGAGCCGGCCGCAGATGGAGCAGATCTTCACGCGCCCGCCGGTCGCGGCTCCGCGACCGTCGGTGTAGACGTGCTCGCACCCTTCGAGCAGGCGGCTCTCCTCCGCCCTCATCTGCTCGAGGTCCCGCTCACGCTTGGCGATGTCCGCCCGCAGCTGCTCGCGGCGGGACAGTCGTTCGGCTTGTGTCACGGCCGCTCCTTCCACTCCCCTGCCCGGAGGAACGACGAGTCTAGCGCGGGGGCGGCGCGATGTCTCCCCGGGCGTGCGGCACGGTGCCCTCCGCGCCCCGGGCGGTCCGTGATAGAAAACGGGCCCGCCCCCCTCCCCGGAGGTCTCGATGTACGCGGCCGTCGCCCTCGCGCTCCTCGCCCTCGCCGCGCCCTCCGGCGCATCGAAGCCCGCCACGGCGGCGGGCAAGCCAGCGAGCGGGCCGCTGTCCGAGGCCGAGCGGACCTACTGCGAGTCCGAGGTGGAGGTCTTCGAGAAGCGGCAGAAGCTCTTCGTGGCGCAGGGCCTCGCCGCTGCCGAGATCGCCCGCAAGAACGAGGGGGCCGCGCGGGATCTCGCCGAGTGCCGCACGCGCTTCCGGGAGGAGGGCAACCGCGAGGGCGAGCTGAAGGCGGACCTGGACGAGGCGGCGCGCCGCGCCGGGGCGAACGCGACGCCGCTCGAGCGCGACAAGGCGTGGAAGGAGGTGCGCCGCGAGCGGCTCGCCTCGAAGAGCCCGTCGCGCCTCACGAAGGACGAGAAGGCGGAGCTCGCCGAGGGGATGCAGGAGGAGGTCCAGGCGACGCACCAGGCGCTGGACAATGCGCACCAGCGCGATCCGGCCTTCCTCCGCGTCATCCACAGCGCCATCTCCTGCTACCAGGGGCAGCGGAGGGACTCGCTCAAGGAGGCGATCGCCTCCGAGGAGAACCTCGTGAAGCTCGGCTCGGGGGACCGGACCAACCTCTACTCGCTGAGGAGCGAGCTCCGGGTGTCCGAGGAGGTCCTGGAACGAAACGCCGAGGCCTCGCGCACGCTCCCGGGCGGGCTCGACCGCTGCACCACCCCGACCGTCGCCGTGGTCGCCCACTGCCTCGGGATCGACGATCGCCCCGAGCCGGCGTGCGCGTCGGAGGAGATCCAGCAGTACCTCCGCTTCGTGCGATGAGCCGCGTCCCGAACTCTCTAATCTTTTGATGCCGATCAAGAATGCGCGCGCGCCACGCGGGCATGCTGCCTCGATCGGACCGGAGGACAACCCCATGCGACAGCTCTCGATCTTCCTCGCCTGTTGCGCCGCCGCCGCGCTCTCCGCCTGCGCGAGCAGCACGGACGTGAACGGCCTCAGCAGCGACGGCATGTGCCTCTCCTGTCACGGCAGCGCGACCCGCGCCTCGGCGATCCCGCTCAACCGGGCGGCGCCGTTCCTCGACGCCGAGGTCGCGATCGCCTCTCACCGCGCGGGCGCCCACGAGACGCACCTGACGGCCGGCGCGCTCTCGAACGCGTTCGCGTGCGGCGAGTGCCACGTCGTTCCAGACAGCTCTGCCCACGCCGACCTCTCGGCGGCGAACGCGCCGGTCGCGTTCGATCCGCTCCTCGCCGGAACGGGCGGCGTCACCGCCTCCTACGCGCCGGCGCCGAACAGCGGCGGCACCTGCACCACCTACTGCCACTCGAAGTACGCTCCCGCCAACACGCCGACCTGGGTCGAGGCCGGAACCCAGGGCACCTGCGACACCTGCCACGCGTCGAACGGCGCGTACGGCGCCACCCTGGCCTTCACGGGCTTTCACCTGGCGCACCGCTGCCTCCAGTGCCACGGCGAGTCCGCCACCGACGTGGGCTGCTTCGCGTGTCACGCCGGGTTCACGCAGCAGCTCGGCTCGACGCAGCCCTCGGTGAACCAGGCGACCCATGTGGACGGCAAGGTCGGGATCAACAGCGCCGGGTTCGCGCACGGGAACGCCATCACGATCACGTTCGACCCGGCGACGAAGAGCTGCTCGACGAATTGCCACACGTTCCCCCCGCACAACGTGAGCAATCCGCAGACCTGGTAGCCGCGTCGCGGGCGGGCGCGCCTAGCCGTCGAGCTCCGCGAGCCAGTCGCGGGCGTGCTCGAGGTCCTCGAAGAGCGCGTGCTCGTCGGGGTGCGCGGGGTGGTCGAACGCGCGCCGCTTCAGCCCCGAGGCGCCGACGACCGCTCGGGCGCGGATCCGCGCCTTCGTCCGCTCGACGAAGCCGGCGACGAGCTCCTCGGTCTCGTGGTTCACCGCCGCGCCGGTCACGTCGAAGAGCAGGAGCACCGAGCTCACCGGGTGCTCCAGGATCGCCCGCTCGGTGCGGTCGAGCCCGCGCGCGTGCTGCCCCGGGCTCGCGTGCGCGAGGTTCAGGTACAGGATGAGCTTGCCCCGGTGATCGATGAAGCGCGGACTGTGCATCGCCCCCTCCCCGCTTCCGAAAGGTTCGCGGCGATATAGCAGAGCGACGGAGCGCCGAGCGCTCCGCGGGCCGGGCCCTGAAGGGCCGCGGCGGTTCGCCTCCGGGTACGGGTGACCCGTCCACGCGCGCGGCTACGACCGCCCCCTCCCTCTCCTGCTTCCCCACCGGAGCGAGGGCGGGCGCGCGGGGACCGCCGCACGTTGCGGAGGTGGACCCGCGCCCGGACGGCCGACTGCACGCGCTCGACGGCCTGCGCTTCGTCGCGGCGGCGGGCATCCTCCTCTTCCACCACGGCGCGCCGCTCGTCGCCGGCGCGCCGGCGTGGGCGGAGCGCCTGCGCGCGGGCGGGTACGCCTGGGTCTCGCTCTTCTACGTGCTCTCGGGGTTCGTGCTGGCGCGGGCGAGCCCGGAGCCGCTCTCGGCGGAGGGGCGCCGCGCGTTCTGGACCTCGCGGCTCGCGCGGCTCTACCCGGCCTACCTCCTCGGCTTCGCGCTCTGCGCGCCGTTCGCGCTCGAGCGCTGGGCGGACGGCGGGACCGAGGCGGCCGCGAAGGCGTCCGCGGTGGCGGCAGCGACGCTGCTCCTCCTGCAGGCGTGGGCGCCCTCGATCGCCCGGCTCTGGAACGCGCCGGGCTGGTCGACGTCCGTCGTGCTCGCGTTCTCGCTCGCCTTCCCGTTCGTCGCGGCCCGGCTGTCGCGCCTCTCGAGGCGGAGGCTCTGGCTCGCGCTCGCGGGCGCCTGGGCCCTCTCGCTCGCCCCGCCGCTCGCGTGGCTCGCGCTTCACCCGGACGGCCCCGTCGCGGACCCGCGCTGGAACGAGCCCTTCTGGCTGCTCACGGTGAAGTTCCACCCGGTCGCGCGCGCGGGTGAGTTCCTCGCCGGCGTGGCGCTCGGGCTTCTCTCGGCGCGCGGGCTCGCGCTCCGGCGGGGGGCCGCGATCGTCGCGCCGCTCGCGCTCACCGCCGCGGCGGCCGCGCTCGCCTGGGGCCAGGCGCCGTTCGTGCTCGTGCACAACGGCCTCCTCCTGCCGCTCTGGGCTGCCGCGATCATCGCGCTCGCCGCGGGCGGACCGCTCGCGCGCGCGCTCTCCTCACGCCCCGCGCGGGCGCTCGGGGACGCGAGCTTCGCGCTCTACGTGCTGCAGGAGCCGCTCTGGTTGTGGGCGCGCCGGCTCGCGGGCGCGGACGGGCCCGCCTCCGGGGCGTTCGTCGCGGCGTGGTGCGCCGGCTCGGTCGCGATCGCCCTGGCGGTCGCACGGACGGTGGAGCAGCCGGCGCGCCGTGCATTGCGCGCGCTCGGCGCTCCCCGCCCGGGACCCCGCGTCAGCTCGCCCTGATCTTCGGCTCCGGCTTCGGCTGCGGCGCCGCCTCCGGGTCCTTCACCGCCTTCGGGCCGCGCGGCTCGAGCCGCTTCGCCAGATCCGCGAACCCCTTCGCGAGATTCCGGATCGGCGTGCGCGTGCCCGTCGCGAGCCGGGTGACGGCCTCCCCGGGCAGCTTCTGCGCCTTCCGGGTCGCCTCCGCGCGCAGGTTCTCCGCGCGCGAACGCAGCTGGTCCATGTGGCGACGGAGCCCGGGAACGGTCCAGTCGTCCTTCGCGATCTTCGCGAGCCGCTCGTCGAGCTCCATGAGCCGCTCGTTCCCCTTGCTGAGTACTCTCCGCATCCGGCCCCTGGCTTCGGTCTCCAGCGCGCCGAACCTCTCCTGGATCGTCATAACGATCACCTCCGCGGCCAGCGTAGCCTGGCCGTGCCGCGCCGCGGCATGACCTCTCGGGTTAAACCCGATCCGGGCCGCCCGTGCGGGTGCGCGCATCCGCACACCGCGGACGGGCCGCGGGCCTGGCAGGTGCGGCAAGTTGCCGCAGCGGGCGCGGCGGCGGAGACGCAGGGGATCGTCCGCCGCCCGGGAGCGCCGGACGGCGGACGGCCCCTCGGGACGTCACTTCGACTGCAACGAGAACGTCGCCGCCGCCGAGGCCCCGGTCCACATCGTGCCGTCGGCGCCGGAAGGCGTCCACACCGCGGTCAGCGCGTACTTCCCATTCTTCTGGGTGAGCTTCAGGGTCGCCGAGGCGACGCCCGAGACGCCGCCCGCGCCGGTGGTGGCCTGCACCTGCTGCGTCCCGAGCGTGAAGACCACGACCTTGCCGTCGAGCGCGCGGCCGAGACCGTCGGTGAGGTACGCGGAGAGCGTGACCACCTTGTTCGGGGCGCCGGACAGCGCGCCGGTGTACGCGATCGCGGACGACATCCGGGTCACCCCGAACGTCGCCGACGCGGCGCTGGCCTCGTAGAGACCCGAGCCGGGATACGTCGCGGCCACTGGATACGACCCGGCAGGTAGTCCGACGACCGTCGCCGTGTGCGCGCTCCCGTTCGCGTCGGTCTGCGCCGAGCCGGCCGGGCTCCCGCCGAGCGTGAAGCCGATGCTCGCGCCCGCAACGGCCTGGCCGAGCTCGTCCGCGAGCGACGCGCCCAGGGTCGCGCTCGCCGAGAACACGCCGCCGCTGTCGCCGGTGTAGCCGAGCGAGGTGCCCCGCCTCCGCACGTGAACGCTCGCCGCGTCGTTCGCGCAGACGTGATCGTCACAGACGACGAGCGTCGCGACGTAGTCCCCGGGGTTGCGGTAGACGTGCGTGGCCTGGGCGCCGCCGGTCCCTGGCGTGCCATCTCCCCAGTTCCACGCGTAGGTCAGGACCGGCTGGTCGCCCCACCCGGGATCGACCGCCTGCCCGTTGAAGGCGATGGGCACGCCCCACAGCCCGGAGGTGTTCGGGCCCGCGCTCGGGACGGGGGGCGCGTTCGCGACGCTCACGGAGAAGTCGGCGGTCGCCGAGAGGTTCGTGATGTCCGTCACGGTGAGCTCGCCGCCGAGGAGCCCGTCCTGCCCGAACGCGCGCTGCGGCGTCGGGCCGAACGACATCGTCCCGTCCGAGAACCGCCACACGTAGCCGCCGATCGGGCACTGCGAGGTGACCGACTGCGTGAAGTGCACCGGGATGCCCTCGACGCCCGAGAACGGCGGGAAGGCGGCGATGGTCGGGTTCACGTTGTTGGCCTGGAGCGCGCCGAGGTCGGTCGTGTGGCCCGCGCCGGTGAGGTCGAAGGCGGGGCTCGTCACGACGGGAATGCCGAACCCCTCGTCGAAGATCGCGGGCAGCCTCGAGCAGCCGAACGCGTAGCCTGGATCGCGGAGGCCGATGACGATGTGCGGCCGCTGGGTCGCCTGGGTGGTCGGCCTCCAGTGGTACGGGGCGAGCGCGTACTGCACGTCGCTGCCGACCGCCTTGTTGCACGCGACCGGGAGGTGCTCCGTCGCGGGGGCCGTCGTGAGCGACAGGTCGGTGCTCGCGGCCGCGGGCGCCTGGTCGATGTCGAAGGACCGCGTCACGACGGCGCCCTCGGGCGTGACGTCGAACCGGATCTCGAGCCTGAGGTCGACGTACGGGGAGAGCGGGACACACGGGGTGTCGAAGAGAGGGATGGACGGCGACTCCGCCGTGCACGCGAACCCGCCGCCGTCGAGCCGGGGCGCGCAGGAGACGGCATCGCCGGCCAGCGGGATTGTCCCGATGTCCACGTCGAAGAGGTCGAGCGGTCGGAGCGTCCCGCTGAGCGACCAGACCACGTGGATCGCCCCGGAGGTGCCCGTCGCCTGGCGCGTGACGGCGAGGAGCGCGCCCTGACGGACGTCGTCGGGCGGGTAGGAGACCGCGGTGTTCACGCTCCCGGTCCACACCGCCTTTGCGGTGACGTCGAGGTTGAACCAGGTGAGCGACGCGGGCTCGATCCCGACGATCTGGTACCCGCCGAGGTCCGCGGACCCGCTCGCGATGGGGACCGCGAACGAGTCCACCGTGTCCGCCGCATCGGCCGGACCTCCGGGGCAGAGCAACGCACCCAGCATCGCGAGGACGACCGGCACGGCGGACCACCGCTTCTTCGAGCATCCGTTGGACATGGATTCCTCCCCGAGCACGGGCGGCGAAGTAGTCGAAGGTGCGAGCCGTCGCCCGGCTGCCCGCAGATGTGGGGGACGCCCGGTTGGTGCCCGGGCAAATTCCGGCTCTTCGGGGGTTCCCTCGGGCACATGACGCTCGGTGAGGGGACGCGCGCGCGCTGCTGTCAGACGGGCCTGAGAGACTCCGTTTCGTGCGGCGATTCGTGACCCTCGACCTCGAGACCGTCGCCGACGAGGCGCTCGTCTCGGCGGTGGACGGGGAGCCCTCGCGGCCGTACGCGGAGCAGCTCGGCCGCGTGCTCGCCGATCGGCGTGCGCGCACCGGGGGACGGAGCGACTTCCTCCCCCTGCCGTACCACCGGCCCGTCGCCGCCTGCACGCTCGAGGCGGTCGAGGACGGCGGCGTCATCCAGGTGGTCGACGTCGGATCGTGGACCGACCGGCGCGGCGACGAGCCGCGGTTCCTTGCCGAGGCGTGGGCCCGGCTCTCGGGCGCGTCGCTCGTGACCTTCCACGGCAAGGGCTTCGACCTCCCGGTGCTGGAGCTGCGCTCGCTCAAGCACGCGGTCGCGGTCCCGAGCTGGGTGCCAGGGGAGCGCGGGGGGCTGCCGGCGCATCACGACGTGAAGGAGCTCCTCACCTCCGGCGGCGC
>DASWCJ010000111.1:0-3200 GCA_036390155.1 Anaeromyxobacter sp.
GAGCCCCGCCGGGAAGGTGCGCCGGGTCCGGACCCGGCGCCGCGCGTTCGCGGCGCTCGTCGCGATCCTCCTGGGCACCTGGATCGGCTACTACGCGGCGAGCTGCGAACGGGAGCGGCCGCAGATCGACGAGCGCCCGTAGCTTACCGTCCCTCTCTTTGTGCGTCGTCCTCGCGCTGAGCCGGCGGACCCAAGGCCCCTGGTGCGCGAGTCCCCGCGAACGGCTAGATCCATCCGGTGTCCCCCACCCCCGCCGTCCGCCGCATCCTCGGCCTCCTCCGCGAGGAGCTCCCCGCCCTCTCCCTGGGCACGGTCCTCCTCGTCGCGGGCGCGGGCCTCTCCCTCATCTACCCGCAGGGCATCCGCGAGATCGTGGACGGCGCCATCGCGCACCGCGATCCGGGGCAGGTCGGGCGGATCGCCCTCCTCCTCGCCGGCCTCGCGGTCCTGCAGGGCGCGGCCATCGCCGGGCGGCACCTCCTCTTCTCCCTCGCGGGGGAGCGCGGGGTCCGGCGCGTGCGGGAGCGGCTCTACGCGAGCCTCCTCGCGCAGGAGATCGGGTTCTTCGACGGCTCGCGCACGGGCGAGCTCGTCTCGCGGCTCGGCACCGACTGCGCGACGCTCCAGAACCTCGTCTCGGCGCAGGTCTCGATGACGTTCCGGCACGTCATCACCGCCCTCGGTGCGCTCGTCCTCCTCTTCCACACCTCGGTCCGGCTCACCCTCGTCATGCTCGCGATCGTGCCGCCGGTGGCGCTCGGCGCGGTCTGGTACGGCCGGAAGGTCCGCGCGCTCGCCCGGCGCTACCAGGACGCCCTCGCCGACGCGAGCCACGTCGCGGAGGAGTCGCTCTCGGCCGTCCGCACCGTCCGCGCCTTCGTCGCGGAGGAGAAGGAGCGCACCCGGTACGGCGCCGCCATCGCCGACTCCTACGACGCCGCCCGGCGCCGCGCGGTCGCGGGCTCCATCTTCATGGGCTCCGCCGCGGGCGGCGGCTATGCCGCGATGGCGGCCGTGCTCGGCTACGGCGGCGTCCTCGTCGCGCAGGGGAGCCTCACCGCCGGCGCCCTCACCGCGTTCCTCGTCTACACGCTCCTCATCGCGATGAGCCTCGGCGCGCTCGCCGAGATCTGGGCGGAGGCGATGCGCGGCCTCGGCGCGGCGGACCGGGTCTTCGCGCTCATGGACCGCGTCCCCGGGATGCCGCTCGCGGGCGGCGCGCGGCCCACCGCGTGCGAGGGCGCGCTCGGGCTCGAGGCCGTCCGCTTCGCCTACCCGACCCGTCCCGACGTGGAGGTCCTCTCCGACCTCGACCTCGAGATCCCGAGCGGCGAGGTGGTGGCGCTCGTCGGCTCCTCCGGCGCGGGCAAGTCCACGATCGCGGCGCTGGTGGGGCGGCTCTACGACCCGACGTCGGGCCGCGTGCTCCTCGACGGCCGCGACCTGCGCGACCTCGACCCGGCCTGGCTCCGGGCGCAGATCGGGGTCGTCCCGCAGGAGCCGGTCCTCTTCTCGGCCTCGGTCGAGGAGAACGTGCGCTACGGCCGCCCCGGCGCGACCCAGGACGAGGTCGTCGAGGCCTGCCGCGCCGCGCACGCGGACGCGTTCATCCGCGCGTTCCCGGAGGGCTACGCGACGAAGGTCGGCGAGCGCGGGCAGCAGCTCTCCGGCGGGCAGCGCCAGCGGATCGCCATCGCGCGCGCCGTCCTGAAGGACCCGCGCATCCTCCTCTTCGACGAGGCGACGAGCGCGCTCGACGCGGAGTCGGAGGCGCTCGTGCAGGACGCGCTCGACCGGCTCATGGTCGGGCGCACCGCGATCGTCATCGCCCACCGGCTCTCGACCGTGGCCCGGGCGGACCGCGTGCTCGTGCTCGAGCGCGGGCACGTGGTCGAGAGCGGCCCGCACGCCGCGCTCATGGAGCGGGGCGGGACCTACCGGCGGCTCGTCGAGAAGCAGCTCGTGACGGCGTGAGTGCTGGCGGCTCGACAAAGTAAAACATATGTATTTTACTAATCCCGCGTGCCGCCGCCGCCATCGCAGGTCCCGTTCGTGCCCCCCGAGCTCCCCGAGGTGCTCCAGGGGCTGAACCCGTGGTGGCGCCCTCCGCACGAGGTGCGCCCGGCTCCGCCGGCGTTCCGGAGGCGCCAGACCCGCGCGATCCTCGAACGGTTGGGCCGGCGCAGCCCGCTCATCCAGGCCCTCCGCGGTCCCCGCCAGGTCGGCAAGACCACCGCCATCCTGCAGATCGCGTCGGACCTCCTCGCGGGCGGCGTCGCGCCCGCGGACGTCTTCCTGCTCCGGTTCGACCTCCAGACGCTCCGGGAAGCGGGAGGCCTTCTCGGTCTCGTCCGGTGGTACGTCGAGAACGTTCGCAAGCGCTCGCTGGACGAAGGGGCGCCGCCACACCTCCTCCTCGACGAGGTCCACAAGCTCCCGCGCTGGAACGAGGAGGTGAAGCACCTCGCGGAGACGACCCGGGCCCGCATGGTCATCACGGGCTCCTCGAGCGTGCTCGTCGCGAAGGGCACCCGGGAGAGCCTCGCCGGTCGGGTGCTGACGACCGACCTCCCGACCTTCCTCTTCCGGGAGGTCCTGGAGGCCTGGCAGCCCGAGCTGACGCCGCCCGAGTCGCCGCTCCGGTTCCTGGACACGTTCGATCCACGCACGCGGAAGGCCTTCGAGTCCGTCCACGCGTTCGGACGGTCGAGGACCGTCGAGCTCGCGAAGGCGCTCGACCGGTATTACGTGCGCGGCGGCTACCCCAGGCTGCACTCGGGCGAGGTCGAGGACGACGTCTGGGCCGACTACCTCGTCGAGACGGTGTTCGACCGCGTGCTCGGAGTGGACATTCCGGAGCTGTTCCCCATCCAGCAGCCGCAGTTGCTGCGGCACCTGTATCTCTCGGTCGCGCGCAGGACCGGCCAGGAGGTCAGCCAGGTCGAGCTCGCGGTCGAGGCGAACGCCGCGGGGCTGCGTACGAACCAGCCGACGGTGGGCCGATACCTTCACTACCTCGCGGATGCGCTCCTGATCCGGGAGCTGAGGCGGTACCCGCTCGCGAAGGCGAAGACGGCGCGCGTCCCGGTGAAGACGACCCTCACCGACCTGGGCGTGCGAAACGCGATCTTCCGCGGCGCGCCCTCGCTCTGGGAGTCGCCGCCCGACGTCGTCGGCCCGCTCGTGGAGACGGTCGTCCA
>DASWCJ010000112.1:0-2020 GCA_036390155.1 Anaeromyxobacter sp.
CCCGCCGCGCGGCGGGTCGCCGAGAGGCTGGACGAAGCCGGCTACTCCAACGTGCGGATCGACCTCACGCGGGTGCGCGAGTTCCACGACTTCGGGGTGGCGCTCCTCGCCCAGACCATCGCGACGCGCAGGGCGCCGACCGCGGTCCTCGGGCTGCACGAGCACCACCTGCGGCTGCTCCGCTACCTCGGCATCGAGTGCGGCGGGGCGAACATGAACGCCGGCGTCGAGCTCGTATAGCGGCCCGCTCGCCCCCGCCGGGACCGCCCGCCCGCCCGCCCGCCGAACGGCTCGCTCCCGCGGGTCGCGGTCGCTATCATCGGGGCGGGAGATCGATGCAGGACGTCTTCGGGAACACCCTCGGCCTCAAGCCCTCTCAGCTCCACGCTCTCCGCCGCACCTATCGCCGCCGCGTCGACGCCCGGTCGATCATCTCGCCGGAGCTCGCCCGCCATCTCTGCGAGGTCTCGGCGGAGACGAACCGGCAGATCGGCGTCCTCCTCGATCGGAAGGGCGACGTCCACGCGGTGATCGTCGGCGACGCGCGGCGGCTCGAGCTGCCCGACGTCGGCCGCGCCCGCGCCGGGGAGAGCCGCCTGCGCGGCCTCCGGCTCGTCCACACCCACCTCGACGCGGCGCCGCTCGACCGCGACGACCACACCGATCTCGCGCTCCTCCGGCTCGACCTCGTCGCGGCGCTGGAGGTCCGCCCGGGCGGCCTGCCGGGAAAGGTCCACTGGGCGCACCTCCTCCCCGAGAACCCGCAGGGCGCGATGTGGAAGGACGAGGCCTCGCCCGACGTGCACGAGCTCGGCTGGGATCCGCTCGCCGGCGCGCTCGCGCTCGAGGAGGAGTTCGCCCGCGCGCGCTCGCTCCGCCGCACCTCCGGCGCGGAGCGCGCGATCCTCGTCGGGTTCGGGGGGCGGAGCCGGGGCCGGGCCGAGGCGGAGGCCTCCCTGGACGAGCTGCGCGAGCTCGCGCGGACCGCGGGCGTCGAGGTCCTCGAGGCGACGCTGCAGCTCCGTCGCGATCCCGACCCGCGCTACCTCATCGGCAAGGGGAAGCTGCAGGACATCGTCCTCCGCTCGATGCAGCGGATGGCGACGATGATCGTCTTCGACGCGGAGCTCTCGCCCTCGCAGGCGCGCCACATCGCCGAGGCGACGAGCCTCAAGATCCTCGACCGCACGCAGCTCATCCTCGACATCTTCGCCCAGCGCGCGCAGTCGTCCGACGGCAAGCTCCAGGTCGAGCTCGCCCAGCTCCGCTACCTCTACCCCCGGCTCGTCGGGCGCGACGACTCGCTCTCGCGCCTCGCGGGAGGGATCGGCGGGCGCGGTCCCGGCGAGACGAAGCTCGAGATCGACCGCCGGCGCGTGCGCGACCGGATCACCGCGCTCGAGCGGCGGATCGAGGCGCTCGGCGAGAGCCGGCAGCTCCGGCGCAAGCAGCGCGGCGGCCGCGGCCTGCCGGTGCTCTCCATCGTCGGTTACACCAACGCGGGGAAGTCCACCCTCCTCAACGCCCTCACCGGCTCGGAGGTGCTCGTGGAGGACAAGCTGTTCGCGACGCTCGACCCGACGAGCCGGCGCCTGCGGTTCCCGAAGGACCGCGAGGTCATCGTCACCGACACGGTGGGCTTCATCCGCGACCTGCCTCCCGACCTCGTCGCCGCGTTCCGTGCGACGCTCGAGGAGCTCGGCGACGCGTCCCTGCTCCTGCACGTGGTGGACGCGGCGGACCCGCGGCACGACGAGCGGATCGAGGCGGTGAACCGGATCCTCGCGGACCTCGGCCTCGGCGAGAAGCGGCGGATCCTCGTCGTGAACAAGGCCGACCGGCTCCCGCCGGGCGAGGGCGAGGCGCTCGCGCACCGGCTCGGGGGCGTGGCCGTCTCCGCCGCGACGCGGGACGGGCTGCCCGCCCTGCTCCACGCCTGCGACCGGATCCTCTGGGCCGACGGGCGGGTCGCCTTCGCCGAGGTCGAGGCGGGCGCACCCCCGCCCGAGCCGGTCGTCCC
>DASWCJ010000113.1:0-12363 GCA_036390155.1 Anaeromyxobacter sp.
CCCATGAACGACCGCCGCCCCTCCGTCCTCCTCGCCGCTGCCCTGGCGCTCATGCTCTCGGGCTGCGCCTTCCTCCAGCGCCTCGCGCAGGGAGGCTTCGAGCCGCCGAAGCTCAGCTTCCAGTCCTGGTCGGCCGACCAGCTCGACCTGGAGGGCGTGACGATCGCCCTCCACTACCAGCTCGAGAACCCGAACCAGCTCGGGCTCGACCTACGCCGGCTCACCTACAAGCTGGAGGTCGAGGGGACGCAGGCGGGCGAGGGCGAGCTCCCGGCGGGCATCCAGGTGCCGCCGCGCGGCGCGGCCGCCGTGTCCATCCCGGTCCGGCTGCGCTGGCGCGACGTTCCACGCCTCGCAGAGGTCCTCCTCTCCCGGGCCGAGGTGGCGTACCGCATCACCGGCAGCGCGGGCGTGGGCTCCGCGCTGGGGACGATCGAGCTGCCGTTCGACCACCGCGACCGGGTGGCCATCCCGCGGCCGCCCTCGTTTCGCATCGAAGGCATCACCGTCCGCAACGCCTCGCTCGCGGACGTCGCCATCGACGTCCGGCTCCGCGTCGAGAACGGCAACGGCTTCCCGCTGCCGGTCGGCGCGCTGACCTACGGGCTCCGCGTCGGACAGCACGACCTCCTGGCAGGCGGCTCGCACCCGCTCGCGGCGGTGCCGCCCGGCGGGCATGCGGTCATCTCGATCCCCATCCGGCTCTCCACGGTCGGCGCGGCGCAGGGTATCGCCGACCTCCTCTCCGGGGCCGCGGTGCGGTTGCAGGGCCTGGCCGACTTCGGCGCGATCGAGGTGCCGGTCGAGGCGAACGGAGCGCTGAAGCGCTAGCGGTCCGGCCGGTCTGCTAGGCTGCGCCGCCATGCCGACGCCCCGCCGCGCCGTCGCCGCCGCCCTCGCCGCGATCGCGCTGTGGGGAATGCTCGCCACCCTGGCGCTCGCGCTGCGGCGCGTGCCGCCCTTCCTGCTCGTCGGGTGCGCGCTCCTGCTCGGCGGGCTCGTCGGCGCGCGCCGCCTCAGCGTGCGCGGACTTCGCCTGCCCGTGCTGGCGCTCGGCGTCTACGGCCTCTTCGCCTACCACTTCTGCCTGTTCCTCGCGTTGCGGCTCGCGCCGCCGGTGGAAGCGAACCTGCTCAATTATCTCTGGCCGCTCCTCATCGTCGTGCTCTCCCCGCTGTTCGTCCCGGGGACGGCCCTGCGGGCGCGGCACGTGGTGGGCGCGCTCCTCGGCTTCACGGGCGCTGCGCTCCTCGTCACCGGCGGCCGGCTCGGCTTCGCCCGCGAAGGCCTCCTCGGGTACGCGCTCGCCGTTGCGGCAGCCGTGATCTGGTCCACCTTCTCGCTCGCGACCCGGCGGCTCGGCGGCTTCGCCACCTCCGCGGTGTCGACCTTCTGCCTCGCCTCCGGCGCGCTGGCGCTCCTCTGTCACGCGCTCTTCGAGCCGCACTACCACTTCGCCGCCGCGGACGTGCCGTGGCTCCTCGCCATCGGCCTAGGGCCCATGGGCGCCGCCTTCTACCTATGGGATCGGGCGCTACGCGACGGCGATCCGCGCGTGGTGGGCACGCTCGCGTACCTCACGCCACTCCTCTCCACGCTGCTCATCGCGCTCGCCGGCGCCGGCCGGCTCCACGCGACCTCGGCCGCGGCGATGGGCCTCATCGTCGGGGGGGCCGTGGTGGGGACGTGGGCGCCGAGGGGGAGCTGACAGGAGGTTGGTGGCCCTCAGCTCACCGCCGCCGCCCCCTGCGTGCCCGGCGCGCCGCGGACGACGTAGTACACCGCCTCGGGGTGGTGCAGGACGATGGCGGAGGTCGACTGCTCGGGCACCATCTGGTCGGCGCTGGTGAGCGAGACGCCGATCGTGCGCTCAGGGTCGAGGAGCTTCCAGATCTGGCGCTGGTCGACGAGCTCCGGCCAGGCGGGGTAGCCGGGGGAGTAGCGCTTTCCCTGCAATGCCGGCAGGCCGAGCTCCTTGCGGACGACGGCGTGCCAGTGGTCGGCGAGCGCCTCGGCGGTCTCGACGGCCAGGCCATGCAGGTAGAGGGCGCGGCTGTACTCGCCCGCCTCCTGCCAGGCGTCGGCGAGCCGGGTCGCCTCCGTGCCGACCGTCACCACCTGGAAGGCGACCACGTCCGAGCCGGGCTCCTCGCGGAAGTAGTCGGCGAGGCACAGGTGCTTCTCGTCCGGCTGGCGCGGGAACGTGAGGCGCGCGAGCGGCTCCTTCCGGTGCACCGGGTCGAGCACGACGAGGGCGTTTCCGTCCGCGTGGCAAGGGAAGTAGCCGTAGACGATCCTGGGGGTGAGCCACCCGTTCGCGAGGATGTCCGCCTTGAGCGCCTCGAGCTTGGGGCCGAACTCGTCGCGGATGAGCCGCTCGTACTCGACCTTGTCCTTCGATCGCACGCCCCACTGGAGCTTGTAGAGCTCGATGAGATCGAGGTGCGGCCAGACGTCCTGCAGCCGGAGGTCGCTCGGCGGCACGACGCGCGGCCCCCAGAACGGCGGCGTGGGGGCCTTGCCGACCGGGAGGATCGGGCTCCGCACGCCAGGTGCGGCGACCAGCACCGGCGCCTCCGGCGCGTCGCGTTGCTTCATCGCCTTCTGCAGCACCTCGGTCTTGAGCTGCTCGCGCCGCTTGGGGTCGAGGAGCTGCTCCACGATGTCGAGGCCCTCGAACGCGTCGCGGGCGTAGTAGACGCCGCCCGGGTAGGGGCTGCGATCCTCGAGGAAGAGGGTGCGGTAGCCGAACTTGCGGTTGATGGCGGCTCCGCCGATGAGCACCGGGAAGCTGAGGTTGCGGCGCGACAGCTCCTGCACGCAGTACGGCATCTGCTTCGACGTCGAGACGAGCAGCGCCGAGAGGCCGATCGCGTCGGCGTTCACCTCCATCGCCTTCTCGAGGATGGTCGCCACCGGCACCTGCTTGCCGAGGTCGAACACGTCGAAGCCGTTGTTGGAGAGGATGGTCTTGACGAGGTTCTTCCCGATGTCGTGCACGTCGCCGTACACCGTGGCGAGCACCACCTTCCCCTTCGAGGTGCCCTCGACGCGGTCGAGGAACTTCTCCAAGTACGCGACCGCCTTCTTCATCACCTCGGCCGACTGGAGCACGAAGGGGAGGATGAGCTCCCCGGCGCCGAAGCGGTCGCCCACGTCCTTCATGGCGGGGAGGAGCACGCCGTTCAGCACCTCCACCGGAGGCCGGCGGGTGAGCGCCTCGTCGATGAGGGGCTCGATGCCCTCCGGGCGCCGATGCAGGATCTGGAGGTGGATACGCTCCTCGGCGGTCTTGCCGGCGAAGAGCTCCTCGACCGGTTGCACCGCGCCGGTGCTCGCCTTCCCGCTGAAGTGGGCGATGAGCCGAGAGAGCGCGTCGGGGTGGCGGTCGAAGACCACGTCCTCCGCCAGCCGGCGCTCCTCCTCCGGGATCTCCTGGTAGCCGCGGATGTCCTTCGGGTTGACGATGGCGAGGTCGAGCCCGGCCTGCACCGCGTGGTAGAGGAAGACCGAGTTCACCACCTCGCGCGCCGGCTTCGAGAGCCCGAAGCTCACGTTCGAGACGCCGAGGCAGGTGAAGACGCCCGGGTTCTCGGCCTTGATGCGCCGGATGCCCTCCATGGTCTCGAGGGCGCTCCGCCGGTACTCCTCGCCGCCGGTGGCGAGGGTGAAGGTGAGCGGATCGAAGACGAGCGCGTCGGGCGGGACGCCGTACTCCCTCGCCACCTCCACCGTCCGTCGGGCGATCTCCGCCTTGCGCTCGGCGGTCTGCGCCATGCCCTTCTCGTCGATGGTCATCGCGACCACCGCCGCGCCGTAGCGCCGGACGAGCGGGAGGACCTTCTTCACGCGCTCGCCGGACTTCTCGAGGTTCACCGAGTTGACGATGCAGCGGCCGGGGTAGACCTTGAGCGCGCCCTCGATGACGTCCGGCTCGGTGGAGTCGATCATGAGCGGCGCGTCGACCGCCTGCGAGAGGAGCTTCGCGAGCGCCCGCATCTGGGCGCCCTCGTCGTCTCGCTCGTTCAGCGCCACGCACACGTCGAGGACGTGCGCGCCCGCCTCCACCTGGCCACGCGCGATCTGCACGAGGGCGGGGAAGTCGTCGGCGAGGAGCAGCTCCTTCACCTTGCGTGAGCCCTGCGCGTTGAGCCGCTCGCCCACGACGAGCGGGCGCGGCTCCATCGCGAGGGGGACCGCCTTCATCGCGGAGGAGAGGTCGGCGGCGGGGCGCGGCCGGACCCGGCGCGGCGCGCCGTCGAGGGCGCGGATCCGCTCGACCACCTTCGCGAGGTGCTCGGGGGTCGTGCCGCAGCAGCCGCCCACCATGTCGACCCCGAGCTCGCGCACGAAGGAGGCGAGCGCCTCGGCGAGCCCGTCGGGGGAGAGCTTGTAGACGGCGTGCCCGTCCACGTTCTCGGGCATCCCGGCGTTCGGGAGCACCGAGACGTAGTGGCTCGTCTTCTCCGCGAGCAGCTTCACCGACGCCCGCATCTCGTCCGGACCGGTCGAGCAGTTGAGCCCGATCGCGTCGACCGGGAGCCGCTCCAGGGTCGCGACCGCCGAGGCGATGTCCGTCCCGAGGAGCATCCGGCCGTTCGCGTCGATGAGGGTCGGCTGGGCGATCAGGAAGACGTCGCGCAGGCTCTCTCGCCGGCAAGCGTCCGCCGCGAGCGCGGCCGCGCGCAGCTCGAGGATGTCCTGGTGGGTCTCGAGGATGAGCGCGTCGACGCCGCCCTCGATGAGCCCCTTCGCCTGCTCGAAGTAGATCCGCTCGAGCGCGTCGGCGGTGATGTTGCCGAGGGCGGGGTCGGAAGACGACGGGAGCAGCCCGGTCGGCCCCATCGAGCCCGCCACGAAGCGGGGGCGCTCCGGCGTCGAGAAGCGGTCGGCCGCCCGCCGGGCGACGATCGCCGCCTTGAAGTTCACCTCGTAGGTGCGGTGGCCGAGGCCGTACTCGTCGAGCTTGAGGCGCGAGGAGCCGAACGTGTTCGTCTCCACCACGTCGCAGCCGACGGCGAAGTAGCGGGCGTGGATGTCCTCGATGAGGTCCGCGCGGGTGAGGACGAGGAGGTCGTTCGCGCCCTCCTTGCCGCCGTACTCCGCGGCCTTCAGCTCGTGGCGCTGGATCTGGGTGCCCATCGCCCCGTCGAAGACGAGGACCCGGCGTGCGACGGCTTCGCGGAAGTTCATCGGACGCACTCTAGATAGCACCGGCGGGGGTCCCCGGCGAGTGGGGCCTCGCCCGTCCGGCGCGTGCCTCCTCGACCGCGGGCGTTACAATGGGGCCGTGCTCCACGAGGCGCGCTACTGGCAGCCGGCGCCCGGCGGGAAGGTGCTCTGCACCCTCTGTCCGCGGGAGTGCCGGATCGGCGAGGGGCAGGACGGGTTCTGCTTCATCCGCCGGAACCGGGGCGGCCGGCTCGTCACCGCCGGCTGGGGCACCACCACCGGCTTCGCGGTGGATCCGATCGAGAAGAAGCCGCTCAACCACTTCCACCCGGGCGCGACCGTGCTGTCCTTCGGGACGGCCGGCTGCAACCTCGGCTGCCGCTTCTGCCAGAACTGGGACATCTCGAAGGCGCGCGAGGACGAGCGGCTCTCCCAGCCGTCCTGGACCCCGGAGCGCGTCGTCGACCTCGCGATCGCGCGCGGCTGCCCCGGCGTCGCGTTCACCTACAACGATCCCACCATCTGGGCGGAGTACGCGATCGACGTGGCGAGGGAGGCGCACGCCCGTGGCCTCTTCACCGTCTTCGTGACGGCAGGCTACATCGGGCGGGAGGCGCGCGAGGACGTCTTCCGCCACATGGACGCCGCGAACGTGGACCTGAAGGCGTTCACCGAGCGCTTCTACTCCCAGGCGACGCTCTCGCACCTCGACCCGGTGAAGGAGACGCTCGAGTGGCTCGCGAAGGAGACCGACGTCTGGGTCGAGGTGACGAACCTCATGATCCCGGGGCTGAACGACGCGGAGGACGAGACCCGCGCCCTCGCCGACTTCGTGCTCTCGCGGATGGGGCCGGACGTCCCGGTCCACTTCACCGCCTTCCACCCCGACTACAAGATGATGGATCGGCCGCACACGCCGCCCCCGACGCTCACCCGCGCCCGCGCCATCGCGCGCGCCGCGGGGCTCCGCCACGTCTACGTGGGGAACGTCCACGACCGGGAGGGCCAGACCACCTCCTGCCCGCGCTGCGGGGCGAGGCTGATCGAGCGCGACTGGTTCGCGGTCCGCCGGGTGGCGATGAAGGGCGACGCCTGCGCGAGGTGCGGCGAGCGGATCGCGGGGCGGTTCGCGGACGGGCTGGTCGCGCCGACCTCCGGGCTGCGGACCCCGCTCGGGATCCCGAGCTAGCGACGACTCAGCGACGGCTACGGCGTGGTGGTCGTCGGGCTCGTGGGATCGATCGCGAGGCCGCAGGCGATCTTTCCGTCGGGCGTGTGGATCCACTCGCAGAGCGTCGCGTCGCTCGGCGGGTTGCACGAGGAGAGGAGCGGGCCGCACGGGCTCTTCTGCTCCAGGTCGAGCCCGTTCACTAGATTTTCCGCCTGCGTCGCGCAGGCGTCGCTCGTCGCTCCGGTGCAGGAGCAGAGCCGCTCCTGCATCAGCTGGCAGTCGGACTTGCCACTGCAGCCGGCGGCGAGGAGGGCCGCGGAGAACGCGAGGACGTGGGTGAGCCGGCGCATCGAGGTCGGGCAGGATCGCGCGGGGCCCCCCGGGCGTCAAGGCGGGCGCCGGGGCCGGGGCGGTGAATCCGGGGGGCGGGCGGACCGTCCGGAGGGATGGTAGGTACAAACGCATGCCGCTCCTCCTCGCCGCCCTCCTCGCCGCCGCGCCGGCGCTGCCCGGCTCCGAACGCGCCGCGGAGCTCGCCCGCAAGGTGCAGGCCTACTACGAGTCCACCCGCGACCTCGAGGCGCGTTTCCAGCAGACCTACACCTACTCCGGGTTCGGCCGCCGGCAGGTCTCGTCGGGTACGCTGCGCGTGAAGAAGCCCGGGATGATGCGCTGGGACTACGATCAGCCCGCCCGGAAGACCGTCGCCGTGAAGGGCTCGCGCCTCGTGCAGTACGAGCCGGAGGAGAACCAGGCCTACGTCGACGAGCGGTTCGACGCGTCCGCGATGAGCGCGGCGGTGACCTTCCTCCTCGGGAAGGGCGATCTCGCGCGCGAGTTCACGCTCGCCGGGGGCGACGGCGGCACGCTCGTCCTCCGGCCCCGGGAGGCCGATCCGCGGGTCGAGTCCATCACCCTGTCGGTCGGCCCCTCGGGTGAGGTCACCGCCACGCGGGTCGACGACGGCGCGGGCAATGTGAACGAGGTGAAGCTCACCGGCGTGCGACGGAACGCCGGCGTCGCGGATGCCGCCTTCGACGTGAAGCTGCCAAAGGACGTGCGCCGGATCGACGCCGCCGGCAGGTGACGTCGCGCCAGCCCGATCCGATCTTCGTCGCCCGGGGAGTGGGAATCAGCCGACGACCGGGAGCCCGCCGCGGCGCGGCTTCGGCGCGTGCGGCGCCTTCCGCGGGAGGGGCCGGGCCGCCCGCCCCGGCTCGCGGGACACCACCCGGCCGACGAGGTCGTAGTCGGCCGCGTCGGTCACCTCGACGGTGACGATCTCGCCGGGGTACGCGACGCCGTCGTTCACGTAGGTGAGCCCGTCGATCTCGGGCGCCTGCTGCGCGTGGCGGCCGGCGAGGAGGTGCTCGGTCTCCTCCGACGCCCCCTCGACGAGGACCTCCACCCTGCGCCCGATCATCGCCTTCTGGTGCGCGCGGGAGATCCCCTGCTGCAGCTCCATCACCCGCTCGAACCGTGCGCGCTTCACCGCGGCGGGGACCTGGCGCGACATCGTCGCGGCCGGCGTGCCCTCCTCGGGCGAGAACTCGAAGACCCCGAGCCGCTCGAAGCGCGACGCCTCGACGAACTCGAGGAGGTCCTCGAAGTCCGCGTCGGTCTCGCCGGGAAGGCCGACGATGAGCGAGGTCCGGAGCACGATCCCCGGCACGTCCCGCCGCAGCCGCGCCACGAGCTCGCGCAGGAAGGCGGAGTCGCGGCCGCGCTTCATCGCGCGGAGGAGCCGGTCGGAGGAGTGCTGGAGCGGCATGTCCAGGTACTTCACGATCTTCGGCTCGTCCGCGAGCGCGGCGAGGAGCGCGTCCGGGACGTCGCGCGGGTAGGCGTAGTGGCAGCGGAGCCAGCGGATCCCGTCGACCTTCGCGAGCGCCCGCAGGAGCGCGTGGAGCCGGGGGCGGCCGGCGAGGTCGTTGCCCCAGGCGGTGAGGTCCTGCGCGACGAGCGAGAGCTCGATCGCCCCCCGTGACGCGAGTCCCTCGGCCTCGGCGACGACGTCCTCGATCGGACGCGAGCGCTGCGGGCCCCGGAGCTTCGGGATGATGCAGAAGGCGCAGGCGTTGTCGCAGCCCTCGGCGATCTTGAGGTACGCGGTGTGCGCGGGGAGCGAGCTCACCCGCGGGGTCGAGGCCGAGTGGACGAAGTCCGGATCCGGCACGACGAGCCGCTTCGCCTGCGCGTCCGAGACGATCTTCGCGACGTCGGCGTAGGCGCCCGTCCCGAGGAAGTGGTCCACCTCCGGCAGCGAGCGCGCGAGCTCGCTCGCGTGGCGCTGCACGAGGCAGCCTGCGACCACGAGCTTCTTGCAGCGGCCGGTCCGCTTCAGCTCGGCGAGCTCGACGATCGCGTCCACCGACTCGACCTTCGCGCTCTCGATGAAGCCGCAGGTGTTGACCACGACGACGTCGGCCTTCTCGGGATCCTGCACGAGCCGGTATCCGGCCTCGGCGAGCGTCCCGAGCATGATCTCGCTGTCCACCCGGTTCTTCGGGCAGCCGAGCGTGTGCATGTAGACGCGGGTCGGCAAAGGGGGCGGCCGCGATCTAACAGACCGGGATGGCCGGGGCAAATCCGCCCGGCGGGCGAGGCCCGACGGCCGCACCGGCGCGTGTCCCGCGCGACACGCGGCGCGGATTCCCGAGGGGCGCCGCGCGGATGGCGGGCGGCCCGGGGCTTGCTCCCGGGTCCGGTATGCGACGACTCCTCGCCATCGGCTTCGTCTGGCTGTGCTGCGCCGGCGCCTGGGCCATCCTCGGCTCCACCCTCGCTTTCCGGAGCGGGTCCGTGACCGGGTCGCTCGGCGCGGAGGTCCGCGCCCTGTGGGGACCGCCCCTCGTCCAGAACCCGCCCTCCGCGGTGGGCCGCGAGCGCCACAAGGTCCGCGTCTCGGAGCAGAAGTTCGACGAGAAGGAGAAGCGCTACTTCAAGGTCGAGCGCGAGGACGCGGTCGAGACGAAGCGGCCGCTCGTCCTCGACCGCACCGACGTGGACGTTGCGCTCTCCCTCGAGCAGCGCCGCAAGGGGCTCCTCTGGTTCCCGACCTACGGCGTCTCGTTCCAGGGGCGCTACGCCCTCCGGAACGACAGCGCGGAGGAGCGCCGCGCGCACGTCGCCTTTCCCATCGAGCCCGGCGTCACCTACGACGGGTTCACGGTGTCGGACGCGCGCGGGGCGCCGATCGAGGTCGCGTTCGAGGAGGTCGGATCGGCGAGCCGCGGGAACGCGACGTTCGCGCGGACCCTCGCGCCGGGCGAGGCGGTCGCGTTCACGGTCGCCTACCGCGCGCGCGGCACCGAGCGCTGGTCGTACGGCACGGCGGGAGAGGGGCTCGGTCCGGAGAAGGGGCGGGCGCGGAGCTTCCGGCTCACCGTCACGACCGACTTCGACGCGGTGGACTTCCCCGCGGGGTCGCTCTCCACCTCCGAGCACGGCCCGGCGGGCGGCGGCTGGCGAGGGACGTGGCGGTTCGACCAGATTGTCGGCACGAAGGCGATCGGCGTCGTGCTCCCCGAGCGGCTCAACCCGGGGCCGCTCGCGGCGAAGCTCACCTTCTTCGCGCCGGTCTCGCTCCTCTTCTTCTTCTTCGTGACCGGGATGCTGCTCGCCGCGCGCGGGCGGTCGATCCACCCGGTGAACTACTTCCTGCTCTCCTGCGCCTTCTTCGCCTTCCACCTGCTCTTCGCGTACCTCATCGACCACGTCGCGATCGGCCCCGCCTTCGCGGCGGCGTCGGTCGTCTCGGTCGCGCTCGTCGTGTCCTACGCGCGGCTCTTCGTGGGCGGGCGGACCGCGCTCCTGCTCGTCGGCCTGCCGCAGCTCGTCTACCTCGTCCTCTTCTCCTTCACCTTCTTCTGGAGCGGGTACACCGGCCTCGCGATCACGATCGGCGCGATCCTGACGCTGTTCGTGATCATGCAGCTCACCGGCCGGACCGACTGGGCGCGGGGGTCGTGAGGCTACCGGTCACCGCCTGCGCTCCCTCGCGCAACCCGCAAGCCCGGGCGCCTATTCGCGTGAGCTTACGACGCGTAAAGCGGATATCGGTCCCTATCCAAACAGCACCACGAGGCGCAGTGATGACGCGCCTCAAGATCACGCGCCCGGCGTACACCGGGCTGTGCGCCCACCTGCTGCGCGGTCACGACGGCCGCGGAGGAGGTCGGCCTCGCGGTCGAGGTGGTGCGGCCCTACCGCGTACGCACCCGTCGAGCCGGGTGACCGCCTGGTGCCTTGAGAGCACCCGCGAAGGAAACCGACTGAAATCGCCCACGCATACCTACCGACTGGGTTGCAGTTGGGTCGTATGGGGTTGCGTTTGGGACGTTTGGTGTTAGGTTGCGGCGCGGAGGGGTTCCGATGGCCCACGCCCTGCGCTCCTTGGAAGACCAGATCCGTCGGATGACGCCCGTCGCGGCGCCGCCCGAGCAGCACGCCCAGGTGGTCGCGCTCTCCAAGGCACTGGAAGGGATCGCCCACGCCCGGGCGCGTACCGCGCCTCGGTGCCAGCTCGTCGGTCCTGCGGGGAAGGCCATCCCGCTGCCCGAGTCGGTGTTCTACGTGCTGGAGCGGGTGGCCGAGGTGATGGCACGCGGCGACTCGATCACGGTCGTGCCGGTGGGGCGCGAGGTGACAACGCAGCAGGCGGCCGACATCCTCAACGTTTCCAGGCAGTACCTCGTCCGGCTCCTCGAAGGGCAGCGCATCCCGTTTCGCAAGACGGGAAAGCACCGGCGGCTCCGGATCGAGGACGTCCTCGTCTTCAAGGAGAAGCGCGACAAGGACCGGCGCGCGGGGCTCCGCGAACTGTCGCAGATGACGCAGGAGTTCGGTGGCTACGACTCCGAGCTGAAGTAACCTTCGGCGCGAGGTCGAATGGTCCCCGCGCCCTTCGTCGTCGTCATCGACGCCAACCTGCTCTATCCGTTCACGCTCCGGGACACGATCCTGCGCGCGGCGGCGTGCGGGTTTTTCCAGCTTCGCTGGAGCCGCGAGATCCTCGACGAGATGGAGCGCAACCTCGTGGAGAATTCGGTGATGTCCGCCGACAAGGCCGCGCGGTTGCGGGCGAAGGTAGAGGAGCACTTCCCGGAGGCCGAGATATCCGGCTACGAACTGCTCACCCCCGCGATGCCGAACGACGAGAAGGACCGTCATGTCGTCGCGGCGGCCGTGAAGGCCGGCGCCCAGGTTATCGCCACCGAGAACACGAAGCACTTCTCGCCGTTGCCGGAAGGGATCGAGGCCCAGTCGCCTGACGTGTTCCTCTGCAACCTGTTCGACTTCGACCCGAACGGCTTCGTAGAGATGCTGCGCGAGCAGGCAGGCGACCTGAAGAACCCGCCGATGACGTTCGAGGAGCTACTCGAACGACTCGCTCGGGTGGTCCCTGACCTCGTCGCCGGCGTTCGGGAGAGGGCGGAGCGCGGCGCGGCGCGATGAGCCCAGCGGGCCGCCCGGCTATGTCCTTCCCACGGCGCAACAACGGGGGTGACCATGGTCCTCATGGACCCCGATCACCACGCCCCCGCTCGCACCCCCCGCCCAGGCCGACGCGAGCCGCACGAACGGCGCCAGAAGCACCAGCCCCTCCACCGCGCTCGGGAAGGCCACGAGCAGCGCGAAAAGCATAGTCCACGGCCTCGCCACCCACGGCGCGCTCGTGCCGGGTGAGACCGCCCGAATTCCGGAAAGCCTCCTGATTGTCGGCGCGGCCAGCCGCCCCCGCCTGATCGCGCTCACTCCCGGAAGTTCTGGAACTGGAGCGGGACCCCGAGCGACGCGCCGCGGATCCGCTGCATCGCCGCCTGGAGGTCGTCCTTCTTCTTGCCCGAGACCCGGACCGCCTCGCCCTGGATCGCGGCCTGCACCTTGAGCCCGCCCTCCTTGAGGAGGGCGACGATCTTCTTCGCGTCCTCCTGCTTCAGCCCCTTCTTCAGCTTCACGAGCTGGCGCACGTGGGCGCCCGAGGCGGGCTCGATCTTCTGCGGGTCGAGCCCCTCGAG
>DASWCJ010000114.1:0-4281 GCA_036390155.1 Anaeromyxobacter sp.
GCTTCCCGCGCGCGAACTGCGGCTGGGCGCAGGAGAGCGCGCTCGACCTGCAGATGGCGAGCGCGATCTGCCCGAACTGCTCGCTCCTCTTCGTGGAGGCCGACAGCAACAGCTTCGCCAACCTGGGGGCGGCGGTGAACACGGCGGCGGCGCTCGGGGCGAACGCGATCAACAACAGCTACGGCGCGAGCGAGTCCTCGGCGACGAACGGGTATGCCGGCTTCTATGACCACCCCGGCATCGCGATCACCGTGAGCACGGGCGACGCCGGCTACGGCGTCCAGGTCCCCGCGGCGTTCAACACGGTCGTGGCGGTGGGCGGGACGTCGCTCAGGGTGAGCTCGGGCAGCTGGTCCGAGACCGCCTGGAGCGGCGCCGGCAGCGGCTGCAGCGCGTACGTCTCGAAGCCGGGCTGGCAGGCGGATCCGGGCTGCGCGAACCGCACCCTCGCGGACGTCGCGGCCGTCGCCGACCCGAACACCGGGGTGTCCGTCTACGACTCCTACCGGTGCCAGGGTCTCAAGGGGTGGCTCGTGTTCGGCGGCACGAGCGTCTCGTCGCCCATCCTCGCCGGTGTGTACGCGCTCGCCGAGAACTCCAGCCTCACCTCCTACCCGGCGTCCTACCCCTACGCCGACACGGCCGCGCCCTTCCTCTTCGACGTGACGAGCGGCTCCAACGGTTCATGCGGCGGGTCCTATCTGTGTACCGCCGGCGTCGGGTACGACGGCCCGACCGGGCTCGGGACGCCCAACGGGGCGGGCGCGTTCTGATGCGAATGGCTCGGCCCGCCGATGTGCGGAGGTGGGCGCACAACCCTCCCGGCGTGCGGGGGTGACGCGCGGCGATCGCGGGGTACACTGCCGGAAGGGATTCCAGGCGGAGGGGGAATGCCGGCGCGCACCGGAGACGGGTCGAGACGGTGCCGCGGGATCGCCGTGGTCGCAGGCGTGCTGTGGGCCGCGGCGGTCCTCGCCGAGGGCGGCGCCGTCCCCTCTCCCATCACGGACGCCAAGCTGGACGAGCTGCTGGAGAGCACCTCCCGCCCGGAGCAGGCGGCGACGCGGCGCTACGACGAGGCGGACCTCGCGCCGTACTGCGCCTCCGGAGCGAACGCACAGGCCAAGGCGCTGTTTGACCGGGGCCGCTTCGCCCGGTCGCGCGCGCTGCTGCGCGGCGACGAGCCCCCGGTTCGCTATCTCCGCGCGCTCGCGGCGCTGCAGACCGACCCCGCCCTCGCCGCCTCGGAGCTGCGCGGGCTCGCGGCCGACTACCCCGCGCTTCGGGACCACTGCCTCTTCCAGGCCGCGAGCGCGCTCGAGCGGACGCGCAAGCGGCGGGCCGCGGCGGAGGCCTACGGGCAGGTGAGCCCCGGTTCGGCGCTGTACGCCGAGGCCCGGCTCCGGCAATCCCGCGTCCTCGAGCGCTCGCTCGACCTCGACGGAGCGCTCGCGGCGCTCCTGCCCGTGCGCGAGCTCCCGGCGAATCCGCGGAACGACGCGGCGCGGCGAAAGGCGCTGCTCGCAGCGGCGCGGCTGTACCAGAAGAAGATCGACTACGCGGGCGAGCACCGGGCGATGCTGGAGCTCTGGGCGACGAGCCCTCTCTCGCCCGAGGCGGAGCGGGTGTGGCAACGGCTGCGGGAGCTCCCCATCCCGAACCGCTGGCGGCTGCGGCGGGCGGAGACGTTCCTCTCGTTCCACGAGAACCAGGAGGCGATGCGGCTCGCGCTCCAGGTCAGGACCACGCTCCCGGACGAGCACGCCTGCGCCGCGGCGTTCGTGGTGGGGACCGCGCTCCGCAAGGAGCGCAAGCATCGCAAGGCGATCGCCGTCCTCGAGCCTCTCGTCGTGGCGTGCACGAGCTCCGACCTGCGGCCGCGGGCGATGTACACGCTCGCCTACTCGCAGTCGGTCGTCGCGATCCCCGACGCGGTGCGGACGTATGACGCCCTCGCTCGCGAGTACCCCGACCACCCCTTCGCCGACGACGCGCTCTTCTTCGCGGCAGAGCTCGATCTCCGCGCGGGACGGCAGGCCGAGGCGCTGGAGCGGCTCGAGCGCGTGGCGACCCGGTACGCCGGGGGCAACTTCTGCGCCGAGGCGCTGTTCCAGCTCGGGTGGCAGCGCCGCGCGTCGGGCACGCACGACGCCGCGCTCGCGGCCTTCGATCGCCTGGAGCGGCTGCCGGGGGTGGGTCGCGAGCAGCGGCTCCGCGCCCGCTACTGGCGTGCGCGGACGCTGGCGGACAAGGGCGATCCCTCGGCTGCGACGACGTTCGCCGCCGTCGCGGCCGAAGACCCCGCCGGCTGGTACGGACTCCTCGCGCGGAGCCGCGTCCGGGTCGACGCACCCAGCCCGCTGGTCTGCAGCGCGAGCGCCCCCGCGCCTGCGACCGCGGCGGCCTCCTCCATCTGGCCACTCGAGGCCGGCCCGCTCGGTGCCGACTCGCGGTTCCTCGCCGCGGTCGAGCTCCTCCGCATGGACCTGCCCGACGCGGCGGACGAGCTGCTCGCGGTGGATCGGCGCGGCCTCCCGGAGGACGCGGCGCGCCTCCTCGTGGAGGCGATGAAGCGGACCGGGCGTGGCAAGGCGGCGGCGCGCGTGACGCGGGACGCGCTCGGGTCGGGGCTGACCGGAGCGATGGACGGACGGAACGTGGAGGTCTGGGAGGCGATGTACCCGCGACCGTTCCGGCGCGCGGTCGAGCGATGGGCGAAGGCCGCCAAGGTCGATCCCGACCTGTTGCAGGCGCTCATTCGCGAGGAGAGCCTGTTCAACCCGTGGGCACGCTCCTCGACCGGGGCCATCGGGCTCACGCAGCTCATGCCCGCAACCGCGCAAGAGGTCGCACGTGCGCTGAAGCTCGGACGGGTCGACGTGAAGATGCTCGAGCGGCCGGAGCTCAACATCCGGCTCGGCGCGGCGTACGTCGGCGCGCTCCTCACCCAGCTCGACGGCTCCATGGTCCACGCCGTCGCGGCGTACAACGCGGGGCCGCAGGCGGTGCTGGGATGGGTTCAGGCTCGCCCCGACGCCGAGGTGGACGCCTGGGTCGAGGAGATCCCCATCTGGGAGACGCGCGACTACGTGAAGCACGTCCTCGGCAGCTACGGCGCGTACCGATTCGTCTACGGGGCAGCGCTCGCGTCGCTCGAGGCGCCGCGGGGATCCGGGCTCGCGCCCGCGCCCGCGAGGAGCTCCCTCTGACGCCGCCGATCAGCGAGGCAGCGCCAGGGGGAATCTGGCGACCGTGACGCCCGTCATGTGCCCGCGGCGCCACACCGCGTGGCCCGGCGCCCACGGATCGCGGGACGGCGCGCTGCATTCCCTTGGAGATCCGCGATGCTGCGCGGTGGTACGGCCTTCGCATTCTCCGGTCCCGTGACCGATGGACACGACCAGGCGACCCCGGCGAAGAGTCTCCGCGCCCTCGTCCTCGACCCCGATCCCGCCTCGCTCCGCGCGCTCACGCGCTCGCTCGAGGCGCGTTGCTTCTCCGTCGCGAGCGCGAACGACGGCGCCCGCGGCCTCGACCTGCTCCTCGAGGAGCTCCTCGGGCTCGACGCCCTCGTGATGGACGCGGCGCTCCCGCATCGCGACGCGCTCGCGTTCGCCGAGCTCATCCGTCGCGCCGGCGGCGAGCGCGAGCTCGCGCTCGTGGTGGTCGCTCGCAACGGGACGGCCGAGCTCCGGGCGGCGCTCCTCGAGCTCGGAGTGGACGCGGTCGTCGATTCGCGCGAGGGGCCCGGGGCCGCGGCGGATGCCGCGATCTCCGCCGTCGCGGCCCGGGGCGCGCGCCCCGTCGAGCCGGACGAGCCGGACGAGGCGCCGCGGCCCGCTGCGCGCGAGCCCGAGCTCGACCTCGAGACGACGGCGCGCTTCGCGCTTCCGCTCGCGCCAGGCTGGACGCTCGCCGCCGCCTGACCGGAACGCTCGCCCGCGACGCTTCGAGGCTCCACGGCCCTCTGGTACCGTGGGCGCGAGGCTCCCCGATGGACCCGATCCCGAGCTACCGGTACTTCCGCGACCCCCGCGCTCCCGCCGTCACCACCTGGAAGGACGAGCCGGCCGAGTGCGGCCTCTGCGGGCGGACCGGCCCCGGCTACTCGGGTCCGTACTCGGGCGAGGCGGAGTGCGTGTTCCTCTGCGAGCCGTGCCTCGTCGCCGGGAAGCTCGGGCACTACGGGCTCACGACCAACGCGGGCGACGTGGCCGCGCTGCGCAATCAGCTGCGGCACCTCCCCGAGATCGTGCGCGAGCGGCTCGTGCGGGACCGGAG
>DASWCJ010000115.1:0-27046 GCA_036390155.1 Anaeromyxobacter sp.
CCGGGATCGAGAACGCCCTCTTCTACCGTGACAACACGGCCATGCTCTTCGGCGACGCGAAGCAGTCGCTCGCGAAGCTGGTGCAGGAGATCAAGGCGGCGTAGCGGTTGCGCGTCCGTCGCGCGCGACGAACCGAACGCCGCCGTGACGGGCCGGGGAAGGCGCCGTCCTCCTGCGCCGCCGCCGGAGTCGCGACCGGCGCCGGACTGACGCGAGGGCCCCGAAGCGCAGACGCCGGCGCACGCCCGGGCGCGCCAGCGGCACACGGGCGGCGCCACCGGACTGCGGTCGGCGCGGCGAAACCAATGAGGGCGCCGCCGAGGAGGATCGGGTCTGGCGTGTGCCGCTGTCACGCCGCGTGCACGCCGGCTCCGTAGAACAGGACGGTCCGACCGCAGCGACTGCGGCGTGCTCGTCGGAGGCGCCTCCCCGGGCCTTGGGGGCGGCTGCCGAAGTGGCTACGAACGAATCGTGCGCAGCGCCCCACGCGCTCATGCGGCCGGCGAGCCGGAAGAATCCGGACCAGGTGCATTGCCGCAGCGCCTTCGGAAGCGCGCGTGCACGCCGGCACTCTGGCGGCGGCGCAGGAGGACCGGGGGCCAGCCCATGCCCTGCGGGAACGCTCGCCGACGGGGCGGACGCCGCCCCATGCACCGGTCTTCGCAACCGCTCGCCGACTCGCCGCGCCCTACGGCACCGCGTCGAACCGATCGAACCGCATCGTGAACACCGCTCGCCCCTGCGTGGCCGAGCGAAGCTCGGTCGCGTACCCGAACATCCGGCGGAGCGGCGCCTCGCACTGCACCACCTTCGCCGCCGTGCCCCGCTCGGCGACGTCGAGGATCGTCCCGCGCCGCGCGTCGAGCCCGTTCATCACGGCGCCGAGCGTGTCCGAGGGGGTGAGCACCTCGAGCCGCACGATCGGCTCGAGCAGGACCGGGCCGGCGCGCGCGGCGGCGGCTCGGACCGCGTCGGCCGCCGCGACCTTGTACGCGAACGGCCGAGACTCGCCCTCGCGCCACTCGACCGCGGTGACCTCCACGTCGACGTCCTGCAGCGTCCAGCCCTCGAGCACGCCGCCCTCGGCGGCCTCCCGCGCGCCCTCCTCGACGAGCCGCCGCACGTCCTCCCGGAGGAAGGGGAGCGCCTCCACCTTCGGCGCGACGCGGAACCGGGACCCGGTCCCGCGCGGCAGCGGCGCGACGCGGACCGTGACCCGCCCGAAGACCGGCTCGTCGTCGATCTCGCGCTCGAAGGTGCCCTCGCCCTCGGCCGCGACGGTGAGCGCCTCGCGGAGCAGCACCTGGGGCTGACCGGTCCGCACCGCAAGCCCGAACTCGCGTCGCAGCCGCTCCGCGACGATCTCGAGGTGAAGCTCCCCCATCCCCGAGACGAGCAGCTGGCCCGTCTCGGGGTCCTCGCCGTACCGGAAGCTCGGATCCTCGTCCGCGACCCGCGCGAGCGCCTCGAGCAGGAGGTCGCGGTCCCTGAGCGAGCCCGTCTCGATCGCCTGCGAGAGGACCGGCTCGTAGGCCGAGATCCCCCCGAGCCGCATCGGGTGGGCCGGGTCGGAGAGCGTGTCGCCGGTGCGCGTCTCCTTGAGCCCCACCACCGCGAAGATCTGCCCGGCGCCGAGCGACGGCATGCGGCGCTTCTGGATCGCGTGCATGAGGAGCACGCGGGCGACCTTCTCCGGCTTCCCGAGGTCGGCGTTCCAGACCTCGTCGCCCTCCGCGATCCGGCCGGAGTAGACGCGCAGGAACACGTGGCGGCGCTTCTCGTCGAGGAGCGAGACCTTGAACGCGAGGGCGAGGAGCGGCGCCCGGTCGTCCGCGGGATGGATCTCCTCCGCGCCGGTGCGGAGGTTCACGCCGGTCGCCGGCGGGAGGTCGAGCGGGGAGGGGAGGTAGTCGCAGACCGCGTCGAGGACCTGGGGGACGCCCTTGTTCCGCAGCGCCGAGCCGCACAGGAGCGGCACGAGCCGGCCCGCCACCGTCGCGCGCCGGACCGCGGCGCGAAGCGCGGTCTCGTCCGGCTCCCGGTCGGCGAGCACGTCGTCGGCGATCGCGTCGTCGAGGTCGGCGAGCGCGTTCACGAGCGCGAGCCGGTCCGCGGCGCCCTCCGGCGAGAGTCCGGGCTCGACCACCGCGGCGCGCGGGTCCTCCGGATCGGGGAAGCGGACGCGGCGCCGCGCCACGAGGTCCTCGAGCCCCTCGAAGGCGGCCTCGGCGCCAATGGGGCGGTGGACCGCGACGATCATGTGGTCCGGGAAGTGGCTCCGCATCGACGCGAGGGTCGCCCCGAAGTCCGCGCCGACGCGGTCCATCTTGTTCGCGAACGCGATCCGGGGGACGCGCCAGCGATCCGCCTGGCGCCAGACCGTCTCGCTCTGCGGCTCGACGCCGTTCACCGCGTCGAACACCGCGACCGCTCCGTCGAGCACCCGGAGCGAGCGCTCGACCTCGACGGTGAAGTCGACGTGGCCGGGGGTGTCGATGAGGTGGAGCTCGTGGCCGCGCCACTCGAAGCTCGTCACCGCCGAGGTGATGGTGATGCCGCGCTCTCGCTCGAGGTCCATCCAGTCCATGACGGCCGCGCCCTCGTGGACCTCGCCCATCTTGTGGGTGCGCCCCGCCGCGAAGAGGAGCCGCTCGCTGAGCGTCGTCTTCCCGGCGTCGATGTGCGCCATGATGCCGAGGTTGCGGATCGCGCGGATCCGCCGGGTCTCGGCCGGCTCCCTCCCCTCCTCGCCGGTGCGCTCGCTTCCGCTCACGAGCGCGAAGGAAAGCATCGATCCGGCGGCGCGTCCATGACGTCCGCGGCGCCCCCTGATGTGCGCCTAGATGCCCTGTAGGTCGTACACACGGTGCGGGTTACGCACGTTCCGCTTGGAGCAGGCGAGCGGTCGTGCTTTCATCTGCTACTCTCCAGCCGTCCCCATTCCCCCCATCGGAGGGCAGCACATGAAGATCCGCAATTTCTTCGCCATCGCGCTCCTCGCGCCCGCCGTCGCGCTCGCCGCGCCGGCCTCGAAGTCCAAGTCCCAGCCGAAGCCGGCCCCCGTGGAGTCGCAGCGCTCGGGCGACCTCCAGGGCCTCGAGGTCGGCGGCTTCGTCGGCTACGAGACCTCGGACTTCTCCGGCCTCGCGCTCCGCCTCGACGCCGCGATGCCGTTCCGCGAGCTCAGCCCGCAGGTGAAGCTCAGCTTCGTCGGGTCCGTCGGGTACTCGCACCTCACCTACGACTACTGGTTCGCGAAGTTCACGTCGAACGTGTTCAAGATCGTGCCGGCCGCGCGCTTCACCATCCCGGTCGCCCCCCAGCTCGACGTCTTCGGGGACGTCGGCATCGGCCTCGCGCACATCCGGGCGTCGTGGGATCTGCCCTACGGGTTCGGCTCCGCGTCGAGCAACTCGACGAACCTCATGATGCGCCTCGGCGTGGGCGCCTGGTATCAGGCGAACCCGAAGATCAAGGTCGGCGCGATGATCGACCTCGACCCGATCTTCGGCAACTACGGGACGGACGCAGGCGGGCTCGGGAGCCAGACCTTCTGGAACCTGCTCGTCGGCGCGATGTTCCAGATCTAGAAGACAAAGGACGCATCGCGGACGCCCCGGTCGCTCACGCGGCCGGGGCGTCTTGCGCTCCGAGCACCGCTTCACGCACCTCGACCGGAGGCCGAACCATGAAGATCCGCACGCTCCTCGCCGTCGCGCTCCTCGCGCCCGCCGTCGCGCTCGCCGCGCCCGCGTCCAAGGGCGCGAAGCCCCCGGCAAAGGAAGCGGCGGTGGAGGGGTCGCAGGGCAGCACCGACGGCCTCTCCCTCGGCGGCTTCCTCGGCTACGAGACCGACTCCCTCGCCGGCGTGTCGCTCCGCGTGGACGGCGAGCTGCCGTTCCGCGAGCTCAGCCCGCAGCTGAAGCTCTCCTGGGTCGGCTCGATCGGCTATTCGCGCCTGACGAAGGACGTGAGCTTCTTCGGCATCGGGCTCTCCACCACCGCGAACATCCTCAAGGTCATCCCGTCCGCGCGGTTCACCCTCCCGATCAACTCGGAGCTCTCCGTGTTCGGGGACGCAGGCCTCGGCCTCTACTACGCCCGGGTCTCGTCGGAGACCTTCGACATCTTCCTCGGCGAGAAGGTCAGCGGCACCGACAGCCGGGTGAGCCTGCTCATGCGTCTCGGCGTGGGCGGCTGGTACGCGGTCAACCCGAAGCTCCGGGTCGGTGCGATGCTCGAGTTCGATCCGTACTTCGGCGACTTCGACCAGAACACGTTCATCTTCCAGATCGGCGCGATGTTCGGGATGTAGGCATCGCATCTTAGTGGGGCACGGGTGCGCCCGCGCGGGGCACGCCCGCCGCGGAGCGTCGCGCCCCCTTCGCCGCGTGGCGATCGTCGCCTGGGCCGTCGGGCGGGCCGGCCCGGAGCGGTGGCGATGGAGCGCAGGCGCAGGTGGGCGGCGGTGGCGGTCGGGCTCCTCGTCGCCGGGGGGCCGGACGCCGCGCGCGCCGAGGGCGAGGCGGCGGCCCCGCTCGCGGACGACCCGACGCTCATCGCCCTCGCGGTGGCGCTCGCCTGCGCCGAGCCGCTCGTCCCACCGCAGGCCCCGGCCGGCGGACCCGCGCCCTCCGGGGCGGAGCTCGAGCTCGTCACGACGGTGCGAGCCCGCTCGCTCCGTCTCGACGCGATCCCGCGGCTCGACGGCGTCCTCCGCGGGGTCGCCGGGCGCCGCACGTCGTGGCGCGCCGAGCGGGTGAACCTCCCGGCGCGCCCCGAGCCCGGCGCCGTCTACCGGGACGTGGAGGTGAGGCTCACGCTCTCCACCGACGTGGACGGGCTCGCCGCCCTGCTCCGCGAGGCGAAGCAGGCCGCGCGGGGGCTTCGCCTCGAGGAAGGGGACGGTCCCGCGCAGGACGTCGTCGCGCAGCCGCTCGTCGTGCCCGAGCTCGTGGGCAGCGTGGAGTCCGCGGCCGCGACCGCGACCGCGACCGCGGCCGCGATCCCGATTCCGACCGTGCCCGCACCCCCGCCCGTGCTCGACGACGGGCCGGCCGCGGCGACCACGACCAGCGAGGCTCGCTAGCGCCCCCGGTAGCCGAGCCGAACGATGTTTCGTCCCGCGAGCCGGAACCGCTCGGCCAGCGCGTCGATCCCGCTCGCGCGCGCGAGCGCCAGCTCGTCCGGGGAGAGGAAGACCGCCGCCGAGATCGCGAACGCGTCCTCCTCGAACCGGACCGCGTCCGGCAGCTTCGGGAAGAAGCGCGTCGCGGACGGCGGCAGGAGCGCGATCCCCGTTCGCCCATTCTCCGAGAGGTAAGGGTCCGGGAGCGGCAGCACCACGTCCGCGGGCGAGGAGGGATCGGCGGGCACCTCGCGCTCGACGCGCGCGAGGAGCTCCGCCACTCGCGCCGGGTCGCCGTCGGTGAGCGTCACGAGGATTCGCCCGCCGAGGTTCCCGAGGGTGAGCACCACGGCGGCGCCGGGGTCCACGGTGAGCGGCGCCGCCGCGACGACCTGCGCGGGCGCCTCCGGCGCCGCGCGGAAGGTCCAGGTCCAGCCGTTCTCGGCCGCGGGGACGCGCTCGAGGACGTACACGAAGATCCGGGCGTTGAGGCGGCCGAGCGACTCCATCCGGCGAGCTTCGCATGGCCCGCCGGACGCGTCACTTCGGGACCGGCCGCTGGAACTCGCGGACCTCCTGCTCGCTCGGCTCGTCGGCGGGCGCGAGGGGCGCCGGCGCGAGGGAGGGGCGGGCCGGCGCCGGGGCGGCGAGCGCGACGGCGGGCGGGACGACGCGGGTCGTGGGCTCGTCCGTCCGCGAGCTGGAGCAGGCGGAGAACGCGACCACGGCGGCGAGGACGGGGAGGGGGAGGAGGGGCAGGTAGACGCTGCGCATGGGAGACCTCGGTTCGGCGGGTTCTCCCGGACGAGTTGCAGCCGGCGTGCCCGCGCCGGATCCCGCGCCGCGCCGCGGATCTCGCGCGCGGCGTGGACGGGCGGACACGCGGGGCGTGGCCGGCGGGACGCGGCGACCGGACGGGCCAGAAAGCCGCGCGGCGGGGGCGGGCCGGGTATCATCGCGCCGTGTTCGTCTGGCTCTCGAAGGTCCTCGACTGGCTCGCCGCCCCGCTCACCTGGGCGCTCCTGCTCCTCCTCGGGGCTGCGCTCCTCCGCGCCCGGCCGCGCCGCTCGCTCGCGCTCGGCGCGCTCGCGGTCGCCGTCCTCGTCGTCTTCTCGGTCGAGCCCGTCACGAACCGTCTCGACCGGCTCGTCGAGCGCGGCGCCGTCTCCACCTACCGGCCCGAGGTGGTCTACGACGCCGTCGTGGTCCTCGGGGGGATGGTGGACTCCGCCGCGACGCGGACGAGCGGCGAGCTCGAGCTCGACGCGCACGTGGAGCGGCTGCTCCGCACCTGGGAGCTCCTGCGCGCCGGGAAGGCGCGGATGGTGGTCCTCTCGGCGGGGGCGCTCGATCCGCAGCCCGGCGACGTCCCGGAGGCGGACCGGCTCGCGGCGAAGCTCGTCGCGTGGGGCATCCCGCCGTCGCAGGTGGTGGTGGAGGCGTCGAGCCGGAACACGCGCGAGAACGCGATCGAGTCGTCGCGCATCGCGGCAGCGCGTGGCTGGCACACGATCCTGCTCGTCACCAGCGCCGCGCACATGCCGCGCGCGCTCGGCTGCTTCCGCGCGGTCGGCCTCGAGCCGGACGCGCTCCCGGTCGACCACCGGGCCGGGGACGGGCAGGGACAGGCGTGGCTCCCGCGCGCCGGCGGCCTCGCGCGCTCGACCGACGCGCTCCGCGAGCTGCTCGGGCGGTTCGTGTACCGCGTCGCCGGGTACAGCCGCTGAGCCGAGTCGCGGACGCCCGGGTCAGCCCACCTTCCAGTGGTCGCGCTCGCCCTCCCAGAGGGCGGCGACGTCGGCGGGCGGCTTCGCGAGGAGCGCCTCCGCGCGCGCGGCGACGGTGCCGTCGGCGAGCCGGACCTCGGCCTCCGCCTTCGCCCGCGTGCCCGCGCGCTGGACGAGCCGCCCCACGATCGTCACGGGCGTCCGCGTGGGCGTCGGCCGCCGGAACGCGATCTCGAGCTTCGCGGTGACCATGAGGTCGTCGAACCCACCGTCGAGGAGGGCGGTGCGGACCGCGGCCTCGTCGAGGAGGGCGGAGAGGACGCCGCCGTGCACGACGCCGGGGAACCCGTTGAAGTGCTCGGGGATCTCGAGCGTGGCGCGGACCTCGCCCTTCTCGACGTCGCTGTCCCACCGCGCCGCGAGTCCGAGGGGGTTGTCGCGTCCGCACACGAAGCAGGTTCTGGAGCTGGGCTGGCGCATCTCCCCAGATTACCGGCTCGCCGACGTGAACGTGAACGTGAACGTGAACGTGAACGCGAACGTGAACGTGGACTTGGACTTGGACTTGGACTTGGACTTGGACCTGGACCTGGACTTGGACCTGGACTTGGACCTGGATCTGGACCTGGACCTAGACCTGGACCTGGACCTGGACCTGGACCTGGACCTGGACGTCAACGGATCAGCGGATGCAAATGATCCGGGATCCCCCGGCCGCGTCCCACCGCGAACGAGCGCCGGAGGCCCTCCGTCAGGTACTCCTTCGCGCCGCGGACCGCGTCGAGGAGCTCCGCCCCGAGCGCGAGGCGGGCGGCGATCGCCGCCGAGAGCGTGCAGCCGGCGCCGTGGACGTTCGGCGTATTCACCCGCGGACCGGGGAGCTCGACCAGCCGCTGCCCGTCGAAGAAGACGTCGATCGGGTCCCCCGCGAGCGCGCCGCCCTTCACGAGGACCGCGCGCGGCCCCCGCGCGCGCAGGTCGCGCGCCGCCTGCCGCATCGCCTCCAGGTCGGCGACGGGTCGGCCGAGGAGCGCGGTCGCCTCGTGGAGGTTCGGCGTCACGAGCGTCGCGTGGGGGAAGAGCGCCTCCACGTACGCCCGCTCGGCGGCGTCGTCGAGGAGCCGGTCCCCGCTCTTCGCGACCATCACCGGGTCCACGACGAGGGGGGCGAGCCGGAGCCTGGACACGGTGTCGGCGACCACCCGGATGATCGCGGCGCTCGCGAGCATCCCGGTCTTCACGGCGGCGAGCGGCATGTCGCTCGCGACCGCCTCGATCTGCGCGATCACCATCGCGGGGTCGAGCGCGGTCCAGGCGGTGACCCCGACCGAGTTCTGCGCCGTGACCGCGGTGAGCGCCGAGGTGCCGTGGACGCGGTGGGCCGCGAAGGTGCGGAGGTCGGCCTGGATCCCCGCGCCGCCGCCCGAGTCCGAGCCCGCCACGGTCAGCACGACGTTCATGAGCCGAGGATAGCGCGCGGCTCGCGCCCGCGCGCGGCGATCAGCGCGGATAGAGCGGCGCGACCGCCTCGGCCCACATCCGGCTGACCGCGATCGAGCCCCCCGCGTCGGGGTGGAGGCCGTCCTCGAGCCGCTCCGGCCGCGCCCGGAACCAGGCGTCGAGGTCCGGCCCGGGCAGGAGGCCGCGCGCGGCCACCACCTCGTCGAGGGCCCGGTTCTTCGGCGTGACGTAGTCCTCGCCGTACTTCGTCTGGTAGAGGAGCCGCCCGACGACCGCGATCCGGCCCGCCGCCTGGATCCGCGCCACGATCGCGTCGAGGTCCCGCCGGAACGTCTCCGGCTCGCCGTCGTTCGCGCCGAGGAGGATCGCGAACACCCGCGCCTCCGGATTCCAGGCGAGGACGTCGTCGATCCGGGCGAGCACCTCCCCGGTGCGCGCGGCGCAGAAGCCGGCGTCGATCATCGCAGGCTCGTAGCCGGGGTGCGCGGCGGCGACGGCGTCCGCGAAGCTCGGACGGTGCGCCGGAGCGCGGTCGAACACGCCCGCCCCGATGCTGTCGCCGAGGAAGACCCAGACGTCGTCCCCGCCGAGGGAGAGGTCGTGGACGTCGATCTCGTCGAGGAAGAGTCCCCACCGGTTCCGCTCGGGCGCGAGCGCGGTCACGACGAGCCGGATCCAGACCTGGCCGGCGAAGTCGAGCGCGTGAGCGCGCGACCGCACCGGGTTTCCGCGCACGGTGACCGCCGTCCGCCACGTCCCGTTCGCGCCGTCGGTCGAGTCGGCGGAAGTCTCGATCCGGTAGTCCACCGGCGCGCCGTAGAAGCGGTCGCGGTAGTCGTGGTTGAAGGAGGAGGTGAAGGACAGGAGGACGCGGGTCGGGCCGGCCCCGATGCGGATCGCCGCCCACGCGGGCGCGGCCTCGGTCGGCACGCCGCCGGCCCACGCGTCGGCGCGGTAGATCCCGTCCACGAGCACGGCTGCGCCGGGTTGGCTCGCGGCGACCGGCCGCCCGCGCGAGATGAGCGGGGCCGGGCGAAGCGGGCCGCCCCATCGGTCGCGCGGCGTCCGGACGACCCGGACCGCGGCCTCCTCCGCGAGCGCGTGCGTCCGCAGGGCCGCCTCGAGCAGCGCGGGGCTCCGCCGCGCCGCCTCGAGGATCGCCGCGGGGCCCCGGCGCGCGAGGACCGCCCCCGCGAGCACCACCGCGACCGCGGCCAGGGTCACGGCCGCCGGTAGAAGGCGGCGCAGCTGGGGAGGCGGGACCGGCATCGGCCGGTGCTACCACCGGCGCCTGCACCGCGTCCAATCGGGGGGGCCACACCGGCGGACCACCACCTCGCCGGCCTGCGCGGGCACCTGCTCGGTTAGAACGAGGAGGTGGACCCTCCCGTCCTCGCCTTCCGCGGGGTCTCGCGCGACTACCGGAGCGCGGGCGGCGCGGTCCTGCACGCCCTCCGCGGCGCGTCCGGCGAGGTCGCCGCGGGCGAGGTGGTGGCGGTCACGGGCCGGAGCGGCTCGGGAAAGTCCACGCTCCTGCACCTCGCCGCCGGGATCGACACGCCCTCCGCCGGCGAGGTGCTCCTCCTCGGCCGGCCCCTCGCCGCGCTGCCGGACGGGGAGCGGACCCGCCTCCGTCGAGACCACGTCGGCCTCGTCTTCCAGTTCTTCCACCTGCTCCCCCACCTCACGGCGCTCGAGAACGCGCTCGTCCCCGCGCTCGTCGCGGGGGATCCGGGCGAGGCCGCCGAGGCGCGCGCCCGGGCGCTCCTCGCGAGCGTCGGGCTCGGCGATCGGGCCGGGGACCCCGTGGACGGCCTCTCCGGCGGCGAGCTGCAGCGGATCGCGCTCTGTCGCGCGCTCCTGCGCCGGCCGCGGCTGCTCCTCGCCGACGAGCCGACCGGGAACCTCGACGAGGAGACGGGGCGCGTCGTCCTCGAGCTGATGCTCGCGCTCGCGCGCCGCGAGGGGAGCGCGGTCCTGTTCGTCACCCACAGCGCCGAGCTCGCCCGCGCCGCCGACGCCGTCTGGACCATGCACTCGGGCGTCCTGGAGCGCGCCGCGTGAGGCGCTCCCTCCTGCGCGCCGCGGCGAAGGAGGTCCGCGGGAGCCGGGTCCTCGTGGCGCTCGCGGTCGCCGGCGTCGCGCTCGGCGTCGGGTCGGTCCTCTCCATCCAGCTCCTCAACCAGGGCGCGCTCGGGACGTTCGCCGGGACGGTTCGCGCCGTCTCGGGTGACGCGGATCTTTCGGTCCTCCCGTGGGCCGGCGGGCTCGACGAGGCGATCCATCCCGAGGTCCTCGCGACGCCCGGCGTCGCCTGGGCGGTGCCGCTCTGGCGCGCGGAGGTCTCGCTCGACGGCCGGCCGGGGGAGGGGCTCGAGCTGGTCGGGACGGACCTCCTCGCCGCATCCCATGCCGCGGCGTGGACGCTCCCGTCCGGGCGGCTCGGCGAGGCGCTCGCCTCGCCGGGCTGGGTGGCGGTGACGCCCGAGCTGGCGCGCGAGCGCGGCTGGACGGAGGGGAGCCGGATCGGCGTGTCGCTCGGGTCGCGGCGCGCGACGCTCACGGTCGGCGCGCTCTTCGATCTGCGCAAGGTCGCGCCCCTCGCGAGCCGCCGGCTCGCGGTGATGGACCTCGCGCAGGCGCAGGGGCTGCTCGGCGTGCGCGGGCGGATCCACCAGATCGACGTCGGCGCCCGCCCCGGCATGGCCGCCCCCGACCTCGCCCGCGCCCTCGAGGCGAGGCTCGGCGAACGCGCCCGCGTGGCGACCCCGGAGCAGCGGACCGTCGAGGCCGAGGGGCTCCTCGCCGCGTTCCGCCTGAACCTCACCGCCCTCTCGCTCGTCTCGGTGCTCGTCGGCGGGTTCCTCGTCCACGCCTCCGTCCGCGCGTCGCTCGCGCGGCGCCGGGAGGAGCTCGGCGTGCTGCGTGCCGTCGGTGCGTCGCGCGGCCAGGTGCTGCGGCTCGTCCTCGCCGAGGCGGCGGCGCTCGGAGCGGCGGGGACCGTCGCCGGCATCCCGCTCGGCTGGCTCGCTGCGCGTGCGAACCTCGCCGCCGTCTCCGGCACGCTCCGCACCGTCTACCTGCTCGAGGGGATCGACCGGGTGACGCTCGGGCCGGGGGTCCTCGTCCTCGCGATCGCCGTCGGGGTCGGGGGGGCGGTCGCCGGCGCGGCGCTCCCGGCGCTCGACACGAGCCGCGAAGACCCGCGCGCGCTCCTCTCCTCGCTCGCGGTCGAGGAGCGCTCGCGCGCCAGCGCGGGTCGGCTCCTCGCGGCGGGCGCGGCGGCGCTCCTCCTCGGCGCCGCCGTCCGGGCCCTGACCCCGGGAATCCCCGCGTCCGCCTTCGCCCTCGCGCTCGGCGTGCTCGCGGCGGTCCCGCTCGCCGCGCCGGCGGCGCTCGCGGCGCTCGCGCGGCTTCCGCGCCCGGCCCGCCTCGGGGCGCGCTGGGGCCTGCGCACGATGGGCGCGCGGCCGAGCGGCGCGTCCGTCGCGGCGGGGGCCCTCGCCGTCGCGGTGTCGATGCTCGTCGGCGTGACGGTGATGGTCGGCTCGTTCCGCGGCACCGTGGAGCGCTGGCTCGACGCGACGCTGCGCGCCGACGTCTACCTCTCGACGCCCTCCTGGCGCCGGGCGCGGAGCGAGGCGGTGCTCTCGCCCGCGGTGCTCGCGCGGCTGCGCGCCGAGCCCGGCCTCGCCTCGCTCGACGTCCTCCGCCAGGTGCAGGCGCGCGCAGCGGGGCGTCGGATCTCGGTGAGCGGGATCGACGCGGCGCTCCCCGGCGGCGAGGGCCGGGTCGAGCTCGCCGACGGCGACCCGCGCGCCGCGATGCGCGCGCTCGCGGAGGGCGCGGCGCTCGTCTCGGAGCCGCTCGCGCGGAAGGCGGGGCTCGGGCGCGGCGCGACCCTCGTCCTGCGCGGCGCCGCGGGGGACCTCGCCCTGCCCGTCGCCGGCGTCTACCGGGACTACGGCGCCGAGGCCGGCGCGGCGCTCGTGGACCTCGCCACGTTCGCGCGGGCGTTCGGCGAGGGGCCGCCCTCCAACGCGGCGCTCCGGCTCGTGCCCGGCGTGGATCCGGACCGCGCCGTGGCGCGGCTCCGCGCCGACCTCGCGGGCGAGGCGCTCCAGGTCCGCTCGAACCGCACCCTCCGTGGCGAGGTGCTCGCCATCTTCGAGCAGACCTTCGCCGTCACCCGCCTGCTCCAGGCGATGGGGCTCGTCATCGCCGCGGCGGGCGTGACGCTCTCGCTCCTCGTCCTGGCGCGGGAGCGGCGCGCGGAGCTCGCCCTCTATCGCGCCCTCGGCGCGTCGCGGCCCGCGCTCGCGAGGCTCTTCGTCGGCCGCGGCCTCGCGCTCGGGCTCGTCGGCCTCGCCCTCGGCGCCGGCGGCGGGGCCGCGCTCGCCGCCGTCCTCGTCCGGAGCGTGAACCCGGCGTTCTTCGGCTGGACGCTCGGCGTGCACGTCCCCTGGGTGCTCCTCGCGTCGCAGGCGGGCGCGATCCTCGCCGCCGCGGCGCTCGCGAGCGTCCACCCGGCCCTCGTCGCGAGCCGGACGCCGGTGCGGGAGCTCTCGCGCGATGCGCTCTGAACTGCTGCGAGCGTTGCTTCTTGGACTTGGTCTTGGACTTGGTCCTGGTCTTGGTCTTGGTCCTGGACTCGTCAGTCCAAGTCCAGGTCCAAGTCCAGGTCCAGGTCCAGGTCCAGGTCCAGGTCCAGGTTCGGCCGGCTCGCATGGCTTCCTCCCCGCCGATCCTGCCCATCGCTGGTCCTTCCCCGCGGACTGGCGGGCCCACCCGGGCTACCGGAACGAGTGGTGGTACTTCACCGGGACGGTCGCGGAGGACGGGGAGGGGGCGCGCCGGCTCGGGTTCCAGGTCACGTTCTTCCGGGTGGGCCTCGCCGCCCGCGCTCCGGCGCTCGACTCCGCGTGGGCGACCGGCGACGCGGTGATGGCTCACGTCGCGATCACCGACGTCGCCGCGGGGACGCACCGGTTCAGCGAGGTCCTCTGGCGCGCCGTGCCGCTCCTCGGCGGCTTCCCCGCTCCGCCCGACCCGGTCCTCGCCTGGGCGCGCGCGCCGCCCGGCACGGACGGACGATGGGAGGCGCGGCTCGACGGCGAGCGGATGCGGGTGGTGGCGCGGGACGCGGCGCAGGGCCTCGCCCTCGACCTCTCGCTCCGACCGGCGAAGCCGCCCGCGCTGCAGGGGCCGAACGGGCTCTCTCGCAAGGCGGAGGCCGAAGGCTACGCGAGCCTGTACGCGTCGATCACCCGGCTCGAGGCCGAGGGGACGGTGGAGCTCGGCGGGCGCCGGCTCGCGGTTCGCGGCGAGGCGTGGATGGACCGGGAGATCGGCTCGTCCCAGCTTGCGCCGGACCAGGCCGGCTGGGACTGGTGGAGCCTGCGCCTGAAGGACGGGCGCGATCTCATGCTGTACGTGCTGCGCCGGAAGGACGGCGGCGTCTCCTGGCGGAACGGCACGATCGTCGATCGCGCCGGGCACGTGCGCCTGCTTTCGCCGAACGACTGGTCGGTGCGCTCGACCGGCTCCTGGCGCAGCGACGCGACCGGCGCGACCTACCCGTCGGGCTGGGAGGTGTCCGTGCCCGGGGAGGGGATCCGCCTCGCGGTCTCGCCCGAGGTGCGGGCGGCCGAGAACCGGTCCACGCTCGTGCCGGGGCTCTCCTACTGGGAGGGGCCGGTCGTCGCGACGGTCGCGGACGGGGCCACGGCGGGCGAGGGCTACGTCGAGCTCACCGGGTACGGCGAGCGATCGCGCCCGCGCCTGTGAGCGGCCCCCAGCGCCTGCGGCGATGGGACGGTCGCGGTCCTGTCGAGCTCCACCTGCCGCGGAGGGGCGGGGTCGATTCGACTCCGGGTCGCGCGCTCCGTCGCGTCGTGGCACCTTCGCGCACCATGATCGAGGGAGCGGCGGGCCCTCTCGCCCCCTCGGCGCGGGACAGCGGCGTGGCCTTTGGTGCTCGCCGCGGCTGGAACCGGAATTGCTAAGGATCCGGGCATGCTCGACGTGGACGCCGCCATCGAGGAGGTGCTCGCCCGGGAGGAGCCGGTCGTGCCGCTCGCGCCCGCGACGGCGCGTGCACTGTCCGAGCTCCTCGGGCGCGCCGATCACGAGCTCGAGGCGCTGCGCCGGCACGCCTTCGCCGATCCGGCGGTCGCGGCCGCGATCCTCTGCGCCGCGAACGTCGAGGGGGGCGAGCCGGTGGTGTCGCTCCCGGACGCCGAGGCGAGGCTCGGCCCCGACGCCTTCGTGCGCGTGCTCCGGGAGGCGGCGGCGGCGCCGCTCGCGGTCGGCCCGCTCGCGGACCTCCGCCGCAAGGCGTGGCGTGGGTCGGTGGTCTCGGCGGTGCTGTGCCGGGAGCTGGCGCGCGCGCGCGGCCTCCCGGCGGAGGAGGCGTACACCTGCGGGCTCCTTCACGACGTCGGCCGGCTCGCCGCGATCTGCGCGCTCGAGCGGATCGCGGCGGCGGCGCGCCAGGGAAGGCTCCCCGCGCCGGAGCGGTGGGAGCGGCTCGCGGACCGCTGGCACGTGGCGCTCGGCGCCGCCTTCGCGGAGAGGTGGCGCCTGCCCGCCATGATCCGCGACGCGATCTCGGCGCCCTTCCCGGAGCGGGTTCGCCCCGCCGGGCCGTCGCCGCTGCAGCAGGTGGTGCGGAGCGTCGACCGGCTCGTCGCCGTGCTCGTGGGCGGGCGCGACTCCAGCGAGGCGGTGGCCGGCGCGGCTCTCGCCGAGCACGAGGCGGCGCGGCTCTCGCGCACGCTCGAGCGGCTGCAGGAGCACGTCGCCTCGCTGGAGGGCCCGCCGTCGGCGGCCGCGGTCCGCCACGACGCCTCGGGCGGCGGCGCGCTCCGCGAGCCGAAGGGGCCCGGGCTCCGGCTGCGGCTCGCCGGGCGGGAGTACGCGGCAACGGGCTTCTTGCGCCACCAGCTCTTCGTCTCCGGGCCGGCGCCGCTCGGCGAGGGCGCGCTGCTCGAGGTCGAGGTGCTCGACCGCCGGCAGGGCCCCTTCCACGCGCGCGTCCTCTCCTCCTGGAGCGACGGCCCGCGGTTCGGGGCGATCCTCCTGCCGCTCGGCCTCGGCGGGCCGTCCCTCGCGGAGCTCGGCGGGACCCTCCCTGCGGGCGGCTTCGCCTAGCGCTCCCGCAGCGCTCCCGCGAATCCCTAGCTTCCCGCGTGGCGGGGCGTCGAGGCAGGCTCGCGCGGGCCGGCGCGGACGCGATCCGTGAGGCCTTCGGCGCGTACCTCGCAGAGCGCGCCGCCGTCACCGCGCGGGCGCCCGGCCGGTTCGCGGCCCGGGCCTGGGCCGAGGGGCAGCGCGACGCGCGGGAGCGGCTCGACGTCCGGGACCGTGCCCTCGTCGCCGCGCTCGAGCGGGTCCGGGCGATCCTCGGCGCCGCGGCCGGGGACGCCGCGCTCTGGCGCGAGGCGCGGGACCGCTTCGCGGCGGACGTCGCGGCAGGCCCCGCGGAGGAGGTGGCCCGCTCGTTCTTCAGCTCCGTCTCGCGCCGCGTGCTCGGGATCGTCGGGACCGATCCGGAGGTCGAGTTCCTCGCGTCCCCGGCGGCGGCTCCCGCCGACCTCGCCAGCGTCCCCGTCCGGACGTTCGTCCGCGAGGGGTCGACCGAGGCGCTCGTCGCCGCGATCCTGCGCGGCTACGACGTCGGCGCGCGCTGGGTCGACCTCGACGGGGACGCGCGGCTCGCGGCGATCGAGCTCGACGCGCACCTTCGCGAGGCACCAGGCGGTCCGGCCCTCGACACGGCGGAGCTCGCCGCCCCGGTCTTCTACCGCGGCAAGGGCGCCTACCTCGTCGGCCGGCTCCGCCGGGGCGGGCACCTCTCCCCGCTCCTCCTCGCGCTCCGGCACGGCGAGCGCGGCGTGGCGCTCGACGCGGCGCTGTTCGCGCGCGAGGACGCGTCCATCGTCTTCAGCTTCACGCGCCTCCGCGAGCTCTTCCTCCAGGCGCACGGCGAGCTCCTCAGCGCGCGCTGGTGGCGCGCGGTGCAGGAGCGGCTCCGGGCCGGCGAGATCGCCGACGTCTTCCCGTACCGGGAGGACCAGCGCCTCCACCACGCCCGAGGGTGAACACCACCGGGCTGCATCCGGACGCCGCGAGCCTTGCCGCCCACCTCGCGGGTGTGTCTACTCTGCGGGTGGATCCGCGGCAGGGCGCACACGCCGCGGGCCAACCGCGCGTTTCGCCGCCGTTTGGCCGCTGGCCCCGTCCTTGAAAGGGAACGGGGGAGGGCGGCGGCGGACGCCGACTCCGGGAGGGGAACGACATGGCTCGCATCTCCGCGGCGCTCGCCGCGCTCACGCTCGTCGCCTGCGGCAAGGGGTGCGGCAGCAGCTCGCCGAAGGCGCGGGGCCCGATCGATCTCGCGCCCCTCCCCGAGACCCCGCAGATGCGCATCGCGCCGGAGGCGCTCGCGGGCGCCGGCGGCGCGCTGGCCGTCGTCGCCGCCCGGCCCCAGGGGCCGATGGAGGGGGAGGTCCGGCCGACCCTCACCTTCTCGAAGCCGGTCGTGGCGCTCGGCTCCGTCGAGCACGAGAAGGGGCTCCCGACGCCGATCGTCATCGAGCCGAGGCTCGAGGGCGAGTGGCGCTGGCTCGGGTCGGCGACGACCGAGTTCGTGCCCAAGGGGCTCGTCCCGTACTCGACCGCGTTCAAGGTGACGGTGCCGAAGGGGCTCCGCGCGGTGGACGGCTCGACGCTCGCGGAGGAGTACTCGTTCGCCTTCGAGACGCCGCGGCCGCACGTGCAGCACGTCCTGCCGCCCGCGTTCGAGCCCGGGAGCCGGGGGGGTGCGCTCTGGCCGTGGCTCACGCCGAAACACACGATGTCCATCACCTTCGACCAGCCGGTGAAGGACCTCGACGCGCACCTCAAGCTCGAGGTGGGCGGCAAGACCTGGTCCTTCTCGGTGAAGGAGACGAAGCTCGCCGACGAGCGACGGGAGAATGAGCAGGGTCGCCGCTACGCGCGGATGGGGTTCGAGGAGCGCGGGTTCAAGAACCGGCAGATGCGCTACGACGTCACGCCGACGTCCGCGATGCCGCTCGACGCCGAGGTTCGTCTCACGCTGGACGCGGCGGTGACCGGCGCCGAGGGCCCGCTCGCGATCGAGGGCGGCACGCGCACGTGGATCTGGCGGACCTACGGACCGTTCCGGATCGAGAGGGCGAAGCTCTGCTCCGTCTCGGGCGACAGGCCGTGCCCGCACGGCCCGATCGTCCTCCACACCACGAACCGGGTGGACCCGAAGACCCTCGCGAAGGCCTTCACGATCGAGCCCAAGGTCGAGCTCGACTGGGAGACGGACGCGAGCGTGCACGAGACCCAGATCTGGATCCGCGGGCGGTTCCGGGCCGGGACCCGGTACGACATCGCGGTCTCCCGCGACGCGAAGGACGAGTTCGGCCAGCCGCTCGCGAAGCCGTTCAAGGACGACCTGAAGACGGACGACGTCCCTCCCATCTACGACGTCGGGAACCCGCTCGCGCTCGTCGAGGCGAAGGGCGACGGGGCGCTCCCGATCACGGGGACGAACGTCTCGAAGGTGGAGGTGCGGGTCGTGCCGCTCGATCCCGCCGGGCTCGCGCGGTTCCTCGCGACGCGCCCGGAGGAGTCGGCGGAGGGTCCGGACTCCTTCTACGACCAGGGGATCCCGGTCACGGTGGACCTCTCGGCGAAGCGGAACCAGCCGCGCACCGCGCCGCTCGCGCTCCGCGAGCTCCTCGCCGCGAAGAAGACCACGCTCTTCGCGCTGCGGACGGACGCGCCCGACGTGAGCGTCGGCGAGAAATGGGAGCGCTGGCGGCGCTTCAAGCGGGTCACGGGCCAGGTGACCGATCTCGCGGTCCACGCGAAGCTCGGCGCCACGAAGGGGCTCGTCTGGGTGACGCGCCTCTCCGACGGCAAGCCCGTCCCCGGCGCGAAGCTCACGCTCCACGACCGGACCGGCGCGGCGCGCTGGACGGGAAAGGCGGACGCCGACGGCCTCGCGCAGCTGCCCGGGCTCGCGACGCTCCTCCCGCAGGACGACCAGCGCCATGCCGACAGCTACGCCGTCCCGTTCGCCCTCGTCGCGGCGGAGTCCGGCGGCGATCTCGGCGTCACGCTCTCGTCCTGGTCGGGCGGCCTCGAGGCGCACGCGTTCGGCCTCCCGGCCGACTGGGAGGGGACCAAGCCGCGGCCGCTCGGCGGCGTGTTCGCCGAGCGCGGCATCTACCGCCCCGGCGAGAAGGTGCATGTGAAGGGGATCGCCCGCACCCGCAAGCTCGGGCGCATCGGGACGCCCTCGGGCACGGTGCAGGTGAAAATCACGAGCTCGCGCGGCAAGGAGGTCTTCGCGCGCGCGGTGCCGCTCACGCCGTTCGGCACGTTCTCGGCGGAGGTCCCGCTCGACGACGACGCGCCGCTCGGCGGGTACTCGATCGGCGCGGAGCTCGGCAGCGGGAGCGAGCAGGTCCGCTGGCACGGCTCGTTCCGGGTCGAGGAGTACCGCGCACCCCAGTTCCAGGTGGACGTGACCGCGCCCGCGAAGCAGGTCGCCGCGGGCGACCCGGTGAAGGCACAGGTGCTCGCGCGCTACCTCTTCGGCGGCGCGATGCCGGGCGCGCAGGTCCGCTGGACCGTCGCCCGCGAGTCCACCGCCTACGAGCCGCCCGGGAATGCGAGCTTCTCGTTCGGCTCCCGCTCCTGGTACTGGGACGACGAGGCCCCGCAGACGATCTCCGACGTCGCCGCGGCCGGGCAGGGCCAGACCGACGCCACCGGCGTCCTCGCGGTGGACGCCGGAACCGCGGACGCGACCGGCGGCCGGACCTTCACCTACACGGTCGAGGCCGAGGTCGCCGACGTCAACCGGCAGCGGATCGCGAACCGGACCTCGCTCACCGTCCATCCGGCCGACGCCTATGCCGGGGTGCGGCGGCGGGCGACCGGCTTCGCCGAGGCGGGGAAGGCGGACGTGCTCGAGGTGATCGCGGCGGCTCCGGACGGCGGGCGCAAGCCCGGCGTCGACGTCGACGTTCAGGTGAAGCGGCGCGAGTGGAAGTGGATCCGCAAGAAGGGGCCCGGCGGGACCTGGCGCGTCGAGACGGAGGTCCAGGAGGAGAAGGCGGCGGCCTGTCGCGTCTCCACCGCGGCGACGCCGGTCGAGTGCGGCTTCACCCCGCACAAGCCCGGGCTCTACGTCGCCGAGGCGACCCTGTCCGACGCGAAGGGGCGCAAGCAGACGACGCGGCTGCCGTTCTACGTCACGGGCTCGGGGTGGGTCTCCTGGCAGCGTGAGGAGACGGACCGGCTCGATCTCGTCGCCGACAAGCGGAAGTACGCGCCGGGCGAGACCGCGCGCATCCTCGTGAAGAGCCCGTTCCCCGAGGCGGAGGCGGTCCTGACGGTCGAGCGCGAGGGCGTCCTCTCCTCGCGGCGCGTCCGGCTCGCGGGCGCCGCCACGACGCTCGAGGTGCCGCTCGGGGAGGAGCACGTCCCGAACGTCTTCGCGTCGGTGGTGGTGGTCCGCGGCCGCGTCGAGACGAAGGACGCCCAGGCGGCCGACGCCGACCCCGGGCGCCCCCAGGTCCGCGTCGGGTACGTGAAGCTCGAGGTCGAGAAGCGCTCGCGCCGGCTCGACGTGGCGGTCACGCCCGACGCCCCCGAGAAACGCCCGCGCGACAAGGTGACCGTCGAGGTGAAGGTCCGGGACCACCAGGGGAAGCCGGCCGACGCCGAGGTCACGGTCTGGGCGGTGGACGAGGGCGTCCTCCGGCTCACCGCCTACGAGCCGCCGGATCCGGTCGAGCTCCTCCACCCGGCGCGCGGCCTCTCGGTGCGCGTGGGGGAGTCGCTCGTCCACCTCGTCGAGCGGCGCCGGTACGGCGCGAAGGGCGAGAACGCGGGCGGCGGCGGGGGCGGCGACGGCTCCGGCGCGGGCTTCCGGTCGAGGTTCCAGACGACCGTCCTCTTCGCCCCCGAGGCCCGCACCGACAAGGAAGGAAGGGCACGCGTCACCTTCGAGCTCCCCGACAACCTCACCACCTACCGGATCATGGCGGTGGCGGTGACGAAGGGCGACCGGTCCGGCGGCGGCCAGGCCAAGGTCGCGGTGGCGAAGCCGCTCATGGCGCTCCCCGCGCTCCCGCGGCTCGCGCGGACGGGGGACCGGTTCGAGGCGGGGGTCGTCGTGCACGCGCCCTCGGGCAAGATCCACGAGGTCGAGGTGAAGGCGGAGGTGCGGGGCGGCGTCACGCTCGAGGGGCCGGACAAGAAGCGGGTCTCGCTCGACGGGAACAAGCCGCGCGAGGTTCGCTTCGCGTTCCGCGCGTCCACGCCGGGGCAGGCGCTGCTCCGGTTCGCGGTGACGTCCGGCGGCGAGCGGGACGGCGTCGAGCAGATCATCCCGGTGCGGCTGCCGGTCGAGCCGGAGGCGGTCGCGACCTACGGCGACACGAAGGACGTCCGGCGGGAGGCGCTCCTCCCGCCCGCAGGCGTGCGCCCGGACGTCGGCGGCGTCGAGCTGACGCTCTCCTCGACCGCGCTCTCCGGCTTCTCGGAGAACATGCGGCAGCTCGTCGAGTACCCCTACGGCTGCCTGGAGCAGCTCTCCTCGCGGCTCGTCCCGTTCATCGCGCTCCGCGAGATCCAGGGGAAGTTCGGGCTCGGCCACGAGCCCGGCGAGAAGCTCCCGACTGAGCCGCCGCCCTGGGCGCGGGCCTGGATGGGCGAGGAGGTCTTCCGGATCGCCCAGACCCAGGATCCGGACGAGGTGGTCCGGCGGACCGTGAAGGCGATCGAGCGGCTCCAGAACCCGGACGGCGGCTACCGCTACTGGTCCACCTCGGACTGCTCCGCCGAGTGGGCGTCGTCCTACGCCGTCCTCGCGCTGGGGCGGGCGGCGGCGCTCGGCTACCCCGTCGACGCCGAAGGGCTGAAGCGCGGCCAGGGCTACCTCGCGGGCACGGTCGCGGCCGGCACGTGCACCCGCTGCGGCTGGGGCTGCTACCCGCCCGGCGATCCGACCCGCGTCTTCGCCCTCTACGCCCTCGCCCGCACCGGCGCGCCCCGCGCGTCGTACTACGGCGAGCTGTTCGGGCGCCGCAAGGCCTTGCCGCTCTTCGCGCAGGCGATGCTCGCCGACGCGCTCTTCGTCGGCGGCGGCGACCGCGACGACGCGCGGAAGCTCCTCCAGGAGGTGATGAACCGGGCGAAGGAGTCGGCGGGAACGGTGCACCTCGAGGAGGTCGACGGCGCGACCTATGCGCCGCTCTGGTCGTCCGACACCCGCACCACCGGGATCGTCCTCTCGACCCTCACCGACGTCTCGCCCGACCATCCGCACGTCGCGAAGATGGCCGCCTACCTCGCCCAGGTGCGAAAGAAGGACGGGCGCTTCCGCAACACCCAGGAGGCGGCGTTCTCCCTCATGGCGCTCGCCGAGATCGCGCGCACCAAGGAGAAGGACGTGCCGGCGTTCACGGCGCGCGTCACCCTCGGTGGAAAGACCGTCGCGGAGGCGCCGTTCCGCGGCCGGTCGACCGACGTGAAGGTGACGAAGGTCGCGATGGCGGACCTGCCGGCGTCGAAGGAGCCCCTCGCGCTCGACGTGAAGCGCGACGGCACCGCCGGGGTGCTCTACTACGCGGCGCTCCTGCGCTACGCGCCGGCGGTGCTGCCGAAGGAGCCGCTCGAGCGGGGCATCTTCGTGCAGCGGTGGATCGAGCCGTACGAGGGGGGCGGGCAGGTGAAGACCGTCCGCGCGGGCGACCTCGTCCGCATCCGCGTGCGGCTCGGCTCCTCGCAGGAGCGCTTCTACGTCGCGGCGTCGGTCCCGATCCCGGCCGGCCTCGAGATCGTGGACACCTCGCTCGCGAGCACCGCGCGCAGGGACGCCGCGCCCAAGGCCGAGGGCCCGCAGGAGGGCTACGAGGCCGAGAGCGCGGAGGACTCCGCGGACGTGGCGAGCGGCGAGGACGGCTACGAGGACCCGTGGGGCGGGCGGTTCTGGTCCCCGTTCGTCTTCGAGGAGAAGCGCGACGACCGGCTCGTCCTCTTCGCCGACCGGCTGCCCCCCGGGGTGCACGTCGCGAGCTTCGTCGCCCGCGCCACGACGCCGGGAGAGTTCACCCTCGCCCCGGCGCACGCGGAGGAGATGTACGCGCCCGAGACCTTCGGCCGCTCCGACGCCGGGACGTTCAAGGTGATCGCGAACGAGGAAGTCGCCTCGAAGTAGCCCGGGATGGCTGGCGCAGGCGCGAAACGCGAGGCGAAGCTCCCCCGCCCCTGGAGGGGGCGGGGGCTCGTGAGAGGGTTGGTCGCCGCGACCGCCCTCGTGCTCGCCGCCTGTGCAGCGTTCGTCGCCTGGCCGCTCCCGCCCGGCCTCCTCGAGCGGCGGCCCGTGCCGGCGCTGCGCTTCACCGACCGGACCGGAAGGCTCCTCCGCGAGGTCCGCTCCCGCGCCGACGGTCGGGCCGTGCCGCTGCCGCTCGAGGCGCCCGTCCCGCCGCTCCTGCGCGCCGCGATCCTCGCGGCAGAGGACCGGCGGTTCGAGTCGCACCCCGGCGTCGACCCGCTCGCCGCGGCGCGCGCCGCGGGCCAGGCGCTCTCCCGCCGGCGCATCGTGAGCGGCGCCTCCACCGTCCCGATGCAGCTCGCGCGGCTCGTCGTCCCTTCGCTCGCGCCCCACCGCCGCACCCTCGGAGCGAAGCTCGCCGAGTCGCTCTGGGCGCTCCGGATCCTCGCCCACGCGCCGCGCGAGGAGGTGCTCCGCGCGTATCTCGACCGCGTCTACCTCGGGAACGGGATCCACGGGATGGAGGCGGCGGCGCTCACGTACTTCGAGCGCCCGGCGCGGACGCTCTCGCTCGGGCAGGCGGCCCTCCTCGCCGGGCTCGTCCAGTCCCCGGAGCGCTGCGAGCCCTGGCGCCACGGGCTCGCCGCGCGGGGGCGGATGGCGCACGTGCTCGGGCGGATGCGCGCCCTCGGCCTCGCCGCGCCGGACGAGGTGGAGCGCGCGCTCGCCGCCCCGCTCGACCTCGCCCCGCCGCCGCGGATCTTCGAGGCGCCTCATCTCGTCGACGCGCTCGTGCGCGCCCTCCCCGCGCTCGGCCTCGACGCCGCCGCAGCGATCGAGACCACGATCGACCCCGGGCTCCAGCGCGACGTGGAGGAGATCCTCCGGGGGGAGCTCGCCGCCGACGAGCGGCTCGCGAACGGCGCGGTGCTGGTCCTCGACAACGCGTCGGGAGAGGTGCTCGCCTACGTCGGCTCCGCCGACTTCCTCGACGAGGCGCGCGAGGGGCAGAACGACGGCGTCCGGTCGCTCCGGCAGCCCGGCTCGGCGCTGAAGCCATTCGCTTACGGGCTCGCGCTCGCGCGCGGGTACACGCCGGCGACGGTCCTCTCCGACGCCGAGACCCACCTGTCCGCGGGGGGCGGCGACTGGGTCCCGCGCAACTACGACCGGCGCGTCCACGGGCCGGTCCGGCTCCGGGCCGCCCTCCAGAACAGCTACAACGTGCCGGCGGTCCGGCTCGCCGAGGCGCTCGGCACGGACGCGGTCCTGAAGGTCCTCCGCGGTGCGGGCTTCGCGTCGCTCACCGCCTCCGCGGAGGTGTACGGCGCGGGGCTCGTCCTCGGGAACGGCGACGTGACCCTGCGCGAGCTGGCGCGCGCGTACCGCGGCCTGGCGCGCGGCGGCGTGGTGGAGCCCGTGGTCGAGGTCCGCGCCGCGCTCGACGCCGCGGGACGGCCGCTCGCGCCCGTCCGCGAGCTCGCGCCGCGCCGGTTCCTCCCGGCGAAGGCGACGGCGCTCCTCGCCGACGTCCTGTCGGACGAGGCGGCCCGCGCGCCGGCGTTCGGGCTCTCGAACGCGCTGCGCCTCCCGTTCCCGGTCGCGGCCAAGACCGGGACCTCGCGCGCGTGGGTGGACAACTGGACGGCGGGGTTCACCGCGGAGCGCACGGTCGCAGTCTGGGTGGGGAGCTTCGACGGCCGCCCGATGCGCGGCGTCTCGGGGATCACCGGCGCGGGACCGATCTTCGGGCGCGCGATGACGCGCGCGATGCGGGGGATCGTCCCCGCCCCCCTCGTCGACCGGAGCCGGTTCGCGCAGGCGGCGATCTGCCCGCTCTCCGGCGGCCGCGCGGGTCCGCACTGCCCGGGCGCGATCGAGGAGGTCTTCCTCCCGGGGACCGAGCCGCGGGAGCCCTGCGACGTGCACCGCCCCGGTGCGCCCGGCCACCCCGAGCTCGAGCTCCCCGCGGAGCACCTCGCCTGGGCGCGCGCCGAGGGGATCCCGGCGCGGCCCGCCGCGTCGCGGAGCGTCCGGATCCTGCGCCCCGGCGACGGGGACGAGTACCTCGTCGAGGCGGGCTATCCGGACGGCGCGCAGGCGGTGCCGGTCCGGATCGCGCTGCCGGCGGACGCGGGGCACGCGGAGGTCCGGCTCGACGGCGAGCGGGTGCCGCTCGCGGCGGGGGAGGGGCGGCTCGCGGCGCGTCCCGGCCGGCACCGGCTCGAGGTGTGGCTGCCGGGCGCGGCCGCGCCGGCGGCGGCGGCGAGGTTCACGGTGCGCGGGGGCGGGACGTGATCGCGGCCACGCTCGCGCTGGCGCTCGCCGCGGGCCCGACGGTCGCGGTGGACCTCCTCGGGAAGGAGGCGCCGCGCGCGCTCGTCGTCCGGGGCGACGGCGCGGTCCGGTCGGTGGCGGCGCGCGGGGACTCGCTCGTCGTCGACGGCGTGCCCGCCGCGGAGCTCTCGCTGCCCTCCGGGACCTGGCGGGTGGAGCCGGCGTCCGGGCCCGCGCGCACCTATGCTTGCGCGCTCGCGATCCGGGCGCGGGAGGGGCGGCTCGCGCTCCGGGCCCGCTGCGACCTCGAGGCGTACGTCGCGGCGGTGGTCGCGTCCGAGGCGAGGCCGGGGACGCCCGCGGCGGCGCTCGAGGCGCTCGCGGTCGCGGTCCGCTCCTACGCGCTCGCCGCCCGGGATCGTCACCCCGGCGGCGCGCTGTGCGACCTCGCCCACTGCCAGCTCCTGCGCGGCGCGGCGAGCCCCAGGCACCTCGCGCGGGCGGCCCGCGCGGCGCGAGCGACCCGGGGCGAGGTGCTCGTCCTCCCGTCGGGGGCGATCGCCGCGGCGGCGTTCCACGCGTCGTGCGGCGGCCGCACCGCCGAGCCGCGCGAGGCGTTCGGCTCCGACGCGAGCGGCGGGCGCAGCGCGGAGGACGGCTGCGTGGGCCCGGCGTGGCAGGCGGCGCTCTCGCCGGCGCGGGTCGCGGGCGCGGCCCGGGCCGCGCTCTCCGGGAGCGCGCCCGGCGTGGTGCCGGCTTCCCTCCGCGCCGCGGACCTCGTCCTCTCGCGGGGCGCCGGCGGATGGGTCTCGCGCGTCGAGGCGGCGGACGGCTCCTGGCGCGTCTCCGGCGACGCGTTCGCGCGGGCGCTCGACGCGACGGTCGGGCGCGGCGTCGTCCGGAGCGGTCGCTTCGAGGTCGCGGACGAGGACGGGAGCGTGGTGCTCCGCGGGACGGGGCACGGACACGGCGTCGGGCTCTGCCAGGAAGGGGCGGCGCGGCTCGCGGCGGCGGGCGCGGACCGGCGCGACCTCCTCGGGAGGTACTACCGTGCGAGGATCACGACGCTGCGTGAGTCGGGGCCCTGAGCATGCGCGGGCGGCCCGACCCGCTTCCGTAACCCCCCGGGTTTCGAGGACCCCTCCGCGGCGGCGCCTAAGTCACCGGATTCAGGGACAGGCGCCACCACGGTCGCTGGGCGCCCTCCTTGCAAACACAGGCTGTCGGGGGGCGGGCGAGGTGAGCGGATGATTACCAGGAGCCACACGGGTGCCGAGGCGGTCCTCATCCTCCGGATGCGGCCGTCGTGGAACGTCGTGGACGACCTCCGCCGCTTCGTCGAGAAGTTCTGCATCCACGTCTGCCCGGAGGCGGCGCGCGAGGAGCAGCTCGCCCTCGCCACCCACGAGCTCGTGCAGAACGCGATCGCGAACGCCGCCACGTCGGACATCGAGGTGAAGCTCGAGCTCGACCGCGGCACGGGCCGGGTGCGGATCTCGGTGTCGAACGACGCGCACGCGGACCAGATCGAGGTCCTGCGGGAGCGGCTCGACCGCGCCCGGGCGCACGCCAACCCGCTGCAGGGCTATCTCGCCGCGATGAAGGACGACCCGCACTCGCGCGGCGGCATCGGCCTCGCGCGGATCCGGTTCGAGGCGGCGCTGGAGCTCGACCTCGAGGTCGCGGGCGAGCGGATCACGATGCACGCGTCCGGGCCGCTGTCCGCGCCGGACCTCGCCGCGCTCGTCGCGTAGCGCGGGAGAGAGAGCGGCCCGAGCCCGACCTCGACGGGCTCCTCAGGGGCGGCAGAGCCCAGTGAGGAGCGCGACCAGCCGGTCCGCGATCCGCGCGACGTCGAGCGCGGACGCGGCCGCCGTGTCGCCGCACATGGCGGCGATCTCCACCGCCGCCGCGGCCTCCACCGCCTCGGCGCGCGCGATGGCGAACGCGCGTGCCTTGTCCGCCCGCGTGACCCGACCTGCGCCCTCGGCGCAGTTGAGACAGGCGGACTTGGCCGAGCGAACCGCCTCGTCGCGGAGCTTCGCGTCGCGGATGGAGCACCGAAGCACGGCCACGAGGAGGTCGCGAGCGACCCCGTATGCGATGAGCTTGTGATGCGGGAGAACCGGAGAAACGTGGTTG